>NZ_JARIBH010000081.1 GCF_029264495.1 Peptacetobacter sp.
AATGCTATTCTTTTGTAAGCTTCTGCTACTTCTGGATATCCTTCTCTATCTGCCTGTCTTGACATTGCTAAGTACATTCCTACTTCTGTACATTCTCCAGTGAAGTTTGCTCTTAATCCTTCTACTATTTCTTCATCTACACCTTTAGCAACACCTATTCTATGTTCGTCAGCCCAAACTCTATCTCCGCCCATTTCTTCGAATTTATCTGCTCCAACTTTACATACTGGACATTCTTCTGGTGCAGTTTCTCCTTCATGTATATATCCACATACTGTACAAACCCATTTTTTCATAATCTTAATCCTCCACAATCTTTACTTTATAATAATTTTATTTGTTTTCTTTTTAAAGAGTTTTGTTATCTCTTTTATGTTATATATTATACCCCTGAAAAAATAGCCTAAACATATTTTTAAAAAAATTTTTTAATTTTTTATATTTTTTCTTATTTAAATATTTTTAGTCTATTTTATATTTTAAATTATGGAGTTTTCTATTTTAGTTTATTTATATATAGTTTTGATTTTATAGTTCTTTTATAATATTTTTTATTAACTTAGCAAAATTTATTTTTACTTTTTCTGTTGTTTCAATTACTTCTTTATGATTTAGTTTAGTTTTAGATATTCCAGCTGCCATATTTGTTATACATGATATCCCTATTACATCCATTCCACAATGTATAGCTGTGATAACTTCTGGTACTGTTGACATTCCAACTGCGTCTGCTCCCAATATTCCTATCATCTTTATCTCTGCTGGAGTTTCATAGCTTGGACCTGATAAATAGGCATATACACCTTCTTTTAAATTTAAATTTTCTTTTTCCCCAATTTTTTTTATTAAATTTCTATGTTTTTCACTATATGCATTTGACATATCTGGAAATCTAGGTCCTATTTTGTCATCATTTTTCCCTATAAGAGGATTTGAACCACTAAGATTTATATGGTCTTCAATAATCATCAAATCTCCCGGTTTAAAGTTTTTATTTACTCCTCCTGCTGCATTTGTCACTATTAATGTTTTTGCTCCTAACATTTTTATAACTCTTACTGGAATAGTTGTTGTTTCTTGCGAATATCCTTCATAATAATGAAATCTTCCTTGCATAGCAATAACTTTTTTACCTTCTAAATCACCTATTATTAATTCTCCAATATGACCTTCTACTGTAGATACAGGAAAATTAGGTATATCTTTATATTTTATCCTTATTGGATTTTCTATTTTTTCAGCCATAGACCCCAATCCAGATCCTAATATAAGTGCTATTTCTGGTTTTATGTTTGTTAAGGTTTGTATATACTCTACAGATTCTAATATTTTTTTATACATTAGTATCACTCCTTATAATATTATATTTACTATTTAACATATAATAACATCATGAATGTATATTTACAACTTAATAAATTCTTTAAATACTTATTATAATTTTCATATTAAAAATTTATTTCATAATATGTTACTTTCATAGCTTAATTTTAATCTACTCTTCATAAAAATACATATCTTTAACTATTTATAAAATCCACAGTTTAGACTATAATATATATTAAGTTATTTACTATATAAAATATATAATTATCTACATGAAATGGAGGAACTGTAGTGATAAATATCTATATCGATGACTCAGGTAGTAGAAGTATTAAAGATTTAGACCAACCTATATACCTTCTTACTGCTGTTTGTATAAATAATAAATATTTCAAAGAAATAAATGATGATATAAATAAAATATCTGAAATATTTAAATATAAAATAGAAAATACTTTAGAATCATCTTTTAATAAAAATACTTATACAGAAAAAAGAGCTCACAAAATGTCTAATCTACTTACAAATTTAATTGTTGATAAATCATTTGAACTTCATTGTTCTGAAATTATAAGAGGAGATATTCCATATATAATATTGGATAAAGAAGATAGAATAAATACAATAAAAAAAGTTTTGAGAGTTGTAGAGAAATACAATTTACCCATTTTTACTATATATTGTAATAAAGAAGATTTTTCATCAAAATACGGTAAAAATAATAACTCTGAAGATTTATTAAATAAAAATATGACAAAAATTTTTATTGATACATTATTAGATTATTTGACAGAAATAGATGAACAAGCTTGTTTAATTGCTGATGAAGGAAATTATACAATATCTAATTATATTATTCCATATATTCGTGAAATAGATAATGAGCGAATTAGCTGTGAAGTGATGCAGAAAAAAAGTTTTGAAAGCGTAAATATTCAATTGGCAGATATTTGTGCATATACAACAAATATGAGTTTAATGTATAAAATAAAAAAAGATAATTATAAGCACAAAAATATAGCAATAGATTTATTTAGTTTAATTTCAGATTATAGCATAGTAAAAAAGGTCTACTAATTTAAAATATATAATTATTAATCTATCAATCATATTTCTATTCATATTAATATACAAAACTCTTATATTTAGTGCATATAAACTTTCATTCAGAATTTAAATAAATTAAATCTTAAATATGAAAAAGGGCTATTCTTCTTAAAGTTAGCCCTTTATTATTTTTATAATAAAAAAAGTGAAACCCGTCACCTCGTGTTCCACTCCTTATAATTCTCTATACTGATTTCTTAGAATACACCCGTCATCTCGTGTAATATTCCAATCTATCTTCACTTATATATTAACATAATTTCTTTAATTTTTCAATTTTTACTTTAATTTTCGCAGTAATATTATTAAAATTATTGACATTATATTATATCTGTTATATATTATCTATAACAGATATAATATAAGGAGGCTATAATAATGCAATTTGAATTAGATTTTAATAGTGATAAGTCTATATATATTCAGATAGAAGAAAATATTATAAAATCCATTGCAAAAGGTGATTTGAAAATTGGAGATTCTCTTCCTTCTGTAAGAAATATGGCTGAAAACATAGGGGTTAATCTACATACAGCTAATAAAGCTTACAATTCTCTTAAAGATAAAGGTTATTTAAATATAGATAGAAGAAAAGGTGCTATTGTTTCAGATTTACCTCTCAAAAAAAATTCAGATTCAGAAAAGAACTTATATAGTGAGCTAGAAATATTTATTTGTAATGCTTTTTTATCTGGTATAAGTAAAGAAGAATTTATTGATTTTTCAAAAAAAATTTATAATGAATGTGAGGTTATAAAAAATGACTAACTTTTTACTAGTTATAATAATATTATTATTTTCAATGATAATAATGTCTGTATCTTTTTACTATATGCAAAATTTTTCAAATAAAAATATTTTTTATGGTGTAAATATTCCTAAAAAATATAGAGATTATGATGAATTGAAAAAAAGTGATAAATATTATAAAAAATCAATCTTATTATTGAGTTTTACATCTTTATTTTTACAAATAGCTTTTTATATAGCTGCTAGTTATTGTGAAAATAAATATATTTACATATTATCTTTTTATTTCCCTATATTATTTTTAAGTATAGCTTCTTTCATTGTTTATTTCAAAACGTATAAGGCTGTACTTTCTTTTAAAAAAGAATTTTTATCGACTATTGATAAAGAATTAGATTCTAAAAAAGTGCAGATATTCGATATCAATTTTTTAAAAGAAAAAGAAAAACTAATAAAAAAATATCGTATTTTATGTATTATACCTATTTTAATTACATTTTTAATAACATTATATATTATTTTAAATTATAATAAGATACCAAATATGATGCCTGTTCATTATAATTATCTAGGTGTTGCTGATAAATTTATTGAAAAAAATGTATCATCATTTTTATTTCAATTATCTTATCCTTTGATTATGATGATTATACTTTATTTTTCAATTATAAGTTCTTTAAAATCTAGAATAAAAATGAATGATAAAAATTCTGAGAATTTTTCAATTTCTAAGTTGAAATATTTGGAATATTTGGCTTTTTCATCTTTTATCATGCTAGTATCAATGTCAATACTTTTGAACTCTATTTCTTTAGCTCTATTATTCAAAAGTTTAAACATTGTGATTAATATTACTACTACTGTTTTAATGTTATTTTCAATAATTCCTATTATTTATTTTTCAATCAAAATCAAAAATGATTCTTCTTCTGATTCTTCTTATTCAGTTGAAGATGATGATGAGCATTGGATTTTAGGAAGTATATATTATAATAAAAATGATCCATCTGCTTTTACTTCAAAAAGATTCGGTATTGGTTGGACTGTTAATTTAGGAAATATAAAAGGCAAATCTTTTTGTATACTAATACTATTATTCGTATTTTGGGTAGTTTTCTTTTCAATAAAATATCTTTAAATAGTTAAAATAATTAGTAACTATTATCAAATTTTATAACTTAATAAAATAATATGTGTAATAAACAAAAGCTATGGCGGTACTATCATTAGTTCACCATAGCTTTCTATTATTTTTGATAAATAAAATTATATGTATTATTCTATACAATGTTAAATGGATTTAAATTTATTTCACTTTTCATAACTTCTATATCTTTAAATTCATTTTTTAAGAAATCACTCATAACATCTTTAAAAATATCTTCACTGTCAAAGTGGCCACAATCTACTAAATTCATTCCCATATCTAATACATCTTGTGCATCATGATATTTTACATCTCCAGTTAGAATGACATCTGCACCCTCATTTAATGCAAGTTTTGCAAACTCTGAACCAGATCCAGTTACAACAGCTACTTTAGATATTTCTTTTTCTAAATCTCCAACAACTCTTAAAGAATCTGCTTTTAATATTTTTTTTATTTTGTTACATAAATCTTTTAATTTTATACTTTCTTCTAATTCTCCTATACGTCCAAGTCCATATGTTTCTCCATCACAGTAATCTTGATAAGAATCTATCTTATCCAAAACTTTTGTATTTTTAATTTCCATAATTTTCATAAAATAATCATTCAATCCATCAAATGCTATGTCAAAATTTGTGTGCATAGAATATATAGATATATTATTTTTTATAAGTTTGTGTATTAATTTTCCTTTGTAATCATCTGTTGTGATTTTTTTTATTTTCCCAAAAATAAATGGATGATGTGTTACTATAAGATTAACATTTTTATCTATTGCTTCATCAACCACTGATTCATTAGCTTCTAATACAGTCATTATTTTTTTTATATCTGAGCTTAAATCACCGACTATTAATCCTACATTATCCCACTCGTATGCTAAATTCAGTGGATATTTATTTTCTATTTTTGTTATTATATCATTTAATTTCATAATAATCACCTTTTTAAATTTAAAATTAAATTATAGTTTATAAAAGATTTTCTAATTTTTTTATTTTGATTTCTATTTCTCTTCTTTTCTCTGATATAGTTTCACTTTCTATACCGTCTAATTTATCTAGTATAGCCTTATTTGATCTTATTTTTTTATTTATAAATTCAGTAAATAGTTCATTTTTATTGTTTAGTAACTTTTCTCCAACTTCATAATATATTTCGTCTTCAGGAATATTATTTTTTCCAGTGTACTTAGCTGTCATTATTTCATATATTCTAAAGTCTTCATTTTCAAGAGTTTCTTCCATTATTTCATATCCATTATTTAGTAGATATTTTCTTAATTCTTCTTGTGCTTGCATAGGTTGAAGTATCAATTTTTCTGCATTTTGTGCTACTTCTTTTTTAGCTTCTAATATATCAGCTATTAATATACCTCCCATACCAGCTATTATAATTTCATCTACTTCGCCTTTTTCTAATACTTCTATTCCTGAGCCACATCTTAAATCTGTTTTATTTTCTAAAGAATTATGTCTTACTTCTTTTCTAGCATTTTCTAAAGGCCCTTTATTTATATCTGCTAAAATTGCAAATGGTATTTTATTATTTTTTAGTAAATAAACAGGTATATATCCATGGTCAGTTCCTATATCTGCTATTCTTTTTCCATCAGTTACAAATGATGCTATTTTATATAATCTATCCGTTAATTTCATATTATTTTCCTTTCAATATTTATTATATAGAAAAAATACGTCTTTAAGTAAGACGTATTTTTATATATTTTATTAGTCAAGATAGTCTCTAAGTTTTTTAGATCTACTAGGATGTCTTAATTTTCTAAGTGCTTTTGCTTCTATCTGTCTTATTCTTTCTCTTGTTACATCAAATTCTTTACCTACTTCTTCAAGAGTTCTAGCTCTACCATCGTCAAGACCAAATCTTAATTTAAGAACTTTTTGTTCTCTTTCATTTAAAGAACCTAAAACTTCTTCTATTTGTTCTTTTAATAGTGAGTATGCTGCTGAAATATCTGGAGCTGGAGCATCATCATCTGGTATGAAATCACCTAAATGAGAATCTTCTTCTTCTCCTATTGGTGTTTCTAAAGATACTGGATCTTGTGCTATTTTCATTATTTCTCTAACTTTTTCTTCAGATAAATCCATTTCTTTAGCTATTTCTTCAGGTTTAGCATCTCTACCCAATTCTTGTAATAACTGTCTTGAAACTCTCATTAATTTATTTATTGTTTCAACCATATGTACTGGTATTCTTATTGTTCTAGCTTGGTCTGCTATGGCACGTGTTATAGCCTGTCTTATCCACCATGTTGCATATGTACTGAATTTAAATCCTTTTTCATAGTCGAATTTTTCAACAGCTTTTATAAGACCTAAATTTCCTTCTTGTATTAAATCAAGGAATAACATTCCTCTACCAACATATCTTTTAGCTATACTTACAACTAATCTTAAGTTTGCTTCAACAAGTCTTTGTTTTGCTAATTCATCACCTTCGTGCATTCTTTTAGCATACTCTACTTCTTCATGAGGTTTAAGTAGTGGTATTTTACCTATTTCTTTAAGGTACATTCTTACAGGGTCATCTATACTTATACCTTTAGGTAAAGATAAGTCTATTGTTTCTGAATCACCATCTTTTTCATCATCATCAGGATTAGAATCATCTATATGATCAAATTCCATATCATTATTATTTCTTTCAATAAAAGTTGCATTATTCTTTTTAGATTTTTCATCTACTAATTCTATGCCTACACTTTGAAGTGTTTCATAAAGGTTATCCATCTGTTCTTTATTCATTTCCACTGTTTCAAAAGCATCACCTATTTCTTCAAATGTAAGAGATCCGTTCTTCTTTCCCTTTAATATCAGTGCGTTTGCTTTCTCTTTTAATTCTTTTTTGTTGTCTGCATTTTTTACTTTATCCACACTTAAACCCCCTTTATAAACTTCTCAATCTTTTATTTAAATCTACTGTTTTCAAAGCTATATTCATTATTTCAATATCTAGCTCTTTTATCGCTTCTTTATTAGAATCATCCATTTTTTTTCTATTTTGTTCTAATTCTGATTGATGTTTTCTTAGATTTTCTATTTTATTTTTTAATGCATTTCGTTTAACTGTTCTTATTGTTTCTTCTATTTCATGAAAATTATTTATATCTATAAGTTCTAAAGAAATCTCTTTTAATGTATTTAAATAACTCTCATCTATATTATCCAATTTTTGAAAATCCAATACTTCTTCTGGATCTAATTTTTCTAAAACTTTGATTATATTTATACTATCTTTAAGTAATAAATCACTTTCATCTATTTTTAGTAGTATCTTTTCTCTTAAAAATGGAAATTTCATCATCATTTTTATTAATGTTATTTCCGTAGTTTCCTCTCCATTTTTAGCTACTTCTACTTTTTCTATATTTAATTTTTCTTCTTTAGTATTAAAATTATTAAATTTATTGTCTTTTTTTAATGATTTTTTTGTATAATATGATTTACCGTATATTTCCCTTTTTACAGCATCTTCATCTAATTGAACTATTTTGCTTAAATATTTTATGTAATAGTCTATTTCTACTGGACTTTTTATTTGTTTAATAATATCAACTGCACTTTTCGCAAATTTTATTTTGTTTTCATCTTTATTCAAATCAAATGATAATTTTAATTTATCTATTTTAAATTTTATCCGAGGTACAGCTTCTTTTATTGCATCTTTATATCCTTCTGTTTTATATTTTCTAACATATTCATCTGGATCTTTTGCATCTTTCAAATCTAACACTTTTACTGATAACCCTGCTTCAACCAAAATATCAATTGCTCTAATAGTTGCTTTCACACCTGCTTCATCAGAATCATATGATATTATTACATTGTCTGCATATCTTTTTATTAAATTAGCTTGCTGACTTGTAAGTGCTGTTCCTAATGTAGCAACTGCTATTTGAATTCCATATTGGTATAAAGATATTAAATCCATATAACCTTCAACTAAAATAACTGTCCTTGTAGTTAAGTTTTTTCTTGCAAAATTTAGTCCATATAAGTTATATCTTTTATTAAATATTTGTGTATCTGGAGAATTTAAGTATTTTGGAAGAGAATCATCTAAAACTCTACCACCAAATCCTATGACATTGCCTCTATAATCAAATATAGGGAACATCACTCTATTTCTAAATTTATCATAATACTTACCTGTTTTAGTACTTTTCCCAATTAGGCCACACTCTATAAGGTCTTTTTCTGTATAACCTCTGTTATTTATTAAATATTCCATTAGACTATTCCATGAATCTAGAGAATATCCCAAGCCAAATCTTTTTATAGTTTTATCATCAAGTCCTCTATTCCTAAGGTATTCGTAGCCTTTATTTTTTGTACTCATTAGATTTGATAAATAAAACCTAGCTGCTTCAGTGTGTATATCTTGATATCTTTTACTTAATTCTAATCTTTTTTTTGTGTCTTCATCTATGTTTAAATTTATATCTATTCCGCATCTAGTTGCTAGCATTCTCACTGCATCCATAAAATCTAGATTTTCCATCTTCATGATAAAATTTATAACATCTCCACCTTCACCACAACCAAAACATTTATAAACTTGTTTTGATGTACTTATATGAAATGAAGGTGTTTTTTCGACATGAAAAGGACATAAAGCTTTATAGTTTTGACCAGATGGTTGTATTTTTATATATTCGCCTATTATACTAGCAATATCACATCTAGCTTTTATTTCATCTATAATCTCTTTCATATCGTTCATCTAAACACATCCTTATTTTTTGTCTTAACATTTCTATTTTACACAATTTAAAATCTTTGTCAATGTTTTAATATATAAATAATTCTATTTTTTATTTAAATTCCCTCTTTTTATTTATAATTTTTTTTAATTTTTTCCATCATTTCTTTAAAATCATCAAATTCTAGAGATTGTTCTCCATCTGATAATGCTTCTTCTGGATTTGGATGAACTTCTACCATAAGTCCATCAGCACCACAGGCCAATGCTGCATATGACATTGGTTTTACAAGTTCTCTTATACCTGTTCCATGACTCGGATCAACTATAACTGGTAGTCCTGTTTCTTTTTTTATTATAGGTACTGCTGCTAAATCAAGTGTATTTCTTGTATAATCATCGTATGTTCTTATACCTCTTTCACACATTATGATTTTTTCGTTTCCTTCAACTGCTATGTATTCAGCCGAACAAATCCATTCATTTATAGTTGCTGCAAGTCCTCTTTTTAACATAACTGGTTTATCCTGTTTCCCAGCCTCTGATAATAGTGGAAAGTTCTGCATATTTCTAGAACCTATCTGTATTATATCTGTAGAATCATATACTTTTTCTAAATCTCTAATATCCATAAGCTCTGTTATAACAGGCATTTTTGTTTTTTTTCTTACTTCTTTTAAAATTTCAAGACCTTCTTCTTTTAATCCTTTAAATGAAAATGATGATGTTCTAGGCTTGTACGCTCCACCTCTTAATATATCTGCTCCCTGACTTTTTACAAATTCTGCTGTTTTTAGAAATTGATCATAACTCTCTATTGCACATGGTCCTGCTATAACTATTTTATCTTTCCCAAAAATAGTGCCTTTTTCTCTATTTATAATAATATCTTTCTGCTTTGAAAAAGGATTATTCTCATTGATTTCAAATTCTAAAACATTTCTTTTTTCTTCATTTGAAAGTTTATTGAATATATCAGATATACATTCTCCTTTTATATTTAATTCTGTATTTAAATCTAAAAGCGGTCTTATTACAAATGCTCTTTCTTTCATAAGTGGATGAGGTATTTTTAAATTTTCGGTATCTATAACCTCGTTATTATATAATAAAATATCTACATCTATTGTTCTAGGTCCCCATTTTATTACTCTTTTTCTATTTAGTTTTTTTTCTATATTTTGACAAAACTTAAGCATTTCTTGTGGGTCTAAGCTTGTATCTATTTCTACACACATATTTAAAAAGTCCGGTTGTTCTGTATATCCCCATGCTTTTGTTTCATATATTTTAGACTTTTTTATAGAAAAAATATACACACTATCTTCTAACATATCATATGCTCTATTTAGATAGCCAAGTCTATTTCCCATATTAGTCCCAAGACTAAGATAAACTTTATTCATTATTGTATCTCCTTATTTCTACTCCCATATAATCAAAAATTCCTTTAACAGGAGCTTCTTTCTTTCTAATTCTAATTTTAATAGAATATATTTTTTTAAATTTTTTCAATATTTCTGATGCTATTTTCTCTGCTAATGCTTCTATTAAATTAAATCTTTCTTCTTCTGTTATTTTTCTAGTTATCTCATAAACTTCTGCATAGTTTATAGCTTTTGTAAAATCGTCACTTATTCCAGCTTCTTTTGTATCAGTTTCTATCTCTATATCTATAAAAAATTTTTGTCCCAGCACGTTTTCTTCATTTAATACACCATGATATCCATAAAATGCCATATCACTTAAAATAATTTTATCCATAACCATATATAATTTAAATATAAATATTTAATCCCTTCTAATTATTATATTTTATCTATAAAGAACATCTGCTATTTTTGCAGCTCTTAAGTTTTCTTTTACATCATGAACTCTTACAATATCAACACCATCTCTTATTCCAAGAACAGTTGTAGCTATTGTTCCTTCTACTCTTTCTTTTGGTTCTATATTTAAAATATTTCCTATAACAGATTTTCTAGATGTTCCAAGTAAAATTGGATAGTTTAGCTCTTTAAGCTCTCCTAATCTTCTTAAGACTTCTAGGTTTTGTTCAAATGTTTTTCCAAAACCTATTCCTGGATCGATTACTATTTTTTCTTTTTTTATACCTGCATCTATTGCTATTTCTATACTTTCATTTAAAAAGTCTTTTATTTCTTCCATTATATCTTTTTCATAGTTTGTACCATTTTGATTGTGCATTATACAAACTTCAGCATTGTATCTAGCTATTGTTTTTGCCATATTTTTATCTTTTCTAAGTCCCCAGACATCATTTACCATTTCTACACCTAATTTTAATGCTTCTTCAGCTACATTAGATTTATATGTATCTATTGATATAGGAACTTTTATATTATCTTTTAATACTTTTATAATAGGGATTACTCTTTTTATTTCTTCATCGCTATCTACATATGTATGTCCTGGTCTAGTAGATTCTCCTCCAATATCTATTATATCTGCACCTTCTTCAACCATTTCTTCTGCGTGTTTTAGTGCTTTATCTATTGAATTAAAATTTCCTCCATCAGAAAAACTATCTGGTGTTACATTTAATATACCCATTATATACGTTTTTTCTCCATATTTAAACATAATTTAGTCCTCCACTACATAAGTATTAAATTCATAGCCTCTGTTCTAGCTGCTACATCTTTTTCAAATATACCTCTAACAGCAGATGTTACTGTTTTTGAACCTGGTTTTTTAACACCTCTCATTGTCATACACATATGTTCCGCCTCTATAACAACCATTACACCATATGGTCTTAACTCTTCCATTATTATATCCGCTGTATCTTTTGCAATTCTTTCTTGTAATTGTGGTCTTTTTGATATAGTTTCAACTACTCTAGCTAATTTAGAAAGTCCTGTTAATCTACCTTCTTTTGGTATATATACTATATGTGCTTTTCCAAAAAATGGTACTAAATGATGTTCACAGCAAGAATAAAATTGTATATCTTTTACAATTACCATTTCTTCATGTGATTCTTCTGGAAATGTAACTTTAAGATGTTCTCTTGGATCTTTGAATAATCCACAAAATATTTCTTCATACATTCTAGCAACTCTATCTGGAGTTTCAACAAGTCCTTCTCTATCTGGGTTCTCTCCAATAGCTTCTAATATATCTCTAACTGCTTTTTTAATTTTTTCTTTATCTACTTTCCCATTGTTTTTTAAATCTGCCATTAAAAACACTTCCTTTTTATACTTTTATTTTAAATCATTACATTTTTTTATGATATCAAGAGATATATTTTCTTTATCAAAGACTATTTTGGGATTTGACAATGCTTTAATAAAAAATTTCTCTTTTTTCTCTATGTATTTATAGGCACTTTCTTTTGAAAAGTAATTTATATCAAATTCTACATCAAAATAATTTATAAACTCTCTTATTTGATCAGAAATTTGTTTTTCCTTTATAATAAATAAATCTATATCATTTATGTTTAAATTTTCTTCTATTAAATTCTTATTCTTAGATGAACCTACTAAAAAAATACTTATTATATTCTTATCATTTTTCAAATTATTTATAACTGTATCGAATGCTAATTTTTCTTTTTTGCCCATTTTAGCCTCCAAATTTTATTTTTAGGCGACGTATTATATATACTTCTATAAATTTTCTTTTTTTCCTCTTTTATTTTAGTTTTTTTATTTTAAATTTAAAAAGGAAGACTTAATAACTATAAATCTTCCTATAAAAAATTATTCTCTACCAGTAAATACTTCTTCAAAGGACATTCCAAATATTACAGGCTCATCATTTTCCCATGTTCCACTATACAATATTTCTCCTGTCTCTGTGTAGAAAGTTCCTTCTCCATGTTTTTTTCCGTTTTTAAAGTCTCCTTCATAACTTTTTCCATCTTCCCAAATGAATCTTCCTTTTCCATTTATGATGTTATTTGTCCATTGTCCTTCATAAACTAAATTTCCATGTTTATCAAAACAACATCCTCTTCCGTTAAATTTACCTTGTTTGAATTCTCCAATATAAATATCTCCTTCTTTCCATTGGTAGAATCCATATCCTTCTTTTCTACTATCTTTCCATTCTCCTAAATACTCAGCTCCACTATTATATACCATTCTTCCTATTCCATTTGCCATCTCTCTTTTGAAAGAACCTGTATACTCATCTCCATTTGAGAATTTATAAAATCCTTTTCCTTCTCTATTATTATTTTTAAATTCTCCTATGTATTCATTTTTAATTTCTCGCTCTGAATAAAAAATATAATTTCCCATTCCATGCATTTTATTATTTATCATTTTTCCAATATAAATATCTCCATTTGAAAACTCATATATTCTCTCAACTGGTTTTACATTTTTTCCATCGGGATTTGGTGTATATGAATCTACTTTTATATCCATATTTTCATCACTATATTCATCTTCATAATAAAAATCTTCCTCATTTTCACAATCGCTTTCTTCATCTGTGCTATATTCATCCATTTTTATTAATCCATCGTCTAAAAGCTCTTCATCATATTCAATATCCTTTTCTAAATCAGTATCTATAACACCTATTTCTTCCCAAAAATCATCTTCTGAATCATCTTTTAGTATGCTCATAGCTTTTTTAACATCATCTGAATTCATTCCATAATCTTCATTTATGTCTATATCTATATTATTTTCATCTTCTATTTTTACAGATTCATCTTTATCATCTATATAAAATTCAGATTTCTTGAAATATTCTTTTTCTATTTCTTCCTCTTCTTGTGATGTTTTTCTACACATTTCTATTTCATTAACTTCAAATTCAGTTGCATATTCTTCTTTTTTTATTATTTTTTCTCTTTTACTTTCAAAATTTCTAACTTTCTTTTCAACAGAAAGTATTTCTCTTGTATATCTATTGTATATTTCTTTATATCTTCTTGGTAGATTCATAATTTTCCTCCCAAAGTATTTATTCGCATTTTAATCATCTTATATAATATTATAATACTATTTTCTTTTACATAAAAGCAAAAAATAAATCCCCAATATTTAATCTTGGGGATTTATTTTTATATTTATCAATATATACAATTTATTTTTATTTAAAGATCTTTTGCTTTGAATCCTCTACCTTTTACTTCAGTTATATCATTTACTGAAATAAAGGCTTTTTCATCACAATTAAGTGATATTTCTTTTATTTGAGGAATTTCACTTGTAGAAACTACTGTATATATTATTTTTTTCTTTTGATGAGTATATGCTCCTTCAGCTTCAAGGAAAGTAACACCTCTAACTAATTTTTGCATTATTAATTCTGAAATCTCTTCTGCTTTATCAGATACAACCATAACAGCTTTTTGTGAATTCATAGCATCTTTAACGAAATTCATTGCTGTTGCATTTAAGAATATATCTATAAGTGTATATAAAGCTAAATCTAATCCAAATAAAAAACTTCCTATAAATACTATTACAGCATTTATAGCCATTGCAGTATCTTTCATTTCAATATTTTTTTTAACTTTTAATATAGCCGCTATTATATCTGTTCCTCCAGTAGATGCTTTAGCTCTAAATACAAGACCTACTCCAGCACCTGATAATAATCCTCCATATATCGCCTGTAAAATAATATCGTGTATTGGTATAAATTGAGATACATCAGATGTCACACCTAATAAAAATGAGAATATCGCCATATTAATAAGACTTAATATACAAAATTCTTTTTCAAGATATATAAACCCTAATATAAATACTGGTACATTTACTACAAATGTTAATACCCCTATATTCATTCCTGTAAGATAATTTATAGCAGTTGATATACCTGTCGCTCCACCACTAAGAAGCTGAGCTGGTCTTAAAAATCCATTTACTCCTATTGATGTTATAAGCATCCCAACTATCATCGTTAAAAATCTTAAACTAGGATGATCTTTTAGAGTATCTTTTACTTCACTCATTGTTTTCTCCCTTCAAATTATGCATTAATAAATTTATGTTATTTACTAAGCAGTATTAACTTCACATATATATTATAATCAAAATCTTTTTATTGTCTAGTTATAAAAACTGTATATTTTTAATTAAAAGTGGATTTTACTTTATTTTTAAATACAGTATACTGTTTTATAAAAATCCAATTGAATACATTTTTTTAATTCTTGCAGTTTTTTTCTTTTTTTTATAATATAAACCCATATTTTGAAATTATTTTACAATTATTTTTCATAAATAATTTTATAACTTAAATTTATTTATTTTTCAATTTTGTTTATAATACTTTAAAATATATATTTCTTTATTTGTATTTTTATATATTTTTATAAAAATTTTATAAGTATCGGAACAATTATAACTGTAATCATACCTGATATACCTATAGAAAGTCCACTCATCGCACCTTCCACTTCTCCCATTTCTATTGCCTTTGTCGTACCAAGTGCATGTGCTGATGTTCCTAAAGCAATTCCCCTAGCTATTGGATGCTTTATTTTACCTATTTTAAATATTAGCGGAGATATTATTGCTCCTAATATCCCTGTACAAATTATAGCAACAACTGTTATAGCTTCTATTCCTCCTAAAGAATTTGTAAGGGATATTCCCATCGGTGTTGTTATTGATTTTGGAATCAATGAATTTAAAAGACTTGCATCTACTTTTGATAAAAAACCTATTAATTTTATTGAAATAAATGAAACTAAAACTCCCGCTGTAATGCCTATTATTATTTCAATCATATTTTCCTTAAATAATTCAAATTGCTTATACAATGGTACTGCTAAAACAATTGTAACTGGAGATAAAAAATAATTTATGCTATCTCCACCTATTTTATAACTTTCATATGGTAATTTTGTAATACTTAAAAAACTTATTATTCCTATAATAGCTATAAGAAGTGGATTAAATATTGGATTCCCAGTTTTTTTCTGTATTAATCTTCCTAAATTATAAAAAATTATAGTAAGTAAAAGACCAAAAATTGGTGTCTTTGTTATATCATACATTAATCTCTTTTTTCCTTTCTTTTCATCATTACTTCTACTACTATACCTGTACTCCACATTACTACAACTGTTGTAACAAATATAGCTATAATTAAAAGTATCATATTTTCTTTTATAATATCCATTGATTTTATAAGAGATACACCTGCTGGTACAAAAAATAATGCCATATTATCTAAAAAGAAATTTGATACATTTTCTATTTTCTCTATTTTTATTATCTTAAATTGTAACATTAAAAATAATAAAATCATTCCCACTATACTACCTGGTATTAATATAAATTTTGAAATAGCAGCACTTATATATTCCCCAACTGCCCATATTCCAAGTATTATCGCTAATTGATTAAAAATTTTCATTCAAATTCCTCCTTTCCCCTTAACCAAAATATCATATATTGTATACAATAGTCAATTATATATTAATTTTCATTGATATACATAATTTTCATTGATACAAATATATAATTAAATCCATTTAAAAACTTTTTTTAGTAAACTAAATTTCTTATCATTAAATGGTGGATATTTAATACTTATATCTGCAATTTTTTTTGATTTTACAACTGCTTTTTTATGACTAAATGTATCAAAACTATACTTTTCATGGTAACTTCCTATACCACTTTTACCAATTCCTCCAAAAGGAAGATTTTTTGATGAACAATGTATTATTGTATCGTTTATACATCCTCCACCAAAAGATATTTTTTCAATTATTTCTTTTTCAAAATTTAAATCTTTTGTAAATAAATATAGAGCTAAAGGATTTTTATTTTTATTTATTATACTGTATATTTCTGTTTTTTCTTCATAAGTTACAATTGGAATTATTGGTCCAAATATTTCTTCTTTCATTATTTCACTATCTATATTATTAACTTTTAAAATCATCGGATTTATTTTTAATATATTTTCATCAAAACTTCCTCCATAAATAATTTCTTCTTTTTCTACAAGTTTTTTTATTCTATTGAAGTGTCTTTTGTTTATTATTTTAGGATAATCTTTTGATTCCATCGGATTTTTTCCATAAAATAATTCTATGTAATGAATTAATTTTTCAATTAGTTTATTATATATTTCTTCTTTTACTATTATATAATCTGGTGCTACACATGTTTGTCCAGAATTTAATAATTTCCCCCAAATTATCTTTTTTGCTGCATTATCTATATCAGACGTTTCATCAACTATACATGGACTTTTTCCTCCCAATTCAAGTACACAAGGAATCAATCTCTCTCCTGCTGATTTTGCTATAATTGAACCTATATTTGGATTACCTGTATAAAAAATAAAATCAAAATCTGATTCCACTAATTTTTCAGCTTCTTTTCCATCTCCCCAAAATACAGCAACATATTCTTCTGAAAATATTTCTTCTATTATCTCTTTTATAATTTTAGATGTTGCTAATGACAACTCTGATAGTTTTAAAACCGTACAATTTCCAGCTGCGATACTCCCTATTAACGGCATTATTGCCAACTGAAACGGATAATTCCACGGTGATAAAATAAGGCATTTACCATAAGGTTGATTGTATATAGTATTTTTAGAAAAAGGATTCATAATAGAAAACTTAATTTTTTTCGGTTTAGACCATTTACTTAAATTTTTTATACTATTTTCTATTTCACTTTTTACTAAACCTACTTCTGTTGTAAATGCTTCAAATTCTGATTTACCCAAATCTAGTTGTAAGGCATACAATATTTTTTCTTCATATCTATCAACTGCTTCTTTTAATTTTTTTAATTGTTCCTTCCTATATTCTATATCAATAGTTTTTCCTGTATAAAAAAATTCATTTTGTTTCTTTAGTATTTTTTCTATATTATTCATTTTTTCCTCCAAAATTCTTATTAAAATAAAAGGGTTGCTAAATTAATTAACAACCCCTAATTTATAATTTATAAAATTTTTAAACCTCTGGATTAGGTGTTTCTCCACCTGTAGAACCACTTCCACCATCTGGACTAGGTGTTTCTCCACCTGTATTATCTGAATTTCCATTTTCTGGTTTATTTTCAGGATTTTCTGGTTTTTCTTCTTTTGGAGCAGTTCCTACAAATATGACACCATTCTTTTTAGGATAGTATGATGTACTTATTTTTTCTTTCTTTATTTGTTTACCATTTTTATCTTTGTATATTCTATATGTTTCAACAGTATATCCATTTCTGCTTGGTTTTTCCACTACTTCTTTTCCTGCAGGTAAGTCAGACTTGTTTACTTTTTCAGAAGTAGCACTTGCAATAGATATAACTTTAGTCTGTATTTCTATATTTTGTTCATCAGATTTATTTCCAAATACTTGACAAACTATTGTTCCACCACTCACATAATTTTGAACATATACATTATGTTTATATCCATTTTTAAATATAAAATCTATTCCACTATCTGTAACAGTTGCATCTCTACCCATTCCAACATAAGAAGAAGGTATTGAATGATTTTGAACTTTTACAATTTTCATACCAGATTTTAAAGTAGCATTGTATAAAGTTGATGAAACTTGGCATACACCACCACCTAAATCTTCTTGCATTTCTCCAGATACTATAACTGGTGCACTCTTATATCCATTTTTTTTGTTTCTTTTACCAACTATTTTATTAAAAGAATATTCTTCTCCTGGTCTTAACAATACACCACTTGATGATTCTGTAGCGACCCTTACATTTTCAGTTCTATTATAATCTCCTTTTATACTAGTTACTGATGTTCCAAGTAAGCTATTAATTCCTTTTAAATCTTCTTTTTTTATTTTAGGCTCATCTACTTTTACCACTGCTTCTGTATCAAACTTATTTTCAGATAACCGTTTTTCAATTTTTCTTTCAGTTTTATCTTCAATAAGTAAAATACCATCTTTTTCTGCTATAATAGAAACTTTTTTATTTTCCATATTTATTTTTGCATTTTCTTTTTTTCTATCCACATCTTTTTTAATTTTTTCAAGTTCTTTTGATATCCTATTTCTATTAAACTCTGTAACTATATAAACTTTGTTTTTATGTCCTAATATTGATTTAGTCATGCCAATCATATTTGTAAATATACCTTTATCTCTATTTACTTCATATGCATTTTCTACTGTTTTATCAATATTATATCTAAATTTCATATCGTCTAAGTTTAATTTCCAACTTCTATCATTATTTTTTACAATAAAAGTATTTGCTTTGAATATTTTTATTTCTTTTTTAGCTTCTTCTTTTGTCATTCCACCAACATTTACGCCGTTTACAATGACATTATCTGCTATTTTATTGCTTTTTACCTTTGAAAAAACTATTCCAAATGCACATAATATAACAACTAAAATAGCTACTATAATTACTTTAATTTTTTTTGACATTTAACCTCTCCTTTTATTTTTATTGTTTTAATAAATTCAATTAATCTTATATTTATTAAAATAATACATTTTAATTATAAATTAATATAGACTAATAAATCTATTATTCTCAAGAAAATATACATTAGAATTATACATATCTACACAGTAAAGATCCTTCCCTCTTAAGAAGCCTTTGTTACCTATAAAGAAGAAATATGTATTTTCTTTTTTATTCAGTAATTCATTTAATTTTTTATCTCCTTTTACATATCTTTCTGCTTTTTCCTTATCTATACTTTCTATTTTTTTATATACCCTCTTATTTTTTTCTAATTCATCTTTAAACTCATTTTCTGCATCTTCTTTTGAAATAGCAAATTCTACATTTCCCTCAATAGTAACTCTAAAAAAGTCTGTATTATAATCATTTTTATAAGATCTATCTCCATCTTTATATGAATATATTTTTTTATCTTTTGCTCTTATTAAAATTTCATCTATTCTCTTACTTCCTTTTAATATTTCAACATAATAATATTTTTCACCATTCAGCATCTGTGGAAGTGGACTTATTGTTATTTCTTCTGGTTTTATATCTGCTTTTTTAGAATATGAGTTTTTTATGTCATCAGAATTAAGTGTATACTCAGATAATTTTTTTTGATAATCTTTTAAAATTTTATCTATTTCTTCATCATCAGGATAGTATTTTTTCACATATTCTATATCTTCTATAGCTAACTGATAATCTCCCTTTTTTGCAGCATTATTAGCTTCTTGAATATAATATTCATACATCTTTTCAATACATTCATTTTTATTATCCTCTGCTTTTTTGTAATATTTTTCATCTTTTTTTAATACTTTTTGATACTTTTCTATAGCTTTTGAATATTGAAACTTTGTTTGATATTCATATCCTTGTTCGTATATTTTTCTAGAATCATATATAGACTCTATTTGTTGTATGTATTTTTCAGTTCCTATTTCCATTCCTTGTAAAGCTGATATAGAATCTACAAATGATTTTGCTGTATCATAACTTATCTCATCTTTACTATACATAATCGCTGCTTTTTCACATTGTTTTAAGAGTTTTTCATTCTTTATATCTAACTTATTTAAAGAATTAATCATATTGACAAATCCTGTAAATTTTTCTTTTGTTATTCTACCTTCAAAAAAATCATTTCCTGTTTTTTCTAAAAATTTATTCATCTTTTTAGATAATCTATCGTCAAAACTTTCCATCTTACTTTCTGAAAATTCTTTTTCAAGAGAACTATAGTAATCTAAAGCTATTGCATATTGTCTATTTTCAATATAATTCATCATATGTTTAATTTCTGAATGATATCTAAAATGATTCCAAACTAGGAATATCAATAATAATATAGATAATATTTTTATTAGTTCAAATTTATTTTTTTTAGGCATTTTAAATTTTATTTTATTGTCTGGGGGATTATTCTTTTTTTCAGTTTTTGTATTATTATCTTTATCATTAATCCAACCATCTATTTTCATTTAATATATTCTCCTATGTAAATTTCATTTAATCTATTATTACAAAAAATAAAACACAGTAACAACTGTGTTTTATAATTATATATACAATTGCATTTCGAGCAAAATAAAATTTCTAATACTATGATACTTTTCTTCTATATTCTTTTTGTGAACTTGAAGTTGATACTCTAGACGTGCTCTTTTTATGTGCTTTCTGCTTATTATTTGCCACATTTCTTTTAACTGGCTTTTTAATTATTCTTTCTTTATTAGCCAAAACTATAAATATAGCTAAAGGTATTACAAAAGAGTTTGCTATTAAGAAATAATAATCTAGACTAGGAGTATTTATGCCTAAGAAAATATTTATAAATCTTATCATTATTGCAGACATATTACATAATATTAATGAAATTAATATATATCTAAATATTCTTTTACAATTTAAAGTTTTTATTTTAAATTTTTTCAAATAAATCACCTCCTATTATCAGCTTCATAAATCAATTAATTAACATAATTATATCAATTTTTTTTAATCTTTTCAATAAGTTTAACAATATTAATCATTTTATCCGATAAATTCCTTATTTTTCCTATTTTCAAAAAAATATATATTTTTTAAAAATTTTTTAAAAAAAGATTGACATTATATCTAATCTAGATTATTATTAATATTAAATAAATTAATAATTTTCAGAAAATTCTACGACAAGGAGTAGTAGCTAATTTAAACTTTTTTACAGAGAGTTGATATTTGGTGAGAATCAGCATAAAGAACTTTAGTGAATGGACCTTAGAGAACCAAATCGAAATATTTAGAGTAGACTTTGGCGTTTGGTGTACGTTATAACACACAGAATATGTTAGTATTCTTGAGAGATATATTCTTCTAATTATTTAGTATGAATATGAATTTAGGTGGCAACGCGAATTATAACTTCGTCCTATTTGTAGGACGGAGTTTTTTTATTTTTTTAGATTGGAGGTGTAATTATGGTATGAACTTTAAATGAAGATAGTATTGAAAGTAATTGGCAAAAAAATAAATTTATCTTATTGGAGGAAATAATAATGAAAACAAATACTTACTCAATATCAAATACAAGAAAAATGGTCTTAAACTCTATACTTCTTGCTATAGGTCTTATACTTCATCAGATTACACCTGCTTTGGCCCTACCAATGCAACCTGATTTTGCTTTAATAACTATGTTTATTGTAATTTTATTAAATAAAGATGATTATAAAAGTTGCTTATTAGCAGGAATTGTTACAGGAGTATTTACTGCACTTACAACTAAATTTCCTGGAGGACAAATTCCAAATATAATAGATAAAATAATTTCTGCAAACCTAGGATTTATATTTATTTATTTAATGTATAAATTACCATTTTTAAAAAAATTAGATGAAAAAAAATTAAATAAAATAAATTCTTTTATTTTATTATCTGTTGGTACTTTTTTAAGTGGATTTATATTTTTATTATCAGCAAAATACATTGTTGGACTTCCTGCTGGTTTTAATTTACTTCTTATCACCATAGTAGTTCCTTCTGTTGTAATTAATTTAATTGTAGGAATTATTCTTTATAATATAGTAATTCGTTGTATAAAATAATTTTACCATTTATATAAATTTATTAACTTATACTATAATCTGATAAAAACAAATAAAAAGCTATCATATTAATTAATATGATAGCCTTTTTTTATTTGTTTAATCCTTCTTTTGCAAGTTTATCTGCCATTTCATTATAGGTATCACCAGTATGTGCAGCTACTTTTACAAAGGTAACTTCTAATTTATTTTTTACTGAATTATAAAAATCTCTATATTCAATAGTACCTTGTTTATTAGCTTTCCAATCTCCTGTACACCATTTTTCTATACCTTGATAGTCATAATACAATATTAATCTTGGAATATTATTTTTTATGCAATAATTCATAGCATATTCTGATGCTTTTATCTCTCCTGCAACATTTCTCATGCTTATATATTCACTTTCTTTTCCGCCAAAACTCTCTTTGTGAATAACTTCTTTATTTCTTAAAATAACTATTCCTGAACCATATTTTTTTATAGAATGTTCATAACTTCCATCTACATAAGCTTCTATTGTATTTTCATCTATCTCAATTTCTTTTTTTATTCCCAATATAAAATTTTCTGCTTCTTCTTTTGTTGGAAAACTTTTAAATTCGGCACCTTTAAATCCACTTATTTGCTTACTACATTCAGTCCAAGTGTTAAAAATACCCGTTTTAAATCCTTTTCTAACTGCATAGAATTTCTTTTTAGCCAAATAAACACCTCCAATATATAACAAATTTTACTTTTACTATTCTAACACACTTTTACAATATGATATATATATTATATCTATTTGACTATATTTTATAAATATACTAACAAGTTTTTAAGAATTCTTTTTTATCCTTCAATTCTTTCATTCCTTCATAGACTGTTCTTATTTTTGTTTTGAATAATAGTATTGCAATTATCATACAAACTCCTTCTGAAAGAATTGCAGAATACCATATTCCTTCTCCACCAAGTATCGCAATCATAATATATAATGAAGCTAATATTAAGAAAAATCCTCTTCCTAACGAAACTACAGCTGCTATTGAAGGTTTTTCTACAGAAACAAAGAATGCTGATATTATAACATTCAATCCCATAAAAGCAAATGAATATGAATAAATCTGTAAAACTCTTATACCTTCTTCAAAAATATTTTTTTCAGATGGATCTATAAATAGACCTACTATAAAATCTGGTACAATATGACAAACTATAACAAATACTATAGAGGCAATAATCGCTACAACCGCTGACATTTTAAATAATTTTTTCATATTTTTAGAGTTTTCCGCTCCAAAGTAAAAACTAACAAGTGGCTGCATACCTTGTGCTACACCCATCATAGTCATAAGAACTAGTGTATTAACATAATTTATAATACTATAGTATACAACACCTTGTTCACCTATATATTTTATTATATTTAGGTTGAAAAGCATAACCACTATACCACAACTTAATTCAGTTGTTGAATCTGGTATTCCTATAAATGCTATCTTCTTTAGTTCTCTCAAATCAAATTTAAATCTTGAAAAGTTTAATGTTGAATTTTTTCTTAAAAAGTGAATTAAGAAAAATACAGTTGAAAATACTTGCGATAATCCTGTTGCAATAGCTGCTCCTTGAACTCCCCAATGAAATACCATTATAAATAAATAGTCTAGTATAACATTTGTTAGAGCAGAGATTATAACTCCACAAGTAGCTAATACAGGAAATCCATCTGTTTTTATAACTACTTCTAATGAATAAGATACCATGAAAAATCCATTGAATATTACAATTATTCCTAAGTAATGTTTGACATATTCCATTGTAGAATCAGTAGCCCCTAAAAATGTCGCTACTTTTTCCAAATTAATTAATACAACTCCCATTATAATTAATGAAAGAATTATTATAACTGCTGTATTTAAAGAAAATACCTTATTTGCAGATTTTATATCTTTTTTACCAAGATAAACTGCTATTATTGTAGATGCTCCTGTTGAAAACATTAAAGATAATGCAAATATAAAATTTATAAAAGGCATAGATATATTTACAGACGCAAGAGCTGTTTCCCCTACTCCTTTAGCTACAAATATCCCATCAACCATTGTATATAGTGAGAATACCCACATTGAAACTACTGATGGTATAACATACCTTAAAAATTTTGCTTTTAGTGTTATTTTTTCATCGTATAACAATTTCGAATCCATTTTTATTACTCTCCTCTCTTCTTAATTAAAAGAATAAACTATAGTACTATACTATAGTCAATAGATTTCATAAATTTTTTTAATTTTTATTAAAATTTTAAGTATCTTTATAATTTTTTTACTGGAACTTGAATTTCTGTAACAAACTCTTCTGGATTACCTGTCTCATGAATATCTATTTTATAAATTTCTAGAGGAGCTCCTATAGCTAATAAATCATTTTCATTTATAAATTTCTCTATTTTTTTTAAATGTTTATAATTTTCATCATATTCCCCTCTATATTTAAACGTAGCATAATATCCCTCTTCCAAAGTTATGTTATAAATTTCTTCATCTTCATCCAAAAGACAAAATACAGACTTAAATACATTATTCATTCCTTTTTTTAAAGCATCTTCAGAAAAAAATGAACCTATATTATTATTTCCTAAAATGTCAAATCTTCCTTCATATTCATTTTGTAATTTTTGCACACAAAAATCAAACTCTTCATCTCTAGTTATATTTGCATTTAATTCAATTGCCTTTCTTTTTTTTATATATTTTAATTCTACATTTTCAAAATCAGTAATTTTTTTAGATTCATTTATGGACTTTAATCTATTTACTATATTATTCTTTTGAGAAATTAGCTCCTTTATTTTAATTTCAGTCAAACTCAATTCTTCATTTAATATTTCTTCGGTTGTTTTCAATGTTCTATTTTCAAGATATTCTTTTATCTTCTTCATAGAAAATCCAAGACCTTTTAGTTCTTTTATTAAATTAAGGCGATATATATCTTGTATACTATACATTCTATATCCATTTGTATCCCTATCTGGTTTTAAAATTCCTAGTTCTTCATAGTATATTAAAGAATCTTTTCCAAATCCATAAATTTTTGATATTTCTCCTATTTTATAATAATCTTTCATATATTCCACCTTTTCTATACTTTTATAATATTTTTACACTTTTATAATATTTTTACGTCTATTAAAGCAGATTGATATTCTCTACTTATTTCCCCTAATTTATAATTTATTGCTTTTTTAAAATTTTTACCATCTACTACTATAGTATGATATTCTCCATTTTCTCCACATAAATCTATATTTATATTATTTTTTTCTCCATATCTTTTTATATCTTCTATTGTCTTTAAATTTAACTCTCTTCCTAAAAAACTTTCATCTAAATAATTTAAATTTACTTTTTTTATAATCGCTTTAAATCCACTTTCTATAAATTTATTAACTGTTTTTTCTCTATCTGCATTTTCAAGAGGCATAATAGCATTCATTCCTGAATTTTTACATCTTTTTTTATTCCACTCTAAATGTTCTTTTATATCTATATCTCCAAATACACAAATTTCCAAATCTCTTTCTTTTTTTATTCTCTTTAAAGTATTTTCAAATTCTTGCTCATAATTATTCATATTACATATTATAGGGTATATTTTTATTCCAAAAACGTCTTCATATTTTTTTATCATTTCCATACTTATTCCATGAGTCCAAGAGTTTTTTTCTTTTACAGTTATTATCATAGAATCCAAAATATATCCTCTTTCTTGCATTATATATGTAGATAACATACAATCTTTTCCACCACTAAACGAAGTAACAAACTTTTTATTCATATATACTACCTTCCATTCTTCAATTAAATAATAATATATTAATTATATACTATTAAACTTTAACATAACAACTTCATTTGTATCCCTTTATATGTTATTATGTCATTAGTTGATATAAGAAATTGGAAAGGAAATTATTATGGATAAATTCAAATATGCTTTTGATAAAAATAAAAGATATCATACATGGAACTATGATTTAAGAGAACGATTCGGGGAAAAAGTATTTAAAGTTTCTTTAAATGCAGGATTCACATGCCCTAATGTAGATGGTACTTTAGGATATGGTGGATGTATATATTGTAGTAGAGAAGGTTCTGGAGATTTTGCTGGAGATCCAAAAGACAGTTTAAAAAAACAGTTTGATGAAATAAAATCTATGATGCTAAAAAAATGGCCTAATGCAAAATACATTGGTTATTTTCAGGCTTTCACAAATACATATGCTCCTTTAGAAGTATTAAAAGAAAGATATGAAACTGTTTTAAAATTTGATGATGTTATTGGTCTTTCTATATCCACAAGACCTGACTGTTTACCAGATGATGTTGTTGATTATTTAGCAGAACTTAATGAAAGAACTAACCTTTGGGTTGAGTTAGGATTACAATCAATACATGATAAAACAGCTAAACTGATAAATAGAGGTCATTCTTATCAAGATTTCCTAGATGGATTTAAAAAATTAAAAGATAGAAATATAAAAACTGTTGTTCACATAATAAATGGTTTACCTGGTGAAGATAAAGAAATGATGATGCAAACTACTAAAGCTGTTGCCGATATGGGTGCTGATGGTATAAAAATTCACCTTCTTCATGTTATAAAAGATACTCCTCTTCGGAAATTTTTAGAAAGAGGTCTTATAACTCCTCTAGAGCAAGAGGAATATATAAATTTAGTTTGTGACCAACTTGAAATACTACCTGAAGAAATGATTATTCATAGACTTACAGGAGATGGTAAAAGAGATGAACTTTTAGCACCTCTTTGGAGTTTAAAAAAATGGGAAGTTTTAAATCGGATTGATGATGAGATGAAAAGAAGAGGTACTTTCCAAGGTTCTAAATATGTAAAACCTAATTATGATATTTTTAAAAATTGTAAATAACTTTAATAAAATATAAAATTTTATAGATAGTATTAAAATTTTTAAATCTTAAAAAATTAAAACCCTACTTGATTGATTTCTCAGACAAGTAGGGTTTATTTTTATTTTATTTTTTCAATACTTAATAAATCATCTTTATTATTATCATTTATTTTTATTCTATATGTACCATTTTCTAAATCACTTTTAGCTTTTGGAAATTTCAACTTATACACTTTTTCTTTTCCACCATTTTTAAAAACTTTGACTTCTATTTTTTCATCACTATCTACCAATAATTCTATTTCATCATTGTTTTTTATACCAACCATATTTAATAATTCTTTTATATCTTTTTGATCTTCTTCGTCTAAATATTCATCATCTACATAAATTTTTTTATTTTTGTCAGAAATTCTATTTTCATTTTCTATTTTTTTAAAACTTATGCTTCCCTTTGCTTTTTTTGCAATTACATTTATTTCATATAATCCATCTGTATCAACATCAACACTAAATTTTGAAATAGGTATATTTTTCCCTTCATAAATAGGTGTTTTATTTCCTTCTTTAAGTATTTTTACATCTATCTTACCTTTTTTATTATCTATTCTACTTTCTATTGTATCACCTTTTTTTAATTCTAGATTATGTTTATTAGATCCATTAAAAGATTCATAATCAAGTATAAATTCATCATTATTTGCAATTCTATTTCCTATAAACTTATCTTTTTCTCCACTACATCCAACTAGAGAGATTAGTGATGTCAAAATAATTAAAAGTGTGGTTATTTTTTTCATTACATTTCATCTCCTATTTATATATTTTTTATTCCAAGTTCAATTTTTTTTCAAGTATGTAAGATGTAAGTATAAATAAGATTAAACTGCATATACATGTTAGAACTATTGTTATTAGTATTTCCGTATTTGCTGATATACTCATTGTTCCAAATACTTTGTTTATATTATTTCCTATTGTTGATACTATTAAATTTATAACAAAGAAAGATATTATTGAAAATAAATTTCTATGATTTTGGAATGGTTTTAATTGAGCAATTGATAATGAAAGATATATTGTTAATACAAATTCAATGTATCCTATTAAACTAACTATAAACATATATATTGTATTTAATATTAACTCTCTTTTAGTAACTAAATTTACTATTAAAGAAGTTTTTATTTCATTTCCAAGTTGTATTAAATTATTAATTTCATTAACAGATGGTATTACCATTATTATAAATGTAGCTATTACTATTAAAACACTTATTATTATATATACTAATGACACTATTAATTTAGATATTACTATTTTTTTAGCACTAACTGGTAAAGTAAACATCAAGTAACCTTCATCTCCAAATAAGTTATCTTTAAATCTTTTTATAATAATTGTTATAGTTAATACAAATAAAGCTACCAATAATCCAAAGAATACAAATATCGCTAGAGCTGTTCCTTCTTCTATATTTGCAACATTAAATATTCCTATCAATAATCCTGTAACTAACATACTAAGGTAAATACCTAAAAAAGTTTTTATTGTTGATTTAAATTCATATTTTATAAGTTTTCCTAACATTTGAATTCCTCCCTAAATAAGGCATCTATTGATTTTCCTTCTTCTTCTCTTATCTCATCTACATTACCCTGTAATTTTATTTCTCCGTATGATAAGAAAATAACCTCATCACAAATATTTTCTATTTCATTTATTAAGTGTGTAGCTATTAAAAGTGTACTTTCTTCTGAAAAGTTTTGAAGAATTGTCTTCATTATAAATGATCTAGCTGCTGGATCTACCCCTCCAATAGGTTCATCTAATATGTATAAATCTGCATTTCTCGACATAACAAGTATTAATTGAACTTTTTCTTTTGTTCCTTTTGACATACTTTTTATCTTTTGATTTATATCTATATCTAAAGCCTCTATCATTTTTTCTGCTTTTTCTATATCAAAGTCATCATAAAAATCATTAAAGAAAGTTAATAAATCTTTCATTTTCATCCATTCACTTAAATATGTTCTCTCAGGAAGGTAAGAAACAATTTTTTTTGTTTCTATAGATGGTTTCATTCCATTTATTTCTATACTTCCACAGTCTGGTTGAAGTAATCCATTTAACATTTTTATCATTGTACTTTTTCCGCTACCATTAGGTCCTAAAAGTCCAACAATTTTACCCTTTGGTATTTCTAAACTAATTCCCTTTATCGCTTCTTTTTTACCGTATTTTTTAACTACATTATCAAGTTTTACAATACTGTTATTCATAATTTATTCTCCCTTCATATTTTCAGAAACTAATGATATAATTTCTTTTTCATCATATCCTAATTCCATAAGAAATGATTTTAATTCATCTATTTTTTCATTAGCCATTTTCTTTTTCATATTATTTATTTTTTCTATATCATCTGTAATAAACCTTCCTTTAGTCCTTTGGCTATACATTAATTCCTCTCTTTCAAGCTCTGAAAGTGCTCTTTGCATAGTATTTGGATTAACTTCAGCTTCTGCTGCTAAGGCTCTTACTGTAAACATTTTTGACCCTGGTTCAAATTCTCCAGATGCTATTTTCATCTTAAGGCTGTCTACAAGTTGAATATAGATGGGTTTATTATTATCAAATTCCCAACTCATATATATCCCTCCTTAAAGTTATTGTATTAAGTTGTTAATACAATAATACTATATAGTTTTATTTTTTTCAATATTTATTTTTACTTTTTAAAAATTATTTAAATTCCAATTTTTTCTCACTCTATTACTTTATTAAATAAATAAATTCTAAAAATCTTTTAAAAAATATATCTAAATTAAAATAAATCCACTATAAATTTAACCTTATAAAAAAATCTCAAAGTAAAAACTTTGAGATTTTCTAGTATATACTAATATGCATATTTATAAATTAAATTTTGATTTATTTATATTAGACATATAATAGCTGTTGTAGTAATATTTACAGCTACTACTGACATGAAATTATTTAAAAAATGTATTCCCATTGAAGAAAAGATAGATTTTGATTTATATACATTATAAGCCATTATCATACCTAAAATAGATGTAGGTATTATTCTTATAAAATCAAGATGCATTATTCCGAACAATATTCCAGATGTAACTATTGCAAATGCAATATACTTTTCATCATTTTCACCAAATGTTTTTTTATCTCTAAATGCAGCAAATATAAATCCTCTAAAAAGTATTTCTTCACATATAGCAGGTGTGACAGCAAATAACAATATTTGTGTTACAATATTTCCACTTGATTTTATTATATTATTTAATTCTTTTGATACTTCAATTTGTTCTGGGAATATTTTTATCAAAATTCCAGTTAATAAACTCATCAAAATTAATCCTATTATCCAAGTAATAACTGCTCTGATAAAATCTATTATTTTTATTTTATTTATACTGAATATCTTTTTAAAATCTGCCTTTATATAAATAGCTACAAGTATAGGTATCATAGCTAATATTATTTGATTTATTGTATTTCCAAATATTCCTATTTTCATCATTAAAATAGGAGATATATATAGTAGAGATAAAAATGCTAATACATACACTAATATCCCATCACTTATTCCAGGGATACTTCCTTTTTTCATACTGCTTCTACTTTGAATCAATTTGAAATTTCTTTTTTCTCCAAATAAAATATCCTCTGAATTGAAAATTTTTGATAATAATACAAGTGATATAAATACAAATATTAGATTTACAATAAATACTAATCCGACCATTTTCATATTTGTATTTAAGGAAAGTACACTTTTAATAAGCAGTGATATATTTATAACTGGTATTGTAGCAGTTATTCTATTTAAATATATGTTAGGTATCATAGATATATATGCAGGAACCATTATCATAAGCATAAGTGGTGTTATATAATTCTGTGCTTCTTTAAAAGTTTTTGCAAATGAGCAAATACACATAGCTAGTGCTGATACAACCATTGCAAATAATATAATACTTATTATTGTAATAAATATCGAGCCTCCTAAAGATGTATAATTTATTTTTATTTCAGATAAATCATATATTGATTTTGCTTTCATAAAATATCCTAAAGTACAGCTCATAGAAATTATATTCAATATTGAGGTTAAAATAGCACTTATAGATACAGCTAGATACTTTCCTATTACAAGTTCCATATTAGAAATTGGTAGAGAGAACAATGTTTCTAATGTTCCTCTTTCTTTTTCTCCTGCCATAACATCTATAGCTGGGTAAATGCAACCAAATAAAACCCCTATTATAAGTACAAATGGTATAACTTGTCCTAGTAAAATTCCAACTTTTTTAGCATTATTTGTTATATCTACTTTTTTATATTTTATTGGTTCTAGTATTTTTTCACTATTTAAATTATATTTTTCTATTTCTTTTTCAGACATTTTAACTTTATATTTATTCATTATACTAAAGATAGTATTTGACTTTATTCCAGATTCATCTGATGCTGAATTTATATACACTTTATAATCAGATTTTGATGAAGAATTATCTATATATGCGTCTATATCGCCTTTTTCTAATTTATGCTTATAATTTTTAACATTGTTTTCTACTTTTATATTCCCTAAATATGCTTCTTTTTCTCTTTTTTGATTCTCAACATCTATTATTTCCAAAATTTCTTTTGATGGTTTTGATGAAAAACCTATCTTAATACCTTCAGATGTCATTTTATTTACAGATGTATTCATTACACCCATAAGAAGCATCATTATTATAGGATATAACAACACTGGAACTACAAGCATCATAAAAATACTTTTTCTATCTCTTACTATATCTAATACTTCTTTTTTAAATATTTCTTTTATTATCTTAATCCTCATACAAAGTCACCTCTTTTTCTGCTAATTTTATAAAAACTTGCCTTAAAGATTTTGAATTTGTATTTTTCATAAGATCGTTTGGATTTCCTTCAGCAATAATTTTTCCTTCATATATTAAAAGTATTCTATCACATAATGTTTCTGCTTCTTTCATATAATGAGTTGAATATAAAACTGTTTTTCCTTCTTGCTTTTCTTTTATCATAAAATCTATTATTGATCTACTACTTAAAATATCAAGACCTAATGTAGGTTCGTCAAATATATAGACACTTGGAGAATGTATAAGACATCTTGCAATAGATGTTCTTTGAGTTTGACCTGTTGAAAGATTTTCTATCCTATTGTCTATAAATTCATCCATATTCATTATATTTGAAATTCTTTCTATAGAATTTTTTATACTTTTTTCATCCATTTCGTACATTTTCCCAAAAATCGTCATTATTTCTCTTGGAGAAAATCTTCCATATAATCTTGTATTTCCAGATAAATAACCTATTTCTTTTTTTGCAAGATTCTTATCTTCATTATAATTATATCCACAAATTTCTATATCTCCCGATGTTGGTGTTAAAATTCCAGCTAACATCCTAAGAAGTGTCGTCTTTCCTGCTCCATTAGGGCCTAGTATTCCTATTATTTCTCCTTTTTCTGCCTTAAAAGAAATATTATTTACTGCTAAAAATTCTTCTTCTATTACTTTCTCTTTTTTGCCAAATAATTTTTTGTTTCCAGTACTTATAATCCTTGTAAAAACCTTACTTAGATTTGTAACTTCTATCATAATTCCTCCATTTTAATAAAATAAAAGTTGAAATTTATTATTGATTACTCTTCCCATGCAAAAGATCTTTGAACTGCTTTTTTCCAACCTTTATAATTTTTTTCTCTTTTTTCTTTATCCATTTTTGGTGAAAACTCTCTATCACAAATCCATTTTTTCTTTATATCTTCTTTACTCTCGAAAAATCCTACTGCTAATCCAGCAAGATATGCTGCACCTAAAGCTGTAGTTTCTACTATTTTAGGTCTATCTATTTTAACATTTAATATATCTGATTGGAATTGCATTAAAAAGTTGTTATTACTAGCTCCTCCATCTACCTTTAAAGCTTTTAATTCCATTCCAGAATCATTTTGCATTGCTTCTAGTACATCTTTTGTTTGATATGCTATAGATTCTAAAGTAGCTCTTATAATATGTTCTTTTTTAGCTCCTCTTGTAAGACCTACTATTGCTCCCCTTGCATACATATCCCAATATGGAGCTCCAAGTCCTGTAAATGCTGGAACTACATAAACTCCATTAGTATCTTCTACTCTAGATGCGTATTTTTCACTATCAGAAGATGTCTTTATCATTCTAAGCTCATCTCTAAGCCATTGTACAGATGCTCCCCCCATGAATATACTTCCTTCTAAGGCATATTCTACTTTTCCATTTACTCCCCAAGAAATAGTTGTAAGAAGTCCATTTTCTGATTTTACTAATTTTTCACCTGTATTCATTAATAAAAAACATCCTGTTCCATAGGTATTTTTTGCAGTTCCTTCCTCAAAACAATTTTGTCCAAACAATGCTGATTGTTGATCTCCTGCACATCCAGATATTGGTATTTTTACATCTGCAAACAACCCAGAATCTGTATATCCATAAACACAGCTAGATTCTTTTACCTCTGGTAGCATTTTTTCTGGTATATTTAATTCTTCTAAAATTTCTTTATCCCATTCTAAAGTATTTATATTATACATCATTGTTCTAGATGCATTTGAATAATCTGTTACATGAATTTTTCCACCTGTCAACTTCCATATAAGCCATGTATCTACTGTTCCAAAAAGTAATTCTCCTTTTTCAGCTCTTTCTCTCGCACCTTCTACATTATCCAAAATCCATTTTACTTTTGTAGCTGAAAAATATGCATCTATTATAAGACCTGTCTTTTCTTTTATTTTATTTGTTAGTCCTTTTTCTTTTAGTTCATCACAAATTTCTGATGTTCTTCTACACTGCCAAACTATAGCATTATATATAGGTTTTCCTGTTTTCTTATCCCATACTACTGTTGTTTCTCTCTGATTTGTTATTCCTATTGCGGCTATTTCTTCTGGTTCAATTCCTGCTGCATCAACAGCTTCTCTCATAACACCACTTTGAGAACCCCAAATTTCCATAGCATCGTGTTCTACCCATCCTGGTTTTGGGTATATCTGTTCAAACTCTTTTTGTGCAATTTTAACTATTTCACCTTTATTATCAAATATTATACATCTTGAACTTGTTGTTCCTTGATCAAGAGCCATTATATATTTTTTATCCATTTCTATTTCCTCCAAATAAATTGCAAAATAATTTGTTATCCTAAATTCTTTATATAAATTATTATAACCATTTTTAGAACTTCTGTGTTAATACTATTAAAATTTTTTATTAATTAATATACAAAAAAATCCATAGCTTTATGACTACGGATTTTTATTATATTTATAATATACTTTATTTATTTAAAGCACTATTTAAAACTTCTTTAGCTTCTCTTATTTTTTCAGAACTTGTTTGACATATTGTATATTCGCTCATCATAGGAAGTCCCATACTAACATCTTCTTTTCTATATTCCATCTTGCTATCTAAATTTATTTTTCCTGACATATGATAAGATGTTGCATTAGTATCTTCTAAAAATTCTTTTATAACCTCTGCATTAACTCCACTTCCAACTAAAATTTCTATATCTTCTCCTGCTTTTTCAACTAATTCTTTTATTAATTCTTTACCTTCTCTAGCATTATTTTTTTGACCTGAAGTTAATATTGTTTTTATGCCAAGTTTTTTTGCTAGTTCTAATGTTTCAAATGGATCTTTTGTCATATCAAAAGCTCTATGTAATGTAACATGCATATCTCCTGCTTCTTTAATTAATTCTTCCATTTTTTCCACATCTAATGTTCCATCAGTATTCAGACATCCTATAACAACTCCATCTGCTCCTGCTTCTCTAAACATAGCAACTTCTTCTTTCAAAATTTTAAATTCATTTTCTGTATAATGGAAATCTCCAAATCTTGGTCTTAATAATGCAAATATCTTTATATCTGATTGTCTTCTTATTTCATTGTATAAAGCTATACTTGGTGAAGTTCCTCCTATTATTAAATTGGCAGCAAGCTCTATTCTATCTGCTCCACCTTTATCCGCTTCTATAGCTGATTCTACTGAATCTACACAACATTCTAGTATATAATCTTTCATTTTTTCCTCCTAAAATAATCTTTATTTTTATAATTTATAATAATTATTTTCTAATTAATTTTATCTTTTATAAAATCAGATATGCTCTCTACTGTTATATTTAACTGTTCTTTTTCTGAAGTTATAGCTTTGTTATCACCTTTTTGAAGTCCGTAATCTGCAAAATCCGAATGATTACCACCCTCTATTTCTACATATTTAGTATCTTTAGGTAAAAAATCTTTAGATTTTATTAAATTTTCAAAGTTTATAACCCCATCTTTACTTCCCCATATTGATAGAACTTTTGCATCAGTTAATTTTATTTTATCATTTGATGGATATGATGCTAAATAAACAATACCTTTTATCTTATTATTTGTTTCAACTGCTTTGGTAGCCATAGAACCACCTAAAGAATGTCCTACTATTATCCAATCTTTAATATCTTTATTATCTTCTATTATTTTATCTGCTTTATGAGATGAAAAAATAGCCATATTAAAAGGCATATCTGCTGCAAATACCTTATATCCTTTTTGTGCTAGTCTATTTGCAAGCGGTGAATATGCTTTTACATCAACTCTAGCACCAGGATATATTATAATCCCTGTATCAGATATCACTTCCTTAGGTATAAATTTTGTAACATCCCCTTCTTCTACAAATACTTCATTATTAGAAATTAGATTTTCTCTGGCTATATCTTGTGGTTCATATGAATTTGATAACCAAGCAAATGTACCTATAACTACTATAATAAGTATACAAGCTAAAACTTTAAATATATTTTTATTTAATTTTCTTTTCTTCTGATATTGTTTTTCTTCATTTTGTTTTTTTAATTCTTCTTCTGTTATTAAAGGTCTATTTAATTCCATAGTCAAGCTAAAAGTATCATATTGCTTTTCATTTTTCTTTTTCTTTCTTATTTTTGAGCTTTTATCGCTATGCATAATTTTCCCTCCATATATCTCTATTTCATTATTATAGTTTAACTTAATCTATATTTTTTTTCAATATGATTGAAAATTTTTACACATAAGTATATACTTTTCTTCTTAATAGATAAAAAATACTATTTTTATATCTATATAATTAGTTTTTAATATAAAAAAGTACTATCATTAAACATATAAAATGCTTAATATGATAGTACTTTTTATTTAATATAGTTGTGGTTCTGTCATACCTGGAGAAAACTCAAATATTGCTTTATCCGATTTTCTAACAAGAAAATTTATATCCCACATATCTCCTAAATCATCTACAACACAAAATATATAATAATTATTTTTATAGTATTCGTATTTATCTAGTGACATTAGATAATTACTCTGCTTTGCATAATCATAGTCAAAAGTAAGACTATTGTCTCCAATTTTAGCATATAATATTTTTTTAGCTTCTTCTACACTTATCTCCTTGCCTACATTATTATGTTCTTCAGCCGTAGAGCACATTCCATCGTGTATTTTTTTGCATTCTATTTGCCAATTTTCAAGACCTAAATTTTCATCTCCATAAGGTAATATGTAATTATTAGGATATGCAGCTATAGAAAATTCATAAACTTCCATATTTTTCTTTTTAACAGCTAAATCAACATCTCCCTCTTCACTAGGTACAGCATTTTCATCTAAATTATAATCCGAAAATACATAGTATTCATCATTTAAATTATATTTTTTATTCCCTATTTCCTCTAGTTCTGGACTATACTCATATTTATAATAATTCTCTTTCACTGTATCACTTAATGTATTTCCTATCCGTTCGTATGCTTTTTTTATTTCTGGTTTCATTTCATAGAAATATGATTTATATTCTTCTTTTACTTTCCAACTATTTTCATTTTCTAATATATTCATTTGCCCTCCAGCAAAATAAATATTTGTATCATTTGTATTTTTATTCACTAAATAATTGCACTTTCTAATATTTGTAATTTGACCATCTTTATCTGCATCTATTACATTAAATACATAATAATTCTTTTTTATAAAATCTTCCATTATATAATTTTTAGTTGGATTATATTTATAAACAACTCTTTCTTTATTATCTCCAGTTATTCTGTATAGTTTATTTATCGCTTCTTTTATTTCTGGTTCTAAAGTTTCTTGGCTTTTTAATATTGGTCTTATACTATTTTTTTCTCTATTTTCTATATATGTTTTTAAGTTTATTCCTAACATAATACACAGACAAATTACAAGTATACCCAAAATTGTCATCAATGTGCTTTTATTTTTCATTATAATTTCCACTTTCTCTTTTTAATTAATATTGATTATATATTTATTTTTAGATTTTTCTAGAAATAATCTCTATAATTTGTAAAGTCAAAGTAATCTTCATCTGGATTGTAATCTTGTTTGTATATAATATCCCAATCAGTATAATTATCTATAAGCCAACATTGATTATAATAATCATAGTAAACTGTCATTCTTTGGGTTTCTATCTGTATCCTTTCATTATCTATAACATATACTGTATCTAGATTAAAACTAGCTTCATTATCATATAAATCAAAATTATATATACTAAAATGTTTTACATAAACACTCTTATTTTTATATCTAGGTATAGATATTTTCAATTCTTTTGATAATTGACCATCATCTACTAAATCTCTACTAACATAAGAATAGTCAGAATTTGAAACCGCTTTTTCATAATCTATGTAATATTGAGTTAAAAAATCCTCTATTTCCATGAAATACTCTTGAGTATCTGGATCATAGTCTCCATATTCACTATATCTTGTTGGAAGTGACTTTTTCACTGTTGGTCTTGAAGATATTGTTTTACTACTATTTTTTTCAGGGTTTTTAGGAACTTTTTTATCATTTTTTTTATTTAGCACTCGCTCTTTTGGGGGATTTTCTGATTCTATATGGTTTAAAGAGTCATCCATATCAGATATACTATCATTATCATTGTTATTAATTATTGGAATTTCTAAATTTCTAGCATTGACTGTATATATACCTACATTTAATACCAATAGTACTATTACTACAAATATAGAAGCTTTTACCCATTTATCCTTGCTATATTTTTTTAATTTTTCGTTTTTTATTTCATTTACAGAACTATTATTCTCTTTTTCTAAATTTTTAATAACATTTTGTGTTGGCTTATTTTTATTTTTTTTTATTTCTTTTTTTAATTTTTTATATTTATTTAAGTATTTTATAGATTTATTTTTATCCTTAATTTTAGTATCTATTTCATACAATTTACTCAATAATCTATAAATCTCTACTAAATATAATTTAGTTTCATTTTTTTCTGAAATAAGTTCCGCTTGCCCAAGTATACTTAATATATATTTTATCTTTTCATTAAGATATTCTTGGCTAATTATTCCATTTTCTATATTTTCTATTTCTATTTCTGCTATTTTTAATAAGAATAATTCTTGATATTGATACTTATCAGACTTTAATTGTTCTATTTTTTTTAATTTAACTTTGTTTTCTTTGAATAAATTCAAATAATCATTTATTAAATTAATACTTATTCTTTTATTTTTCCTTTCTTCTTCAGTTATTATCTCTTCAAAAGCCTTTATTATATATTTTTCTTTGTCGGTATTTTTTTTTATATACTCTATTTTATCATCTAAATTATCTGAATATTTTCTGACTTTTCTTATAAATTCTTCATATTCCTTCTTTTCTTGTTCTATTTTTCTACATAAATTATCCTCTTCCTTGTTAAGTTCTAATAAATATTCTTTTTCTAAACTCTTTGAATCATTTAATGGTTCTAATGATTTTCCATTTTTTATTTTACTGTTCTCTTTTTCCAAATATAACATTCCTTTCTATAAATTTATTTTCTGTTTTTCTTAATAAATCCCTCAATCTTATTGATAAAACTTGGGCTTATCTCTTCAATCATCTCGTAGATAGATTTATTTTTCATATCGTCTATCTTTTTTTCTACTCCAATAACAAAATTTTCTTTTCTATCTATTAAATTTTTAGATAAATTTTCTTTTAATGTCAATAATTTTTCTTCATATTTTATTTTTAATTCATCAAAATCATAACTAGCTAAATTATCTTTTTCTTCATATTTTAATTTAAAATCAAAGTCATCTTTTTTATAATTAATGCTATTATTTGCAAATTTTTCTATAGCTATATAAATCTTATCAATCATACTGTATAAATTAGTATAATTTTCTCTTATTTTCTCTACAGAAATTAATATTTTCTCTGGGTCATTGATTATACAATTTTTTATTTCATTTATATTTTCATTCTTTTTTACTTTAAATAGTTCCTCTTTATACTTAATAAAGTTAAAAATAATAGGTTCTTTTAAAATATCCATTATATCCTTATCTTCAAGCAATCTAAATAATTCATTTTTTTTATCAAAATCATTATTTTTTTCTATAAGTAATATTCCTTCTAAATTTCTATTTCCCAGTCTATTTAAATTGTCTGATATAATAGTAAATGCATCAAACATATTTTCATAATATAATTTATATGCTAATCTTATTGATTCTTTTATAACATAATCTTTTATATTTGAATTCTTATATACTCTATTTAAATTTTTTTCGAGTAAGTACTGTATTTTATATTCATTTCCTTTATACATATAGTTATCTATTAATATTAGAGAATACCTAAATATTTTAAAATTATTTTCATATTTATCTAAAAATTCATATATAATATTTTCTAATTTAAGATATTCTCCATTCTCAGCATATATATTAGCTAGCATTAAATTTATATCTTCATTTTCTTTCTTTAATGATTTTATTTTTAAAATATATTTTTCTGCATTTACATAATCTTTTTTCATGTAATACATTTCTGCTAAATTAATATTATATTCTAATTTATCACTATCTTTTAATAATTCTTTTAATATTTCTTCTGCTTCCTTAAACTTATTGTTTTTTATTAAAACAGTTGATAATTTACTTTTGATACTTTCTTTTGAATAATTTATTTTTAAAATTTTTTTATAAATTTTTATGGCTTTCTCATACTCAGCATTTAAGCTTAATTCATCTGCTTCTTTTTCTAATTTTTTTATTTGCATATTCTGTTTTTCTAATTCTTCTTGTAATTTAAAATTATACTCTTCTCTTAATTTAGAATCCATTAATATTTCATATGCTTCTCTTATTTCAACAAATTTTTCAGGATTTTTCTCTGGCGAGTATTTTTTAACTAATTTAAAATACCGTGCTTTTACTTCTTTTTTACTTGAATTTATATTTATATTCAATATTTTATATAAATTTTTCATCGAATTCTCCTTATTTTAATGCAAGTTATTTGTCTATTATATAAGCTATTTTAGAGTTATTAAATTGACTATATGGATGATTTTTTCTTAATTCTTTTGCTAATTCTTTCGCTTTTTCTATATTATTTTCATCATTCAATATCAATGCATAATTATAAAGAATCTCATCATACGCATCGAAATTTTTGTATTTATTTATATATATTTCATAATATTTTATAGCTTCTTCTTTTTTACCTAACTTTAAATTAGAAGCAGCTATAAAATATATAGCATCTGCTATAATTACTTCATCATCAGAATAATCTAATATATAATTAAACTTCTCAATTGCTTTTTTATATTCTTTATCAAAATAATATTGTTCCGATTCTTTTTGTAATTTTAATACTTCATTATGACTATTATTAAAAATAAATTTAATATCCTTATTTAATTTTTCATTTTCTTTTTTTAATTCATTTTGTAATATTTTTTCTTTCTCTAGTTCTTGTGTTATATTATTTATTTTTTTACTTTCTTTTTTATTATAGTATAAATAATTAAATAAATTTAATCCAATAAACAATACTAGGATAACAGAAATAATAGTAATTTTTTTGTTCTGTTTATAATTATTTTCTTTTATCAATAACGTATTCATTTCATTTTTAATATCATTCGATACTTTCTTATTGATAATTTTATTTTCTGTTTTATTTATTTCTTCTTTATAAAATAATATTTTTTTATTTCCTTTATCTATTTCTTCTAATGCCTCTAACATTATTTTTGAATTTTTAATATCATCAATTTTTAGGTATAATATTACTAAAATCTCATATACTTCTATAAATTTATCTTCATATTTTAATATATTTTTAAATATATTTATTGATTCTTCATATCTATCATTATCAAAACAATCTAATGCTATATTATATTTTTCCATAATTTCACTAAATTTATTTGTTTTTAATTTTTCTTCAATATACTTCTGAGCTAAATTATTAATTTTATTAATTTCTAAACTCTTTTTCCAGTAAAAGTTAGCTTCATTGAAATTGCAGAGATAGTATTCACATAATCCGAGTAAGTTAAGTATATCGATATCTTTTGAATAGACTTTTATAGCTTTGTCAAGATTTTCTTTTGCTAAAGAAATATTATTTTTTTTTATAAAATCTAAACTTTTATTATAATACAGATAAGATATGTTTATTAAGTTATCCATAACTATGCTCCCTTTTATTATTTATTTCTAGTAATATAATATTTCAGATAGCTTTTCATCTAATTGACACGCCAAAGATTTATCTTCATTTATAATAGCTTGCTTTAATTTTTCTAATATATCTTCAGCTTTTTTTCTATCTTCATCGTTCAATGTATTTATTCCCTGATTAAATAATATTATTGTATTTTCCATTCCCATTTCTTCAGCTAAAGGACTATCTTCCCAAGTATATACACTTTTTTCACCTAATTTCTCATTTGTTGTGTTATGTAAATTCAATATATTTTCTATATTTTCTTTTATTGGTTCTGCTGATATATACTTACTTAAATTTCCACTTTCTTTTATTTCTAATCTTTTATCTACTATTGTTTTATTTGCTTGTTTGCCTGTACTAACTATGGTAGCAGTTACTTCTAATGTACCATTAAGATCATATGCAAATGTTATATCTATTGCTTCTTCTCCAGCTGCAGCATTAGGAATTCCATCTAATTCGAATTCATTTATTTTTTCGTTTTGAGATGACAACTTATTATAACCTTCATATATATCTATATTTACTGCATTTTGATTCCTTGTACATGTATAATATCTTTTGGTTTTAGAACATGGAATACTACTATCTACTGGGATTATACAATCAAATAAATCATTTAAATATTTCCCATTTAGCATTCCTACTATATTTGTTCCCAAGTTATAACTACATTTATCTGTTACAACCAAACTATTTTCACTATCTATTTGATTTGATTTTATTCCTGCTTGTATAGCTGCACCCATTGCAACTGCTTCATCTGGATTTACATCATGTCTTATTTTACCTGGAAATAATTCTTCTATCAAATTTTGAACTGCAACTATTCTGCTAGATCCTCCAACTGTTAATACTTCATCTATATCACTGTAATTTAATCCAACCGCATACAAAGCTTCCTGTATTGGTTGTCTTGTAGATTCTATTAAATCCTTTGTTAGCTCATAAAATTTTTCTCTTGTCAATTCCATATTCAATATAATTGGTTTTCCATCTATAAGTCCTATAAAATTGGTACTTATATGTGCTACATTTTGGAAAGATAGCATTTCTTTTGCTTTTTTTACACCTTCTTTTAATTCATATTCTATCTCTGCCTTATCAAGATATCCAATTTCATAAATATCTATTCCATATTCTTTTTTAAATTCTTCAATTACATATTTTTCAATTCTTTCATCGAAATCTTTTCCACCTAATTTATTATTTCCTCTACTTGCTTTAACATCCAATACTCCTTTGTATAGTTCTAGTACAGTTACATCAAATGTACCTCCTCCTAAATCATACACAAGTATATTAGCTTCCTTATCTAGGTTATCTATTCCATAAGCCATTGCGGCAGCAGTTGGTTCGTTTATGATTCTTTCTACTTTTAATCCAGCTAATTTTCCAGCCTCCTTGGTTGCTTCTCTTTGCTGATTATTGAAATTAGCTGGTACAGTAATTACAGCTTCATCAATTTTTTCACCTAATTTATCCTCTGCATATTCTTTCATTCTTTTTAATATAAGGGCTGATATTTCATGAGGATATAAATAATCCCCTTGAAATTTAATTTTTATATTTTCACCCATATGCCTTTTTATTTCTTGTATAGTATCTTTAGGATTCATCTTTCTCATATTATATGCTTCATTTCCTATTACTTCTTTTTTACTTATAATAGTATCGTAAGATATTATTGAAGGTATTATTCTATATCCTAATGTATCTTCTATTATTTCTGGTCTTCCATTTTTTATATATGCCATTTCTGAAGTTGTTGTTCCTAAATCTATACCGATTACTTTTCCCATAATTATATTCTCCTTATAATTTTTATTTCTGCATAATTTTTTTATTTTTAACCACTATTACTTTAGCAGATTTAAAAATTGATCCATGTAATTTATATCCTTTTTTTATTACTTTTACAATCGTATTTTCTGTAACCATAGGATTGTTTTTAAATTTATCTATATCCTCTATTTTTAAGCATTCATGTAATTTAGAATCATATATTTGCATTATAGGATTTATTTCTTCAATATCTATACTGCTTAAATATCTATTTATATTTTTATTTACATTATCCAATATTATTTTTAAATTTTTATCTTCAGTTGCATTTGCATACTCATTTATACTCTCAACTTGATCCAAAATATCAATTATTCTTTTGTATATATCTATATTCTTATTCTTTTCTTTATCTAATTCTTTTTCTTTCATATAAATATCATTATCTTTTTTTCTTATTTTTTCATCTAGTATTTCTATTATCTTATTACCTTTTGTATCATTTCTAAACCATCTATTTAAATTCTCATATAAGTCATTTATATTCGAATCTATTTTACTTATAGCATTAACATAACTTACTAAATCATTATCTATATTCACATCTATATTTAAATCTTCATCTATTTTCTTTTTTTTAAAATCTTTATTTATATCCATACATTTCTCCTTCATTATTTTCATATTGTAACTTTCCAATTTAAATGCTATTTACATTAAATTTTATACATAATAAAAGCACCGTTCTTTATTATAAAAAATATGCTTTTATCATTAAATGATTATCTTATAAAACTATCTATTTGTTAGTTGGATATATTAGTTTTTTAATTTATTTCAAAATAAAAGGATAACACAAATTTATTATAAAATAAAATTTTTATTAAAATATTTTTAAGTAAATTTATATTTATTTTACTTATATAATTTTTGTATATTTTAAAACTAAAAGAAGTAAAAAGTAAAAAAATATTATCAATATCTTACATATACTATATTTAATTTATTTTTATTCTTCATCTGTATTTAATGAAATTTTAATTTCACCATCTGTACTATAGCCTGTTAAATATACTAATACAACATATACTAGATCACAAATATTTTCATAATCACCTTTTGATGGAATATCTATTTTTAAAAAAGAGAAGAGATTTATATTGTTATCTACAATAATTTCAAGATACTTATATAGCTCTTGCATCTTTGGATTATTAAGGGATAAATATTTACTTATAATTTCATCTGAACAATTTTGTCTCAACCTAAAGATACCAAGAATAAATTCTAAACAATATGTGATATATCTGCGTGTATAATATATTTTTCTTCTATCTTTTTTAGATTTAATATCTTTTTGTAAAAATTTTCCTAAACAGTCAATTGCTTTTGGTAAATATTCTTCTAAAAGTAATTCTCTATCAATTCTATATACAAAATTTTCATTATGCCATATTGCTTTTGATAGTATACTTATTTTTTTATGATATTTTTTTACTATTTTTAATGTTGAATTAAATAAATCCATATGCATTTCATTAGATAAATCACAAAATCCAAAACCTATTTCATCTGGAATTTCTGCTATTTCTTTATTTTCATACATTCTAAGTAGTTCATTTGCTACATCATAATATTCTTTTCCAATATCATTTGCTGCCAATGATATTTCTATAAATAAATCTTTTTTTAATTTTTTATTATCATATAAATAGAATAACTGTACCCAATTATGAATAGCTTTTTCAAATATGTTTTTAAATTCTTTAGGACATCCCAACTCTTTTAAAGATCTATTATTAGCAAATAATTCTCTCATCCATTTCCTATGATATGTATTTACTAAATATTCTATTGGTTTTGGAATTGTATCAGAACTACAAATATTACTTGCTAAATAAAATTTTGTTTTTGGAATTGGTTTAATCCAAAATGAAATATTTGAAATAACTTGAGATGGATTTTCTCCATTCATCCAATTCTTTTTATCTCTATTCCATTTTACATATACTATTTCTTCATTTAATATTATAGGAACTTCACCATTATTTTTTCTTCCTTCTGAACTATCTATCTCAACAGTGTAATATCCTTCTCCAATTAATTCAAATATTTCTTTCAATTTGTCAAATATATTTATAACATCTCCATGTAATATATCATCAAAACATTCCAATTCATCCCATCGTAGTTTTCTTGGGAATGGAGGAGCTTTTAAATTTTTAATATCATATTTTTCTATCTTAGACCATTTAGCTTTTATTTCTTTAAATTTAGCTTTTGGATAGTTTTTAGGAATAAATGTGAGTTCATATGGTTCTTCTATTCCATACTGATACGTCATATTTAAATCACATTCAATATCTTCATTTAAAGGAAATACTGCACTTTTTATTATAGCTTCATAATTCATTTTTCTTGCATTTTCATCTTGTACTAAATTAAAGTGATATTCTTCATTATTTTTAGGTAAAGTAAATGTCCCATTAATAGGTATACACTGTTTTTCTCCAAAACGAGGTTCAACACATGTATTTTTTATTAAATCAAATTTCCCATACATCAATTTAATTGCCAAAGATGGTAAATAATCATGCCATAATGGTATATCTGACTTAGATTCAAGTTCTATAAGATTTTTACAACCTTCTACAACATCTTGTTTATTCATATACATATAATGTAGTGGTCCATTGTATCTTAACTTATCTACAATAGACGCTATATGAACATTTGAATTTTTTATAATATCTTTATTTTGCTCTATAAATTCTGATATTATACTTGATATATCAATATTAAAATTATCTATTATATTCTTTGTTGTTCCTGTAAATCTAAACCATTTATCTTCAAAATATATACCTAGCTTATTAACCTCTTCTTTAAGTCCATCTATTGTAAATAATTTATATATTTGTTCTGATTTTTGACACCCTAATTCATTTAATTTTTTTATTATTTTTTTATTTATTTCATTTTTTATTGACTTTGTTGATGTAGGGTGTCTTTCCCAAATAACTTTTTCATAATCCCTTATTTCTTTTTCCAATTTTTCATCATACATTCCTTTAACCAATGTAAGTGTAATTTCACTGTCAATTAAATTAACAACTAATATAAAATCATCTGATTTAAAATTTTTTACAAAGTCATCTGTATTTTGATACTTAAATACTCCCCCTATACTTAAAGGAATATTTCTTACTTTGTGGTAAACCATTTTAGCTGCTTTGTGAATCATACTCAATTGTAGTTCATTATAAGCATCTGGGAAAATATATGTAAATAAATCAGTTTCAATATAATCACCCATCATATACATTAAGCGCTTCATTTTCTCTATATCCCCATTATCTATTACAAATGGTATTGTATATGTATCTGTTATTATATCTTCCATTTTTATAGCATTTGCATTATCACAAGGGATATAATATTCTCTTATCTCGCCACTTAAATCCTTTCCTTTGTATTTTTGTTGCATAATACGTTCTGAAAGCTTATTATAATTTTGATTATCTCCTAAATATCCTGGGTGTAATGAAAATAAATCCACAATTACGTTTTTAAATCTCTTAATTTCTGTATGTGTGTTAGATAATCTTTTGTTAATTAATTTGAGATCTAGTTCTTTTAAGATTAAAAATACTATTTTCATTAAATCATCTGTTGATAAATCATATTTTTTTTCTTCTGATTCATTTATATGTAGTTGTACTTCTCTACCTTCAAACTTTACTTTTATATTATTTTTTTCTGATTTTATTTCCACAAAATTATTTTTTCTAAATATATTTACAATATTATCTGATTTGTCTAAACAACATATAACATCACTGCACGTATGAATCTTATACTCATCATATACTACCTCAATAGGTTCCTGAGGAATATATAATAAATCTTTCAAAGAACCTATTAGCTCAATATATAATATTGTAGCTAAACATTCACCTAATTTTTTAGAATATATATATATTTTTTTATCAATTTTTTTTAATTCATTCCATGCATTCCAAATTTTTCTATAATTTTGATCTGATAAAAGAGTATTGTTAGGAGGTAAGTTTTCCCATCTTCTTACTTCTTTTATATCTTCTCTTTTAAAAAAATTAAATAATTCTTCCTGCAACTCTTTTTCTTCAATTCTTATCATATCATTTGGCATATTATTTATTTTTATATCTAATTGTTCATACAATTCTTTTGCAAACGCTATGAAAAGTCTGTTTTCAGCTGTATCAAGACTCATTCTACGCTGAACACCCATAATAGAGTTCCTTGTTGATGAAATCTTTTGTCTTATAGTCCTCCCAGATTTTCTAGTAAGCCAATTTAATCCATAGCTATTTAATTCTCTTACTTTATGAACTGGCATCTGAACATTCTCTCTAATAATTTTTTCTTTCATATTTTCTTCTATACGTCTAAATGCAACTTCTGAGCAATCGACTATATTAGATAAGACATCTTTTTTAACATTCATATCTTCACTTTTATTCTGTTCTATTAGTTTATTTAAACTATAATCAAGTGTGTCTTCTTTTAAATGTTCTAAAACTTTAATAATCCAATTTTGAACAAATAACAATAATTTTGCCTCTATTTTCTGCTCATCATCTTCTTTTAAAGTATTGAAAGCTTCACAAAATTTTTCATAATCATCGATATAGTCCATACAATACCTCCTTTCTGATAGATTTATTTTTCAATTTCTTCTTCATCAAGGTATTTTGCAGTATTCCAAATAAACTGACCATATCCTTGTTCTCTAGCTATTCTAAAATCTTCTTGTAGATTAGTAAATTCATGATTTACTAATAACTCTTCTATTTCATCTAAACTTCGTTTTCCACGTTTATCACGAGTTTCAATTCCTCTTAATTTAGGCATTATTTTCTGTACAATTTGATCTTCAAATGCCGTTTTCATAGCTTTTTCTAGCTCTCCAGTAAGTTCCTCATTTGTAGCTTCCAAAACCATTATTCCTTCTTCATTCTTTATATTTTTATAGTTCATAGCTTTTCTAACAGTTGGATAATTTGCTATATAGTATTCTATAGATTGCCATACTCTATGCCCTAATGCTCTTCCAACATTTTCAAGCGCATCATTAATTTCTTCAACAATATTCTTATATTCTTCTATTTTTTTCTTTTGTTCTTCAGAAAATTCTATTTTATGTGTTGTCCAAGATTGCCATGTTTCTTTATGTAATTTAGGCCTATCTTCAGAAAGATACTCTGTAATTAATTCCATTTTTTTTCTACTTTCTAATTTTCTAGGTCTCGGAAAGTTTATTATTATACCTCTATCTAATACTTTGTCTGAAAGTGATTTAGTTGTTTCATCTTGATTCATTGTTCCTGTCCATAAAATAGTTCTTGATAATCTTAATCCATATGGTTTTACGCCTGCGCCTAATTTTACTTCTACTTCAGGTATATATTTTTTTGATAATCCTCTTCTAGTTTCTAATTTACTTAAGAATTCAGCAAAATAATGTTCTACATGAGCTAAGTTCATTTCATCCAATAAAACTAAACTCATATAATCTTTATATTTTTCATCTTCTGTGCACTGTACTAAGAATTTTAATAGTTCTTCTGCTTCAAATCTATTATCTATAGAATTAAAGAACCCTAACATTGATTCTTGACTATCCCAATTTGGTTGAACTGCAACCGAACAAAAATTCAATCCTCCGAACTCAGAATATAAACGTGGTAATTCTGATTTTCCTGTTCCACTGACTCCTGCTAATACAGTTATTATAGACCAATCATTTATTTTTAAAGCTGTATGGAATGCATATAATATTCTTTTATTAAACTTAATTCCATATTTTTCACATTTACTCCATACACTATCTAGCCACTCTATCTCCGTTTTACTTATATATCTACTATCTTCATTACCTGAACCTATTAAATCTTTTTTATCATCTAGTATTCCTGACTTTATAGCTTCTATCCTAGCATTTCTATCTATCATAGATTCTTCTGGTGTAGATAATCTTATAAGCTCTTGACTTTTTATTTCAAGCTGATTTTCAAGCGATTCGCAAGTAGCTTTAAGTGCTTTATGTTCCACTTCTAACGCTTTAAACGCAGACTCTAATATAGGATAATTTCTTTTTAACTCATCTAAACTGCTTTTTTCTCTAAGTAATATTTCTTTATCTTTTCTTAAGTTTCTATATTTTAATGAAAGATTGTCATATTCCATTTTATCAGTTGAATTTGCTAATTCATTTTTTAATTCATTATTTTTTTCTTGTAAAATTTTTATATTTTTAAACACTGTAGTTGGATCTTCTTTATAAACTTCTTTGAAATTTTTTACTATATCTATTTCCTTTATTGTTAACGATAATTGCTCTCTTAATCTTTCTATTTCTTCATCTTTTATATTTATCTTTAAATTTAAACTTTTTATTGTATCATCTATTTTTTCATTTACAACACTTTCAAGATCTTCATACTTTTCATCTATATTCATTCTTTCTCGTTCTAATCTTCTTTTTTCTCTTATTATACTTCTTTCTTTATCTCTTAATTTTTCCTCTCTTTCAACTATCTCTTTTTCCATAATTTCTACTCTGTTAGTTTCAGATTTCATTCTATCTATTTCAAGATTTAATATCTGTTCAGCTTTAGTTAATTTAGATGTTCTGTCAATAACTTCTAAATCTAATTGTTTCAAAGCTCTTTCTCTATCTTCTTTTAATAATTTATTTTGTTCTTCTCTTCTATTTTGAAACTCTTTTTCATTTTCTTCACGATTTTTTTTTAACTCATCTTCATTATTTTTTCTAATTTCATCTATTTCTTTTTTTGTATTTTCTCTTGCTTTTTTCAATTCTTTATCTAATTCGTCCAATAGTTTTTTTCTTTCATTTTCAAAAGAATTTCTTTTTCTATCTAATTCTACTATAAACGCTTCTCTATCCTTATTTTGTTCATCTTTTAACTTTTGTTTAGCTTCAGAATATTCAAAATCTAACTTTAATTTCAGCAAAGACTCAGCCTCTTTTGATTTTTCATCCAATTTTGCTATTTCTTGCTGAATTTTAATTTTTTCTACTTCCAAATTTTTTTCCTTTTCAAATAGACTTTTTTGCCATTTTTCTAATTCTAATTCCTTTATTTTTAATATATTCTCAAAATATAATTCTTCTTGTTGTTTATTATCTTCGATTAACTCAGTTTTTTCAAAATCACTTAATTCTTTTTCATTAGTAATTTTTTTACTTAAATCTAGTTTCATTTAACTCTCTCCTATTATTCTGCTTATTCGCAACATATTATCCCTAATTTCATCCAACTCTTTTACATCCGTAGTCAATAATACTGTAGACAATGTATGATTTCCATGCCCTCTAAGGTACACTAGTCTTTCTATTGTATAAACAAATTTATTTTTTTCTAGTTCTTTTATTTTTTTATCTTCTTGATAATAAAGATACACCATAGCATTTGCTCCTAATGTTTCATTCTTATTTTCTAAAACATTTTTAATATACACATCTTTTACTGTTTCAAAAGATTTCGAATATATTCCACTTCGTTTAAGTTTCATAAGTATTTGCTTCTTATTTAACTTTGAATCTTTCTTAATGCTTTTTATTTCATAAAATAAAGTATCTCCCATAATTCTATACATTATATTAATATACTCTGTAATATTAGGATACTCTGCTCTCCCTGGTGATATAATCATCCATTCATTTCTAATAGATTTTGGTAACAATCTATAAAAATACATAGTTCCTAATTCATTAGCTAAAAAAATTTCTGCATTTAATTTTTCTTGAGATATTGAACTTATATTTAGCTCTTTATTTATATTATTTGAAAATTTATAATCTGGTTGTAAATAGTTTATAAAATCTATTAATAACTCGTATATTTTTCTATTATTTTCTTTATCTAATTCATACACTTTTGTTCTGTGAGATAACTCATTACGTTTTGGAATAAATTTATTTATTACATCAAATAGCTCGGGTCTTTTTTTTAATAATTTTATAAACTGACAATTACTATTATCAGCTGCATTAAGAACAGCTATACTTAATGCTATTCTCATATCTGGTATCTCAGTGTTATACATTTTTCTAATTCTTTTATCATCAATAAAATTAAATAAGTTTTCATATTTTTGTGGTTCGGATATACCTATTTTTTTAGCCATCTGAATTATTAACTTTAAATTTCTTTTACTATTTTTATTCTTTTTTATAACTTCTCTAATTGTAGGATTAAGTTTGTTTTCTTTATCATAGTAATATAAACTATGTTCTATTGCGGAATAGCACTTTAATAAAAAATTTTTTTGTTCTGATTTTAATGCTTGCATTTCATCTTGATTAAAAGCATCTTCTTCATTTGATATTGTATATAAATAAGATAGTGTATTAATTTCTGACATTATAGATTCTAATTTATAGTATTTTGATTTATTATTATTTCTTTCAACATCTTTATCATTTTCTAATCTAGATTTTATAGTATTTTTTACTGAATTTTTTTTTACATTTCCCACAAAACCAGGAAAATTATTTTTTACATATTTTCTTATAAAATCTACATCTTCAATAAGTCCATCAGATACCAATATTTCGTCTATATTGCCATCTTGTACAACTGCTTGCATATGAAAATATACATTTTCTGAAGGTGTACTATTTATTGCCCATCCATGAGCATATTTAATTGTTTTTAATTCTTCATTTTCTAATATTAATCTATTATATTTATTTATAGCTCTTTCAATAGTTGATGTTTGGAGTCTTTCTAATTTTTCTTCTTCACTTTTTTTCTCTTTTAAAAGTGGTCCTTTTATACTTTTAATTTTCCCCGCATTTTCAGTACTAAAAAAAATACATCCTTCTCTATCACTTTCATTTAATTCAGTTTCAAAGGCACCTATATGGATATATGGTAATATTTTTTTAGTTTGCTTTAGCATAAAAATTTTCGCTTTAATAAATTTTACCTCTTTTTTATCTTTATTTTTTTCATTAATACATAAAATTTCTTTGCCATTTTCAGTTAAATCCATTCCATTTCCTTCTACAAGTTTTTTTTCTTGAAGACGTATAATGATAAAATTAATTAAATCCTTAGTTAAACATAATGTCTCAGCTATATGTTTTTTATCTGAAAAATTTAAAGATAATAATTTTAATATTGCTTCTTCAAATATATCTAACCCTATATCAAATTTTTCTTCAGTTGGTAACTCTAAATCGTATGTATTGCATTCTAAAAAAAAGTCTACTTTTTTACCTATTATTGAAATATTTTCAAATATTTCACTATAATCTCTCTCTTTAAAAAGACTAAATACCTTTGTGTCCATCATATATCACACCCTCTCTTTTACAGAGTTCATATAAACGTTTCATTCCTGGTACACAAATATCAGCTACTCTACCCCATTTGCCTAAACTAAATATATCTGAATTACCAACTACAATAAGTAGCTTCTTCTGTCTAGTTAAAGAAACACATAGTCTATTTTCTGAAATAAGAAATCCATAATTTTGTATTCCTACCTTATATTTATAATTTTCCCATTTCTTGTATACTTCACTGTCTTTATCCATTTTACTTACATCCATATCTAATTTATTAAAATCTATATTTTTAGGTTTTTCACCTTTTTTTTCAATTACTTTTGGAATATTAGGATTACTTCTTACAACCGATAAAAATATTACATCAAATTCCATACCTTGAAAAGCATCTACACTTCCAACTCTTATCTTTTCCGCTTCTTTTCCAAGTTTCATCTTTAATTTTACCTTTATATTTTTAACTTGTTCTCTATAGAAAGCAATAATACCATATGAAAGATTCTTACCATTTTTAGAATTTATACATTTTATAATTTTTTCTACAATAAAATCAGTTTCGCAATCTCTTATTCTACTAGTTCCAATCCTTTTTTCAGCCCCATATTCATCTGGAATGTGATACCATTCAACTGGAAATTGTTTTTTAGATATTTTCTGCTCATATTTATTAGCTGGCATGGGCGATCTAAAACTTTCATCATTAGGTTTATAAAAGATATCATTTACAAAATTCCCTAAAACAGGATGCATTCTATATTGTGCATCCAAAACTATAGTTCTCTGAATTTTATCTATTTTTTCTAAATCTCTAGCTTTTTCAAGTAAGTATTCAAACATACTCTTTTTGATAGTGCTAAATTTAAAATCTTCTCCATTATTTTTTATATTTTCAAATACTTCTTCATCATACATATGAGGTAATTGTCTATGATCTCCTACTAAAATGATTTTTCTTTTAGCTTGAGATAATGGTATCATTAAATCTATAGGATTAACCCTAGCAGCTTCATCAACTATTACTGTTTCATATTCTGGATGTTCTTCTTTATTTAATCCCTTTGCTATTCTTATTTCTTTTCCCTCGCTTTGCTGAGTTGTAGATGAATATGCAAATAAATATTTCTTTAAAGTATCTTCAACTCCAGAACGATTTATATTTAATTCTCTTAATAGTTCTGCTAAAATAGATGTTTTTTCATCCTTATATTCTTTTATTCCTTGACTTACCTCTGTATATATTTCTATTATTTTTTCATCTATAATATTTGATTGATATACAGATTTAGGAATACAATTTTTTAATAAATAGTTTTTTACTTCTTTAAGATTTTCTAAAAGCTGATCTTCCGGTTCATTTACACACATTGCTGCTTTATCGAGAATATCAATAACTTTTTTATTTTCAGGTATATTTTTATTTATTCCAATATTTTCAAGTGTCCAAAGTAAGTTATCTGCATTTTCAGAACCATCATCCAAAAATCCTTCTTTAGTTGTTCTTATCCTTCTAATTAAATTTAATAATTGAGTATCAATTTTTCTTTCTTCAATATTTTCATCTTCAAGCATTATATTTATTTTTTTATCTACTGTTGAATCTGTGTTCAAATTTTTGGCACATTCCAAAAATTTAATTGCATTATTATAATTTGGATACGCTAAATAAATATTATATAAATTTATTAGTTTTTCTTTTTCCTCTATTTCTAATATTTCTGGATTCTTTTCACTCAATCTTTGATTATATTCCTCACACCATTCTTTTATTCTTTTTTCTTCAGTTAAGTCTTCTTCTCCTTCCCTTTCCTGTTTTCCAAATTTTATTGTTGGAAGTGAATTTACTTTTAATCTTTCAATAACATTTCTTACAGCATCATGCTGAAAACTCGTTATCAATACCTGTCCATTTAAATTCGTATTTTTATCACATAATTCATTTAATCTTTCGACAATAGCTGTTATAACAGTTGATTTACCAGTACCTGGAGGTCCTTGAATAATCGCTATATCTGGAGTATTTAGCGCTATCTCTATAGCTTTTTTTTGTGTCTCAGTCGGACTATATTCAAAAATTTTATCCTTTACAAAACTAGATAATGGGTCTATTTTTTTTCTTTTTTCATATGTACAAAATTCTTCTGTTAATTTTCCTTCTAAAATTAGCCCTAATGCTGGATTTGCAGATTCTCCATTAATTATTCTATTACGAGCAACTTCTCTTCTATATATTTGACTTTCATCTCCTATAATAGATAAGGAAATGAAATCCTCACTTGGTAATTTCTTGTCTTTCAAATCTAAAACAAATCCTCCATTTTTTTTAGAAATGACCCTAACATGTTTATTTTCAATTCTATTAAAATATATTTCTTTATCCTTATATTTATTCTTATTATGTGTAATATTACTATACTCTTTCCAATCAATATTTTCATATTTTAAATAAATAGGTGGTTCTTTAGAGAAAAGCAAAAAAGTATCTTTGCCTATAATTCTTTCAGCCTCTTTACTCAGTCCGCTATATGGTACATGAATCCCTTCTTCATCATACGTTATCTTTTTTCTATCTATTTTTATTTGTCCCACTTTACGAGCTTTATCTAGTAATAAATTTCCTTCTTCTTCAGAATATTTATTCCACAAGTTAAGATATCCATTTGTATCTTCCATAGCTTCTTTTAATTTTTTAGATATATTTTCTCTTTTATTAAAAAAATCTAATTTCCCTTTTGCTATTCTCATGAAAGGAATATTATTTCTTCTGAATTCTATTCTTTCTACATATGCCTTATATTTAGAATCTTTATGCATACATCTCACATTTATATTGAAATTTTTCCCATAAATAGTTAAAATACTTCTTTTATTTTCATATTCTCCTATATGACAATTAATATCATTATTTAAATCTTCATTTTCTATTTCACTTTCTAAATAAGCTTGACTTTTTGTATATGCAAAGTATGAACTATTTCCATCTGTAATAGTAAAATTTTCTTTTAAAATTTCTTCTAAAGTTAGTTTTTTATTTTTATATTTTTTACTGATAGTTTTTTTTATTTTATCATTTAATATTATAAAGATTTCCCCCCAATTTTGCATATTACAAAAGAAAGCTATGTAAAGATAAAAATTTTTATTATTTTTTTGATGCATAGTAATTTTAGATATCGCATAAAAATTTTGATTAAACATATTCATTATCATTTTTGCATAATTTTTATCTACAATTTTAAATTTAAAAACATTATCTTTTGTTATAAATTCAAATCTATTATCATCAATCATTTCTATGCGACCATTAGTATAATTTATATCTTGATCAAGTTCCATTTCACACTTTATATCGTAAAAAACACTATTTTTATTCATTTTCAAATCATTTATTATCATTGTTGCACCTCAATTTCTATCTTATAACGTATATTATTTTTTTTATAAGTTGCATAAATTTCAATATTATTTTTATTTTCTATAATAGTACTTCCATAAATTGGTTTTTCTTTATCATCAATTATAATTGAAAAATAATACCATCTAGATAGTTCTCTTATCTCTATTTCTTTTTCTGTACATCTAATTTGAAATGCTTTTTCTTCAATACTATTATTATTAAATCCAGATAATATTCTTAGTGGAACATTTATATAACCATACATTTCATGTTTAAATTTCCAATTTTCCACATAGATACCTTTTTTATTTTTTTTAGACTTTACACATATTATTTTATTTTCAAAATCACACCAAGGACAATTTAAAAAATCATCCCCATAATAGTCCATATTACAATTTTTACATCTTATAATTGAATCCGATTCTTTTGCCAAAATATAACTCCATTCTGGCATAGTAACTCTTTTTCTTATATTTTTTCTTCCTTTTTCTGAGAAAACTGAACTAAAATATGCATTTAATTTTTTACTTAAAAATATATTGTATGGTAGTCCATTTTCTGAATGATTACTTTTATCCTTCTCATCCCCTATCCAAGCAAATTGTCCTGTACATGCATAATCTTCTTCTAAGAAATCTAAAAAATCCTCTCCTTTAAGAGATTCATCTATTGCTCTCCCCATAAAAGGATGTTTCTTTGTCAATGTCCAAAATAAAGATATTGCAAATGAATACGCATCTGAATACATAGTATTTCCTTTTCCAGCAATTATTTCAGGTGCTCCAAATCCGCCTTTTTCCCACACATTATTTTCTTTTGTTTTTTTCATATAATCTATATTATCGCAGTCAATCAGACATACATTTGATTTATCTAAATCTTTAGATACAAACATATTCTTATCTGATACGTTGCAATATACCAATCCATTAGCATGTATATTTGATAATATACATGCTACTTTTAAATACGATTCTATTCTTTTTCTTATTCCTCCTGATAATATATATTGTTTAAAGATATTTTCTAAATCTATATTAGTTTTTCTAATTTTTCTTAGCCATCCATTATCTAATTTTTTATTTTCTTCCTTATCTTCATAAAAAAATATTTTTTCAAATGATTCCATATTATCTAATATTTTCATAGTATATCCAACAGCATCTTTTAATATTGCTTGTGGTAATATTAAATTTGTTTTTTTTGGTATTGGTAATATTCTTATTTCATCAAATTTCTCATTATAATTTATATCTTTTATAATTTCTTGTGTTTCCGGATCCCATTTCAATTTCAACAAAATATTTGGTTCTTCTGTCTTATATATTATCCCTTGTTCACTACTACTCAATATACTTGCAGCAACATGACTTTTTCCATAAATATCCATATATATATCCATTTAATTACCACCCTATACAATGTATTTCGAAATAATTTTCACTATTTATTTTATCTAAAAATTATATCTTTAGCTATTTCTTCTAAATCAAAATTATAATCACTTACTCTTTTTTCAATTCTCAATAGTATAAAAAGAATTTTTAAAATTATTTATTTAAATTTAAATATTATCCCTATAATTTATTAATAATATAGTAAATAAACCTATATATACTTCAAATTCTATTATGACATATTTTTATGTATATTATATCAAATATTACAAGAGTATCTCCTTGTTTTAAATATTTACAAATAAAATAATCGTAATAATTTTATTTTATTAATATTTTCACTTATGCATCAAATAAAGCTTGTATAAAATCCATAACTGCATAAACCTCTTTATTTGTAGATATATCTTTTAAAATTTTTTTATTTGCATCTATTCCCACATATATTGATAAAATATTATTTGACAACTTCATTATATGTTCTTTTTCTAATACCCCAAAACTTCCATCACTTACAAATAACACTGTATCTTCTTTATTTATCAACTTACCTATTATTTCTAATCCATAAATATTATTTCTTCCTCCAAAGTCTATTTTTGCATTTTCTAAATTATCTAACTGTTTTGTTTCTTTTCCCCATTGAAATAGATTAATACTCATATTTTCTATAATAAGGTTCCTGTGAGCACTGCATATACCATTGATTAAATATTTTACAATAGTGTTTTTATCGTCTTCCATCATACTTCCAGAAGAGTCTATTATGATATTTATTATTTTTTTCATTCTATCCACCCCCTTATCATAAATCTATATAAGAATAATTTTTAATACAGTTCATCTTCATCATTTTCAACACTTAATAGAATATTAAAGTTTTTTAACGCTTTTGCCATTAAAGGTAGATTATTTGGATTTTTACTAATTGCTCTATTCAGTACTGACATAATTATTATTTCAAATCATTTTGAAATATCTTTTGCATCGTTAGCAAAAAATACCCTATTATAATCTCCTGCAAACTTTGTAAGTATGCTTCTAGCCGAATCTTTTCCTATTGCAACTGCAAATTTTTGACATTTCTGTGAACGTCCATTATTTGTAAAATCATACATATATTTTCCCAATTATCATTTGGAACTCCAACTGAAATTAAAATAATATATGGTTTATATATTATTGAAGGTGTTTCTTCTTTATTTTCTATCATATCTTTTGCTATTCTTAAAGCACTTTCCATAGAAGGCATACACTCTGCTTCAAATCTATTTATTTCTTTATTTTTCAACTCTTTCATTGATGTGTATCTTGTATGTAGTTTCCCTTCTCTTCCAAATGTTATAATCACAATATTTATTATTTGCTCTTTTGATTGTGCTACTACAAATGTATCTATCATATTAATAGTCGCATTGTATAAACTCTCTATTTTTTCCCCAACCATATTACTACTCATATCTAATATCAATGTAACTGGTAATTTTTTTACTTAAGGTAACTTGTAGTTATTTGGCTTAAATACCATAATTTCACATCCTAATATCCCTATTTTATAACAAAAATTATAACACAACTTTATCAAAAAAAAAACTAGAAAGCTACTATTTATAATACTTTATCTTATTTTTATATTTCATCAGTTTGTTTAAATTATTATATGTTTTAATTAGTTTTTTTAATATATTAATATTATCCATACCACAAAAAATGCTACAATAAAATTTGTAGCATTTCTTCTTATTCACTATATAGTTTTATTGCATCAGTTGTTTTAATTTTTCTTTCAACAACTTCTGATGATTTTTCTTTTACAACTTGAGTATAAACAAGATCTATAATAAAAAATTGTGCCATTTTAGAAGATATAGAACCTGTCTCCAATATACTTTCTCCAGAAAAATATCCAAGATTTATATCTGAAATATCCTTTAATCTAGAATTTTTATTTTCTGTTACAGATATAATACTAGCACCATTTGACTTTGCTATATTAACAGCTTTTATCATTTCATCAGTTTCCCCAGAATGAGATATAGCAACTACTACATCTTCTTCATTCATAATAGATGCCATCATTATCATATTATGACTACTATCTAAAGCCATACAATTGAATCCTATTCTTGTAAATTTATAATTTGAATCTTCTGCTGTCATTCCAGAATATCCAATTCCCATAAAAAATATTTTTTTAGCATTTATAATAAGGTCTGTCGCTTTTTCAATATCATCACCATCTATAATATTAAAAGTATTTTCTAAAATTCTTATATTAGAATTAAATAACTTTCTAGCACTTTCCATAACTTCTTCATCATTTTCTATACTTCTATTTATTATTTTTCTATTTTTATGACTTGATATTTCCCGTGCTAAAGTAACCTTAAAATCCTGTAGACCACTATATCCCATTTTTTTTGAAAATCTAGTTATAGTAGCTTCTCCTATCCCACTTTCTTTTGATATTTGCGAGATAGATTTATAAAAAACATCCTCTATATTATTTTTGATATATTCAATTAATATTTTATCAGATTTTGTGGCTTTAAATTCTGGTTCTTCAAGCTGTTTTAATATACTCATTTATTCCTCCATATGTCTATTTAAGAAATTGCGTAATGCTCCTATCATTCCTGCACTATTTTTCATATATGCAAATTCTATTTTTGTATTTTGATATACTCTATCAACTAATATTTTTTTTAATTCATTATCTAATCTAGGTCTTATAAATTCTTCTTGTGCCATTATTCCTCCACCAAGTATTATAACTTCTGGATTTAATAAATATGCAGCATTTGATATTCCTATTGCAAGTATTCTAATCATTTCGCCCAAAGAAGATAAACAAATTTCATCGCCTTTTTTTGCTTCTTCAAATATTATTTTACCATTTAAATCTTTAAATTCCATACCTTTTAATCTAGCAACTTTTTTGACAAGACTTGTTGTAGATGCTAAATCTTGGAATGGAGTATCTTCTATTATAGTATAACCTATTTCTCCCGCACTGTTACAACATCCATTATGAATTTTTCCATCTATTATAACAGCTCCTCCTATTCCTGTTCCTATTGTCATACATACTGCTGTTTTACTTCCTTTTCCAGCTCCTAACCATGCTTCACCAAGTCCAGCACAGTTTACATCATTTTCAATTTCACAAGGTATATTAAATTCTTTTTCCATTTCTTTTTTAAACTCTATACCTGTATATCCGGGGATTATATGTTCTATAGCATGAACTATTTTCCCTTCATCTGCATCTACCATTCCTGCTGTAGATATACATATTCCTTTTATATCATCATTTTCTTCTAGATATTCTCTTGTTATTTTTTTAGATTTTTCAACTATTCCAGGACCACCTTTTTCTAATGCTTCAGTATCCATTTCATTTCTATCTATTATTTCTCCATCTCTTGTTACTAATCCATATTTTATAGATGTTCCACCAATATCTATACAAACGTATTTTTTCATTATAATTCCTCCGATTTATAAATCTTTAATATACTAACATATTATTAATTTTTGTTCAAGTTGTTGTAATTTAAAAAGGGACTAAATATAAAATAGCCCCCTTAATAAAAATTCAATGTATTTAACTATCTTATTATTACTTTAAAAATAGCTTTTTTAATAGAGCTTTTTTCTTCAACTTTAAGAGCTGTCATGTGTGCATCTTCAGGATAACATACTAAAAAATCACCTTTTCTAAGTATAACTTCTGAATTTACAGCCTCTCCATCAAGAGGAAGAAAATCTCCTTCTTCTTGATACTCATTTTGTT
>NZ_JARIBH010000003.1 GCF_029264495.1 Peptacetobacter sp.
TCAAGTTTTGAAATAGCTTTTTCTGATCCCATTGCACATGCTGCACAATGCATTCCGTCTATTCTAAATGTTAATTCTTTAGTCGACATACCTTTCCCTCCTTAAACTTATTACACTTTCATTATACCCCTTATGGGTATATTTTAAAACTATTTTTTTATTTTTTTATTGATAATTATTATTGTATACAATTTTTATTTATAAATTTAAAAATAAAAATGCTTTCCACTAAAAACAATACTCAACTGCCTTGTATAGACGTAACTATTGTGATATACTTGTTAAGTTAAATATACAGAAGGGAGCTAAAAATTATGGCAAAGCATAAAATTATAAATATAGCCGTTATCGCCCATGTCGATGCCGGTAAATCAACTTTAGTCGATGCATTTCTTTCTCAGAGCGGAATATTCAGAGAAAATGAAGAAGTAAGAGAACGTGTAATGGATAGTAATGACTTAGAACAGGAAAGGGGTATAACAATATATTCTAAAAACTGTGCTATAAACTATGGAGATTACAAAATAAATATAGTAGATACTCCAGGTCACTCTGACTTCTCATCAGAAGTTGAACGTGTTATGAAAACTGTTGATACAGTTATACTTCTTGTCGATGCAAGTGAAGGTCCAATGCCTCAGACAAGATTTGTTTTACAAAAATCATTAGAATGTGGTTTAAAACCAATATTATTCATAAATAAAATAGATAAAAAAGATCAAAGAGCTGAAGAAGTTGTTGATGAGGTATTCGATTTATTCGTAGATCTTAATGCAACTGATGAGCAATGTGAATTCCCTATAATATACGGAATTGCTAAAAACGGAATTGCTAAACTTGAAATGGATGATGATAGTGAAGATTTATCTCCATTATTTAAAACAATAGTAGATCATGTTGAAGCATATCCTGATTATGATGAAGAACCTTTACAGCTTCAGATATCTTCTCTAGCTTATGATGATTATATAGGTAGATTAGGTATAGGTAGAGTTTATAAAGGTAAAATTCAGCCAGGACAAAATGTATGCATCTGTGGTGAATCTGAAGAACCAAGAAAAGGTAGAATTGGTAGACTTACTGTTTATGAAGGATTAAAACAAGTTGAAACTGATGAAGCTGGTAGTGGTGAAATAGTTGTTATATCTGGTATTCCTGATATATCAATTGGTGAAACTATATGCTACCCAGATAATCCACAGCCTATAGAAATGATAAGTATAGAAGAACCTACTCTATCAATGAACTTCCTTGTAAATGATTCTCCATTTGCAGGAAAAAGCGGTAAATTCGTAACAACAAGACATTTAAAAGATAGATTAGAAAAAGAACTTGAAGTAAATGTTGGATTAAAAGTTGAATCTCTTGATACTACTGATGGATATAAAGTTTCTGGTCGTGGAGAACTTCATCTTTCTATATTAATAGAAAATATGAGACGTGAAGGATATGAACTAGGTGTTTCTAAACCAGAAGTTTTAATGCATAGAGATGAAAATGGAACTTTACTTGAACCAATGGAAAGAGTTATAGTAAACTGCCCAGAAGTATATTCTGGTACTGTAATAAATGAATTAAACCAAAGAAAAGGTATGATGGAATCAATGGAAATGGAAGGAGATTATGTAAAAATAGAATTCATAGCTCCTACTAGAGGACTTCTTGGTTATAGAAGTGAATTTATAAATGTTACAAGAGGTGAAGGTACTCTTGTTAGATCATTTGAAAGATTTGAAGAACATAAAGGTGAAATTCCAGGAAGAAGTAATGGTGTTCTAATTTCTCAAGGACCTGGTACTACTATGGGATATGCACTTAATGCACTTAGTGAAAGAGCGACTATGTTTGTAGATCCAGGTGTAGATGTTTATGAAGGTATGATAATAGGTATGAACTCTAGAAAAGACGACATGACTGTTAACCCATGTAAAAACAAAAAAATGTCAAATGTCCGTGCTTCTGGTTCAGATGATGCTATAAAACTTGCACCACCAAGAATATTCACTCTTGAAGAAGCATTAGAATTTATAGATGAAGACGAACTAGTAGAAATAACTCCTGATGCTATACGTTTAAGAAAAAGATACTTAAATGAACATGAAAGACTTCAATACAATAAATCAAGACAAGCTGCAAAAGCTGCAAAATAATTAATTTAAAATATTATGCTACCATTCAAATATTTAGTTTATATTTATGGTAGCATTTTTATTATTTTATAAATATAAATCCATAAAATAATTCAAAAATCAATAAAAAGCTATTACTAACTTTAGTAATAGCTTTTTATTAGCTTTTTCATCATATAGTATAAATATTATATTTATACTATCTCCATATAATATATATTTTATCTTTTCTTATTTATTTTTTCTTAGGAAACCAAGGTATAAAACGATTCACATTCTCGCAATAAACTAAATACTTTTTGCCATATTTTTGATAAAGCCATTTTTCTTCTGTATATTTCAACATAATAAACAAAATTACATAATATATCGGAAATAGAATTATCAAAAATAGATTATTACTCCAAAGTAAAAATGAATACATAAAAAATGTTATAGCTGAATATATTGGATTTCTAACATATGCATACGAACCATTTGTAACTAATTCATTTTTCTTTATATTTTTGTCTATATTTACAATAAAAACTGCATTAACCCATAATACTACTCCAAGTATAAACAAAAAAACTGAAAAAATTTTTATAATAATTTCTAACTTTTCTATACTATAACTTGGAATCAAACCTTTATTATTCAATAAAATTGATACAAGGGTAATAATAAAAATTAAACCTACATAAAAAGGACCTATTCCAAATAAAGATAAGTGTTTATCTTCTTTCATATAATACCCCCCCTAAATATTAAGTTTGTAAAAATATATTATCATGGTCAAAGTTTTATTGTCAATTTCTTAATCCGTTAAAATTTATCACTTTTATTATTTCTTGAAAATTAATATATCATTTAAATAGTTCATATATTTATTTTTAAAGATTTATCAGTATATTAATTCTTTATATTTTAAAAATTATAAAATTTTTACATAATATATGTTAAATTTATATCTATTTCATTGTTATTTTTTATTTTTTTTTAATCTGATTAAATGTTATAATTATATTAAAGGTAGTTTTAATATTCAAAAATCCATATATATAAAAAATATCCTGTAATCAGATTTTTTGTTTACAGGATATTTTTACTTTATTAGTTGTTATTTTTTTATCTTAAAAAATATTTAAATTGAATAATTTACAATATTTTATTTATTATCTATATATTAAAAACTTTATTTTAAATATGAGTTTATTAATTTTTTGTGTAAAAAAACTGCCTAGATATGGCAGTTTTTAATTTATATTCTATATTAATTATTTTCACTTACAATGTATGATACAACTGAAAGTCCATATACAGCTGCTATAGCTAAAACTGCTATTGGTAATATCATTATATTTCGCCTTCTTTCTAAATCTTATTACTTAATATATTTCCAAAAAATTAAATTTTAAACATATTTTATTAATTTTTAATATATTTCTATTATAATTGTTAAGGTATTATTTTTCAAGTTAAAAACTTGTTACTTTTTATCATCATGTATATTAATTTCATAATTATAAAATTAAAATATTATTAAAAAAACCATTTCATAGAAAAAATATCTTGACTATATAATTTTTATATTATAAAATAACTAACGGGTTAAAAATAAAAATGAATAATGTTGCCATACAGGCTATAGATTTTTCTGTTTCTGATTATAAACAGTCTTCTATAGCTTTTTTTATTGTTATTAAATATAGTTAGGAGGTATTTAATGGAAAATACAAAAAAATTAAAACAAAATAATCAATTATCATATAATCCTATGACTGATAAAAAAGTAGTACCACTATTAGTATCTATGGCTGTTCCACCTATGATATCTATGCTTATACAATCTCTTTACAATATTGTTGATAGTGTATTTGTCGCTCAAATCAGTCAAAAAGCACTTACAGCAGTTAGTTTAGCATTTCCTTTACAAAATTTAGTTTTATCGTTCGGAGTTGGGCTTGGAGTTGCTGTAAATGCAAATATAGCTATAAATATGGGTGCTGGAAATATGGAAAAAGCAGATAATTATGCAGGACAAGGTGTTATCCTTACAATAATACATACTCTTTTATTTGTATTTATAGGATTATTTGCACTTAGACCATTTTTCTCTATGTTTACAAAAGATACTGAAGTAATAAATTATGCTATCCAATATGGAAGAGTTGTTATAACTCTAGCATTTGGTTTATTATTCCATATTTTATTTGAAAAGATATTTCAATCTAATGGTAATATGATTGTACCAATGTTTTTACAAGCATTTGGTGCTATAGTAAATATAATATTAGATCCAATTTTTATATTTGGTCTTTTTGGATTCCCTAGATTAGGAGTTCTTGGTGCAGCAGTTGCAACTATAATTGGGCAGTTTTCAGCTGCAACACTAGCTCTTATTTTATTCTTAAAAAAATCACCTGTTAAAATAGAGAAACATCATTTAAAACCAAATTTCAAGTATATTTCTGATTTATATAAAGTTGCACTTCCATCTGGAATAATGATGTCACTTCCATCTGTATTAGTATCTATACTTAATGGAATACTTGCTTCTATATCTCAAGCATCTATTGCTTTCTTTGGTATATATTATAAATTACAAACATTTGTAAATATGCCTGTTGTTGGAATTATACAAGGTATGAGACCTATCGTTTCTTATAACTATGGTGCAGGATTAAAAGATAGAGTCTTAAAAACTATAAAATATGCAATGATTTTCTCATCTATTATATTAATTTCTGGAACAATTGCCTTTAATATACTTCCAGAAAAATTACTTATAATGTTTAATGCTACAGATGAGCTTATGGGATTTGGTGTAATTGGCTTAAAAATACTTTCTCTTGGATTTGCTTTCTCATTTGTTGGTATAACAATGAGTGGAGTATTTGAAGCCTTTGGAAAAGGTCTATTCTCTTTAATTATATCTATGTTTAGACAATTAGTAATCATAGTTCCTTTATCTATGATTCTTGTTAAATCTATGGGACTTGTAGGAGTTTGGATATCTTTCCCAATAGCAGAGGCAACAGCTGCTATAATAGCAACTATACTTTATAAAAAAGTTGTAAAATAGAGAAATTTCCAATTAATTATTTAATTATTTTTAGATTATTTTTTATTTTTGAAGTTATTTAATATGTACTTTGATTTCTATAAAAATAATTTAAATTTATTATAAATTTATAAATGAAAATATTAAAAGAAACTCCCTTATTAGGGAGTTTTCTTATACATACATCTTATACATAGAAAAAGGATACTATTTTATAGCATCCTTTTTATTTATATAGTTTCATTTTAAATACTTTAATATTTTAAAGTAAGTCTTTTATTTTTTCTTCTATTTTTTCTGGTTTCATCATAGGTGGAAATCTATCTATAACATTTCCATTTCTATCTACTAAAAATTTAGTGAAATTCCACTTTATATCTTTTCCAGCTATTCCTGTCTTTTGACTTTTTAGATATGTATATAATGGTTCTTCATCTTCACCATTTACATTAATTTTTTCAAATTGTTTAAATGTAATTCCATATTTAGAAATACAAAAATCTTTAATTTCTTTATTCGTTCCTTTAGCTTGAGAACCAAATTGATTACAAGGAAAATCTAATATTTCAAAATCTTCCATTTCATATTTTTTGTAAAGATCTTCCAGACCTTTATATTGTTTTGTATACTTTCAGCTAGTAGCCGTATTTACAATTAAAAGTACTTTTCCTTTAAACTCCTGCATAGACACTTCTTCACCATCTATATTTTTTAACTTATAATCGTATATACTCATAAACAACATCTCCTATTTTATAATTAACTGCTACTTATTTAATACCCTTCTAAATATAATATAATCATAAAACTATATTTTGATATAAATTTATTTTATAAACTTAAAAATTATCTTAAAATAAAATATTCGCTATAATTTAAAAATAAATAAACTTATTAGACTATGTTTATATTACTTATTACTTATATATTTTATAATTCATTTATTTTAGAATTTACTATAAACCCATAATTTTCAACTTTATTTATAAAATTGTATATGCCTATAAGTTCTAATTTATTCGTTAATTTATCTATAATTAAATCAATTGTCACTTCATTTATATTCTTTATGTTTTTTGAAAATGCATCGACTATATATTTTTTACTTACAATATTATTTATATTTGATACTATTATTTTAATAATTTCCATTTCATCATAATTTAATAACATTTTTTTACCATTTTTTTCTATAGTATTATTAGAAAAGTTTAAAATAATATCTCCAAATTCAAAAATATCATTATTTATAGAATTACAAGAATATATTGTTTTAAAAATTAGTTGTACTTTTTTTATTAAACTATCAATAGAAAATGGTTTTAAAATATAATATTCATTTTCATTAATTATATTTTTTAAGATATCTATGTCAATTCTTTGGTCTATTAAAAATATAATCGGTATTTCAAAGTATTCCTTTATATCTTTATATAGAGTACTCATATTTTTATCTGATAAATCAAAATCTATAATAATTAATTTTGGGTTTAATATAAAAACTTCATCTATTATTTTTTTGAAATTATTTGCTATTTCAGATGTATATCCATATTTTTCTAAATTTCTCTTTATTTCTTCTGCTAGAAAAATATCACATCCTATTATAAAAATATCTATATTATTTTCATCTAATAAAACTTTATACTCCTCTTTTTCTAAATAGTTTGATTTATATTTTTCTAAATACATAGTATCACCTCTTATTTTTATAATATATCCATTTTATTGATATTTCAATATTTTCATACACTTTTACATACAAAAAGACCTCAGTAAATTACTGAAGTCTTTTAAAAAAATTTAATATTTAATTTGAATTATTTTTTATAAGATATCTTATTTATTTTTATAAGAATCTTTATGCATTATATAACTTCTACTATATCTTTTTTACTTTTTCTTTCAAAGTGTTTATTTGATGGAACATCATCTTCTGCTGCATATCCAATTGGGAATAATGCTATAAGTTTATATCCTTTCATCTGAGGATATTTCTCTTTAAGACTAGGTTCATCAAAATGACCAACCCAAGTTGTAGCTAATCCTAAATCACTTATTTCCATCATAATGTGAGTTGCAGCTATACTTGCATCTACTTGTGCAAAATTATGTTTATCAAACTCTCTAATCCAACCTTCTTCTTCCTTATATCCTAATAGAAGAAACACATCTGCTCCAAAAGTAAATCTAGTATAGTTTTTTAAATCCTCTTTTGCTTTTTCTGAATCAATCATAAAAATTTTAAATGGTTGCTTGTTTACCGCAGTCGGTGCGTCTATACCTGCTTCTATTATTTGCTCTATCTTCTCTTTTTCTACTTTTTTACTTGAAAATTTTCTACATGAATATCTTTTTTTTGCTAATTCTTTAAATTCCATTTTACCCTCCATATTGATTATATTTTTTATAAATACAGTATTTATTCTATCCAAAAATATTTATGATTACATTTTTATTCCTCTATTTATAATATATACTATTTTAAAATATAAACAAGAAGGCACTTTTTAGTAAGTTTAGATATTTTTATATTTATATGATAAAATTTATTATTATATTAAATATATACTTGTTAAATAATATCTTTTAATATATATTAATATTTAACTAAAAATAATTTATAGGGAGGAATTATTATGTTAAAACAAATTTATCATGTTGGACTAACTGTAAAAGACATTGATAAATCTATATATTTTTACAAGAATATTTTAGGATTATCTTTTGTTGGTGAAATGATAATGGAAGGCAAAGAAACTGATTTATTATTTAATAGAGAAAACTGTAAAGCAAGGGTAGCGTACTTAAACGGAAGTGATAAAATAAGTGCTCCTCCAGTTGAATTAATTCAATTTTTAAATGAAGAAAGTACTGAAATTGATACACCAAGTCTTTTTAAAACATCTATATCCGAATTATGTTTCTATACAGAAGATATAGAAAAACTTTATAAACATCTTTTAGATAATAATGTAAAATGTTTATCTGAACCTCAATATTTCGATTTTTCTAACTATGGCTTTGGAAAAAGCAAGGCTATATATTTTAAAGATCCTGATGGAATTATTTTAGAAGCTATCGAACCTATACTTTAACTATGATATAAATATTTATTTATATATTTCGATAAATCTAAAAGAATTTAATTTTTAAAAGAATAATAAAAGACTAGATTTAATATAGTATCTAGTCTTTTACTCTTTGTATTATTTATTTTTCAGTTATTTTTTAATTATTTCTGCAAATTTTGCATTTATTAATTTTTCTAAATCATCTGGATTTATTTCTATTTGCATTCCTATTTTACCACCTGAAACATATATAGTATCAAAATTATGTGCAGAAGAATCAACTACTGTTGGAAATAATTTTTTCATTCCTACTGGAGAGCATCCTCCATGTATATATCCTGTCAACTTAAATAAATCTTTTTGTTTTAGCATTTCAATTTTTTTTACACCAACTGCCTTTGCACCTGCTTTTAAATCAAGCTCCTTATCTCCTGGCAAACAGAATACATAATATCCATGGTTGTCATCAGTTGTAACAAGTGTCTTAAAAATCCTATCTGTTGGTTGTCCAAGGTAATTAGCCACATCAAGAGCACTTACTGGACCATTTTCTGGATATTCTCTTATATTATATTCTATTTTGTTTTTATCAAGAATCCTCATTGCATTAGTTTTTGCCACTTTTTTCCCCATAAAACCCTCCTATTTATCTATTCATCATAATTTAAATTATTCTAAAACAATACTCTGAAAAATATTATATTTCTATTTTTATTTTTAGTCAAATATTAAAGTTAAAAAAATAATAATTATTATTTATCTTTTAGATAGAAAAGTATATAATAATTATTGTAGAAATTTATTATTGAAAGGATTTGATATTATGTTAAATGAAAAAGTTGCTAATTTATTAAATTTACAGGTAAATAGAGAATTTTATTCTGCATATCTTTATCTTGAACTAGCTAATCACTATGCAGAAGAAGGATTAAATGGATTCTCTAATTGGTACAAAATACAGGCTCAAGAAGAACGTGACCACGCTATGTTATTTATACAGTTTATGCAAAATAATGATGCAAAAGTTGTTTTTGAAACAATAGAAAAACCTGAAGTTGAATTAAATGATAATTTAACTCCTCTTAAAGTTGGTTTAAATCATGAAGTATATGTAACAAATCTTATAAACAATATCTATGATGCTGCTCATGAAACAAAAGATTTCCGTACTATGCAGTTTTTAGATTGGTTTATAAAAGAACAAGGCGAAGAAGAAACTAATGCTAGTGATTTAGTAAAAAAAATGGAACTTTTTGGAAGTGACCCTAAAGGACTTTATCTATTAGATCAAGAATTAGGTGCAAGAGTTTACACTGCTCCATCATTAGTATTATAATTTTTAATTTATAAAATAACATTTAGAATATTAAAAGGGCTATTAAATTAATTTCTATTAATTCAATAGCCCTATCTTTTTAAATTATATCTACTTTAATTTTTTCTTTTCCTTTTTAACAGATACTACATGAGATATTGCGACTATAGGATGATAAAAAATCATTCTTGGTCCTGAAAATTTCATAACTTCTTTTATTTTTTCTCTCATATCTTTTTTGTAACAATGTACTTTACAATTTACACAAAATGTTTTTGTTTCCATAAAAGGACATTTTTCAGAACGTTCTTTTGCATAATTTAATAATTCCAAACATTCTTCACATAACTCATTTTTATTTTGTTTATGCTTTTTTCTACAATACAAATAAATCATATCTTCAACTATTCTTTTTTCTTTTTCTCTTTTATTTTTAATTTCATTCATATTTTATACCTCTATTAAAATAATATTAGCTTCATTTTACGTTACTAATTTTTTCTTATCAATAGATATTTTGTAAATAATAAAAATTTATTATAAAAATGACTTCCAGTAAAACTTATCGCTATATATAAAAAGAGTTGAACTAAAGTCCAACTCTTTATTATATTAGGATAACTAGAAAACCTTTATTTTTTAGAAAACTATCTTATGAAGTTTGTAGCTATTTTTTCCTCTTTTTCAGGCAATCCATATTTTTCTTTTCCTAAAGCCACACTTTTTACAAGAAACGCCATATTTTTGCCTAAAGTTCTCATAACTTGCAATCCTTCTTCATCTTTTAATACCTCTTCTGGAGTATTTCCATGAACGCTATTCCAATATTGGCTAGATGCTATAGGCATTCCAACTATGGTAAAATATTTATTTAATTCATCAAATGTAGATGAACATCCACCTCTTCTAGCAGATACAACTGAAGCACCTATTTTCATACTCTTATCGCATCTATTACTATAAAATAATCTATCCATAAAAGATATTAAATTCCCATTTGCAGATGCATAGTACACTGGAGATCCAATAATCATTCCATCACATTCAGTTACTTTAGGAGAAACTTCATTTACAATATCATCAAATACGCATTTCCCAATTTTTCTACAAGTTCCACAAGCTACACATCCTCTTATATTTTTATTTCCGACATGTATTATTTCTGTCTCTACCCCATTTTTATTTAATTCTTTTTCTACCTCACTAAGTGCAGTATATGTACACCCTTTTTCGTGAGGACTTCCATTTATTAATAATACTTTCATATTTACACCTCTAATTTATACCTCTAAAAAATTTTTACTACTTCTTTAAGTTTACTACCTATTTCTTATTTTTTATCAAATATTCTATATTTTATAATTTATTTTTTATACAATAATTTAAAAATGCTGTACATCCTTCTAATACATCATCATATGTTTCATCAAAATTTCCTGTATACCAAGGATCTGCTATATCTCTTTCACTATTTGCAAAATGAAGTAATTTATATACTTTATTATCTGTATCTTCTCCAATAATTCTTTTTAAATTTCTTCTATTCATATCATCCATTATAAGTATATAGTCAAAATCCTTATAATCCTTTTTTGTTATTTGTCTTGCGTATTTTCCTTTTGTAGATATTCCTACTTCTGCAAGTTTATTTCTAGTCCCAGGATGTACTGGATTTCCTATTTCTTCTCTACTTGTAGCTGATGATTCTATATGAAATTTATCTGATAATCCATTTTTAGCTACCATATCTTTAAATACAAATTCTGCCATAGTTGATCTGCATATATTTCCATGGCATACAAAATTTACTTTTATCATTTCTATTTTCCTCCTTAAATTGCCTTGAAATGCCCTGTTTTGCAAGTTTTTCTGGGATATCCCTTGATTTTACACCTATTGTGATAGTGTAGTGAAAATCGCAAAATACGGCAAAATGTGGCAAGTTGTAACTTTTAAAAGTAGTCACTTGGTAGTCAGTTAAGGGGGTGCAGACTACTCCGATTTTTGCACATTATAACGATAGATTTTTGCTAGGGGGGTGCGAAAATCCCTGTAAACGATTATAGGATACCAGTAGAATTTAAAAAGCAATGAGTTATTCAAAACTATTAAGCACTCTCCGGTACGATGTTAGAAGCCGCTTAATAATCAATTCCTTGTACTATTCTTTCTAAACTCTTCCAACATTTTTCTAAGTATCTGCATATTTCGATACTCTTCACGAAATGCATCCATATTATAGCCAGGTAATTGCTCCATATAAGGAATCCAGATATTATTTGCGAAATCTTCTTTTCTATCCCAGTTTTTTCTGACATAGTTTCTGAAACGCTGATGTTCTTTCTCATTCTCAAAAATTAAAAGACACCCTTCATACTCATCATGAGCATGTCTTGCTTCATCGCCATCGTCCACATAATAAAATTCATGAACTAAGTGATTCAAATTCCCTTTTATCATAAAACGATATGAAATATCCCAATTATGATATTCTGTAAGTGATATTCCACCCATATCTGGTGTAGCCGTAAAATACCTACCACCATCAAGAATCACACCACCAAGTTCTGCCAATACGGTCTGATGATAGCAGATTCTTATTTCGCTCCAGTACGGTCTCGAATCAGTTTGTGCAAATAGATAATACTCATAACCATTTCGACCATCCTCTGGCTCATATGTATGGTCAATCGTAAATTCCGGAGCATATTTATAATACTTTTTATCTTCGCTTGATGGACTGTTTGCCCAATGTTCAGGATGCTTTAGGTACAACATCACTTTTT
>NZ_JARIBH010000019.1 GCF_029264495.1 Peptacetobacter sp.
AATTAATAAATAATGAAGGAGCGATGTAATGCTAAAAGGAAAAATAATAAAAGGTTTAAGTGGATTTTATTATGTGGATACAGAAACAGGTTTATATGAATGTAAAGCTAGAGGAATATTTAGAAAACAAAAAATAACTCCTTTAGTTGGCGATAATGTAGAAATAAGTGTTGTTGATGAAGAAAATAAAAAAGGAATAGTAGAAATAATAGAAGAAAGAGAAACTGAACTTGTAAGACCACCAATTGCAAATGTAGATAAGGCACTAATTGTATTTGCTATTAAAGATCCTAAGCCTAATTTATCTCTTTTAGATAGATTTATTGTTCATGCAGAAAGAGAAAATTTAGATATAGTTATAATATTTACAAAGATTGACTTAGATGATGGCTCTTTAGATGAATTAATTGAAATATATGAAAAAGCAGGATATAAGGTCATACCAGTAAGTAGTGAAAAACATATAAATATAGATAAAGTAAAAGATGAATTAGTAGGTAATACAGTCGTATTTGCTGGACCATCAGGTGTAGGTAAATCAAGTTTACTTAATCAAATAGATGAAACTTTCCAGTTGAAAACAGGAACAGTAAGTGAAAAAATAGGAAGAGGAAGACATACAACAAGACATGCAGAGTTATTAAAGCTTGAATGTGGTGGTATGGTAGCGGATACTCCTGGATTTAGTTCTTTAGAATTAGATGGAATTGATGAAATGGAATTAAAAGAATATTTTATTGAGTTTGATGAATATGATGAATGCAAATTTGGTTCAAAATGCGTGCATGAAAATGAACCGAGTTGTGATATAAAAGAAGCTGTTGAAAATAATGAAATATCAAAACAAAGATATGAAAGTTATATACAGTTGCTAAATGAAATAAGACAGAAAAACAGTAGGAGGTATTAGATTATGGTTAAATTAGCACCATCAATATTATCAGCAGATTTTGCTAGATTACTTGAAGATGTAAAAAAAGTTGAAAAAGCGGGATGTGAGTATTTACACATAGATGTTATGGACGGACATTTTGTACCAAATATAACTCTTGGCCCAGCAATAGTTAAAAGTTTAAGAAAAGACGTGGATATGGTATTTGATGCTCATCTTATGATAGAAAATCCAGATAATTATATAGAAGAGTTTGTAAAAGCAGGATGTGATATAATAACAGTTCATGTTGAAGCATGTACACATCTTCATAGAACTATACAAAATATAAAATCACATGGAATAAAAGCAGGTGTTGTTTTAAATCCAGCGACATCTTTAGATACAATAAAATATGTTCTTGATGATGTAGATATGGTACTTTTAATGTCTGTTAATCCTGGATTTGGAGGACAATCATATATACCATGTGTAACTGAAAAAATAAAAGAGCTTAGAAAAATGATAGATGAAAGAGGTCTAGATATAGAAATAGAAGTTGATGGTGGAGTTAAACCATCAAATATAAAAGAAGTAGTTGAAGCTGGAGCAGATGTATGTGTAGCAGGTTCTGCAATATTTGGAAAAGAAGATATAGATGCTGCAGTTAAAGATCTTAGAGAAAACGCAAAATAAATTTAGAAATAGAGTGATTTTAATTTGAAAATTTGTATTTTTTTAAATGGGAATGTAAAAGATTATAATGAAATTAAACAAAAAATTGAATCTGAAAACTATGATAAGATTATTTGTGCCGATGGAGGTGCAAATCATACATTTAAGATGGATTTAATTCCGAATTATATAATAGGAGATTTAGATTCTGTAAAAGAAAATATTGTAGATTTTTATAAAGAAAAAGATGTTGAATTTAAAAAATTCCCAGAAAAGAAAAATGAAACTGATTCAGAATTATGCATAATTTTAGCAGATATGCTTGGTGCGACAAAAGTTGATTTATATGCAGCTTTGGGAGGAAGAATAGATCATACTTTAGCGAATGTAAAGTTATTAGAGTATATGAGAAGGAAAAATATAGAATCAAGAATAATAACAGAAGATGAGATTTTATATCTTGTTCATAATGAAAGGATAAATATAAAAGGTAATAAAGGAGATACTATATCTGTTATTCCTATAATGGGAGATGCAAAAGGTATAACTCTTTATAATTTAGAATATCCTTTAGATAATTTTACTATGGATTATGCCAAGCCAAGAGGAGTATCAAATGTTATGCTAGGTGAAGAATGTGGAATAGAAATAAAAGATGGATCTGCAATAGTTGTTAGAAATTTAAAAGAAGTATAAAGTGAAAATAAAAACAGTAGAATAATGTAAATTCTACTGTTTTTTTGTGAAATTTATCTTACTATGAAAAGTATTATTATCTAATATTAATAGAATTTGCATTTATATGTAAAAAATTTGCATAATATACAAAAAATGATATAATAATGATTAATATTTTTACAAAAATAGGGGGAATTATGAAAAAAATAGATTCAATAATTTTTGATTTAGATGGAACAATGTGGGATACAAGAGAAGATGTTGCACAAATATGGAATGAAGTATTAATTAAATATGGTATGGATGCAACTTTAACATCTGATAAAGTTGGAGAATGTATGGGTATGCCATATATTGAAGCAATTAATATTCTTTTAAGTCATGTACCAGAAAAAATGAGAAGTATCATAATGGAAGAGTGTTCTAGTGTAGAAGTGGAAAAAATAGATGAAAGAAATGGTGGGAAAATATTTGATAATGTAGAAAAAACTATAAAAGAATTATATAAAAATTATAAATTATTTATAGTAAGTAATTGTCAAAAAGGATATATAGAAGCATTTTTAAGAATCAACAAACTTGAAAAATATTTTACTGATATAGAAGATGCTGAAAATACTGGTTTAACTAAGGGAGAAAATAATAAATTAATAATAGAGAGAAATAATTTAAAGAATCCTATATATGTAGGGGATACTCAAGGAGATGCAGATAGTGCAAAGTTTGCAGAAATTCCATTTATATTTGCAGAATATGGATTCGGAAAAACCAATTATGCTGATAGAAGTATAAAAGATATATCGGATTTATTAAAATTAGATATATTATATTAAACCTATATTAATATAAAAACTGCTGTAAGTTTCACAGCAGTTTTTTATTAATAAAATATTATAAATCATGAAAAATAGGCTTCATTTTATCAAAAGTACAGAATTTTTTAAAACCAATTTCTTTCAATTCGTTTTTTAATTCTTCTATTTGAGAATTTGATAAATCATTTTTACAATGTGAATCACTACCAATACTCAAAATCTCTCCACCTAACTCTAAATATAATTTTAAAATATCTCTAGAAGGCATTAAATCGTCTAATTTATATTTTTTAGAAGATGTATTTAATTCAATACCTTTTCTATCTTTTATTATATATTTTAAAATTTTTGTTATTATTTCTATATTTTCTACAAAAGGATTATAACCATCTTTTTCATCATACCTCTTCATTAAATCCATATGACCGAGTACAGAGTAATTATGATAATTTTGAACTAAGTAATACATAGTATCAAAATAATTTTTATAATATTCTTTTTCAGTTTTTCCATCTTGATAACTATGATCCCAAAATTCTTTATCATCTATTTGATGAATAGATAATATTACAAAATCTAATGGATATTTATGGAATATATTTTCATATTTTTTAATATTGTGCTTTTGAATTCCAAACTCTAATCCATTTTTTATAGTTATTTTATCATGGTATTTTTCTCTAAAAAATTCTAAATCAGAAAAATATTTGTCATAATCGACGTTAAAATATTTTTTAGTTGCCTTATTATTTCTAAGATCTTCCCAATCATCTTTTATACCATAATCAACATGGTCTGTAAAACAAATTTCTTTTATTCCTAAAGAAATAGCATCTTTTATACAATCTTCCATAGGATAACATGAATCACTACTAAAAATTGTATGTGTGTGATAATCACAAAACATAAAATTCTCCTTTTAATCAAATAAATATACTATAATTATACCATTGCTAAATAAAAAAATGTATATAAGAAAATAAAATTTAAAATATAAATTGTAGGATAATATATGTAATACAATATAAATAAAATTTATTCATAAGACAAATTATAAAGTAAAGTATAGAATTTCTTAATATAATCTTTAAAAATATATCTACATAATCTTAAAAATTAATATTTATAATAAAGACAAATAAAAGAAAGGAGAGATAGGATGAGAATTATAAAAAATATTTTTTATAAATTATAAATCATCTTACAACTTAGTATGTTGTATAATAAAAATTGATAAAATATAAAATTTATATAACATAGGAGAATAAAAATGAATACATATAATATATTAATTGTAGAAGATGAAAAAGAAATTGCTGATGCAGTAGAAATATACTTAAAAAATCAAGGATATAATGTTTTTAAAGCTTATAATGGAATGGAAGCTATTGAAATAGTAGAAAAAACAGAAATACACTTATCTATTGTAGATATAATGATGCCTATAATGGATGGAATTACATTTACAATGAAAGTTAGAGAAAAATATAATTTTCCAATAATAATGCTTTCAGCAAAATCTGAAGAAGTAGATAAAATAATGGGACTTAATATTGGAGCAGACGATTATATAACAAAACCATTTAAACCACTTGAACTTTTAGCTAGAGTAAACTCGCAATTAAGAAGATATACAAAATACATGAATATCAAATCAAGCAATGATGAAATAATAGAAAAAAATAAAAATATATACGAGATAGGTGGATTAGAGTTAAATGATGATACAAAAGAAGTTAGTGTTGACGGAAATATAGTAAAATTAACTCCAATAGAATTTAAAATTTTAGCACTTCTTATGAAAAATCCTGGAAGAGTATTTCCTGCAGAAGAGATTTATGAAAGGGTGTGGAATGAAGTAGCGATAAATACAGATACTGTTATGGTTCATGTAAGAAATATTAGAGAAAAAATAGAGTTGGATTCAAAGAATCCAAGATATTTAAAGGTGGTGTGGGGAGTTGGATACAAAATTGAAAAAATATAAAAATATAAAATCAAATAAAGTTTTAATTAATATTTTAGTAATAATTATTTTATTAGTATCGTCTTTAGGAGTAGTAAAAAGCTATAAAAATATAGATAATACTAAAATAGATGAAAATTGCTTAAATAAAAAAGAGGTAGCAACGTATTTTACAAGGAACTATTATAATTTATATTGGAATATGAAAAAAAATACAGAAGGTATTCACAATCCATCAGAATTATTTTTGAATGAAAAAGATATAGATATATATTTAAAAGATATAGACTTAACTGTTAAAAAGGATGATGTTAAAAATGATTTCAATAGAGCTTTTTTTGAACATGAAGATGGATTTGACTCTAATGAAATAATTAAATATAACGTATATAATAAATTAAATAAAAAAACATATGCAAATGAAGATAAAGATTTAAAATATATAAGGGAATATGATTTAGATAAAAAAAATAATAATAAAATAAATGAATTAAAACAGAAGTATTTGCTATTTGCGACTGTAGATTTTAATAATAATGGAGAAGCAACAATAAAATCACTACATGGAGCCGATAAAAATAATTATCAAGAACTTGAAAATTACAACAATACAATAAATTCAGAAATAACAAGCGATAATTATTTTAATAAATATAGTGATGATTATATGAAGTATAGTTTAAGTCCAATAAAAGATACAGTAATAACAATTGGTATAACTAAAAATGATGCTAAAACTGTATTTAAAAATATATACACTTATGAATATTCAGATTATTTAAGTAACATTATATCAGGATCTAAAATTGATTCTTACAGACAAATAGTTGGATATTCAGTAAGTATTATGATTATATTTGCTATATTAGGATTAATACTACCAAATTCTATAAGAAATAATATACTAGGAATGGATAAAATCACAAAAATACCTATAGAAATATTATTTATAATTGCAAGTATAATTTTATCATTTTTCATTGCTTTTAATCCAGTAATTTTTGTAAATAGTACTATAGAAGATATTTTAAAATATGAATTATTAAATGTGTTGCCTATAACAAATGGTATATCAGAGATAATTATTGTAATAATAAACTTATTATATTGGATGTTATTATTTGCAATGTTATTTATGTTAGGTATATATATAAGAAATATGTTATTCTCAAAAGAAGATAGAAAAACAATATTTAGATCATCTATAATAGTAAAACTTATAAAATGGATGAAAAAACAAATAAAAGCATTTTTAAACTGGGTAGATAGATTAGATTTAAAAGATGGAAGAGAAAAATTAATATTATCATGTTTAGCTATAAACTTTATATTAATAGTTATTTGTTCTATAATGTGGGGATTTGGAATAATACTAGCTGTGATTTATACTATAGTTTTATACAAACTTATAAAGAAAAAAACAGCAAAAGTATTTGACGATTACGATAAACTAGAAAAAATAACTAAAGATATAGCAGATGGAGATTTTAAAGAAATTTCAGATGAAGATTTAGGTATATTTAATCCTATAAAAGAAAATTTACAGAATATAAAAGTTGGATTTAGTAATGCTGTAAATGAAGAAGTAAAAAGTCAGAAAATGAAAACAGAACTTATAACAAATGTTTCACATGACTTAAAAACTCCTCTTACTTCTATAATAACTTATGTAGATTTGTTAAAGAAAGAAGATATAACAGAAGAAGAAAGAAAAAAATATTTAGAAACTATAGAAAAAAAATCAAATAGATTAAAATTCCTTATTGAAGATTTATTTGAAGTGAGTAAGGCTACAAGTGGCAATATAACTATGAATCCTATGAAAGTAGATGTTGTATCATTAATAAAACAAACTATAGTAGAGCTAGAAGATAAGTTAAATGCATCACATCTTAAAATAAAGACAGATTTTCCAAGTGAAAAAGTTATATTAGAACTAGATAATATGAGGACATTTAGAATATTCTCTAATCTAATATCAAATATATCTAAATATTCTATGCCATATACTAGAGTCTATATAAGTGTAAAAAAAGAAGAGGAAACAACAGAAATAGAATTTAAAAATATATCAGCTGAAGAATTGAATTGCAATGTAGAAAATCTCACAGAAAGATTTGTTAGAGGAGATAAGTCTAGAAATACAGAAGGAAGTGGACTTGGACTTGCAATAGTAAAAAGTTTTACAGAACTTCAAGGTGGTAAAATAAATATAAGTTCTGATGGAGATTTATTCAAAGTAAATTTAACATTTAAGAATAAATAAATTTATACAGAATTAATTATAAAAAAGAAGTTATCTAAATAGATAACTTCTTTTTAAATATATTAAACTTTTATATAAATTATTAGTTTAGCATATATGTTATATGAATAATTTGAATTTATTCAATATTATTTTATAACTTCTATAGCTTCAAATCCTTCTTCATTTACAGCATTCATTAATGCTTCATCAGTTACTGAATCATTTGCATTTACAGTAGCAGATTTATTTTCTAAACTAACTTCTAAAACTTCTACACCATCTAGAGCTGAAAGAGCTTCAGTTATTCTATTTATACAGTGTTGGCATCCCATACCTTCTATTTTTACTATTCTTTTCATAATAAACCTCCAAATATTAAAATTATATACCTATAAGGGGTATATTTATTATAATTTGATTATAGACATAAAATACGCTAAAGTCAATATAGTGTTGATTTTATTTTAAAATTGTGATAATTTAATAGTAGACAACTGAATCAATTAAGATGTCTTCAGGGCAGGGTGAGATTCCCGACCGGCGGTATAGTCCGCGAGCGTTTTTACGCAGGAATTGGCAAAGGTTCAATTCAGGATTTGGTGAAATTCCAAAACCGACAGTATAGTCTGGATGAGAGAAGATGTGTTAATAATAATCTATAATAAAATAAATATATTTTGCTTATGAATAAATAATTAGATATAAATAATCTAGTTTAATAAAGTAATAAATTAAAAATTTTAAAATAGAGAGTTAGAACACCTGAAAGACACTTAAGTCAAATCAGGTGTTTTTTATTTTAAATTTTTAGGAGGAATCAGATATGATTGAAAGTAAGACAAAAAAATTAACAAGAGTGGCAATGCTTAGTGCATTAGCATTTGCAGCGGTATTATTTATAAGAATACCATTAGTATTATTTCTTGAGTATGATCCAAAAGATGTAATAATCACTATTGGTGGTTTTATATGGGGACCAAGTATATCATTTGCAGTAGCTATAGTAACTGCTTTTATAGAATTTTTAACTATAAGTGAAGATGGAATAATAGGATTAATAATGAATATAATTTCTATTTGTTCATTCTGTTGTACAGCAGCATTTATATATAAAAAAGATAGAACTTTAAGAGGATCTATAATAGGATTAATATCAGGAACAGCTCTTTTAACAGTAGTTATGATAATTTGGAATTATTTAGTAACTCCAATATATATGGGAATACCAAGAACTGAAGTTGTAAAATTACTTGTACCTGCAATACTACCATTTAATTTAATAAAAGGTGGAATAGATTCAGCTATTATACTTTTAATATATAAACCAATAGTGTCTGCATTAAGAAGAACTATATTAAAAACTGAAAATAATAATTCAGAAAAAATGAAAATTCATCCAGGAATAATGGCTATAGCATTATTAATAATAGTTACTTGTATTTTATTTGTAATGACAATAAAAGGTATAATTTAAATAAAGGATTTTTAATTTATTTATAGAATATAATATATACTAAAATAAATTAATTTAGGAGGAGTATATATGATAATAACTACAACACCAACAGTAGAAGGATATAAAATAGTAGAATACAAAGGAATAACATATGGAGAAGTTGTTTCAGGTGTAAACTTTTTTAAGGATTTTGCGGCAAGTATAACAAATATATTTGGAGGTCGTTCAAATTCTTATGAAGATGAACTTCAAAATGCTAGAGTAAAAGCATTAGAAGAATTAGAAGAAAGAGCACTTGCAAAAGGTGCAAATGCTATAGTAGGAGTAGATACAGATTATGAAGTATTAGGTGCTGACAATGGAATGCTTATGGTTACAGTATCTGGTACAGCAGTACTTATTGAAAAAGAATATTAAATTTAAATATAAAATATAAATTTAATAATGAAGTAATAAAACTACCAACTTTGGTAGTTTTATTTTTATATAAATATTTTGAAATTTAAAATATAAATTTGATTTTTTAAAATTAAGTTATTGACATAAAAAAAAATTACTTGTATGATAAAAATATAAAATTTAAAATAAAAATCTTAAGACTGGAGAGAGTAGCTGTTTTGATTTTAATACAGAGAGTTGCATAAAGCTGAGAATGCAGCATAAATAGATTCAGTGAATGGGTCCACGAGGAGAGAAGTGAATTATAGTAGCTTAAACGTTTCTGCACGTTACGCAGTAGAGAAATATATTATTTATATATAATTTAGGTGGTACCGCGGAAATTTCGCCCTAGTGTTTTACACTAGGGTTTTTTTATTAAAATATTTAGGAGGAGATTATGAATAAAATAGGTATAATAGGAGCAATGGAAGAAGAAGTATCATTACTTTTAGAAAAGATAGAATTAGAGGAAAAAGTTTTAAAAGCAGGATTAGAATTCTATGTTGGAAAATTAAGAGGAAAAGATGTAATAGTTGTAAAATGTGGTGTAGGAAAAGTAAACTCAGCAATGTGTACACAGATACTTATAAGTGAATTTAAAGCAGAAGCACTTGTAAATATAGGTGTTGCAGGAGCATTAAATGATGAATTAGATGTAAATGATATAGTAATATCAACAGATGCAATAGAATATGATATGGATGCATCTGCATTTGGAGATCCAAAAGGAACTATACCAAGAATGGATTGTTCTGAATTTAAAGCAGATGAAAAATTAGTAGAAGTTGCGTATGAAGCTGCTATAAAAGAAAATAAAGGACATAATGTAATGAAAGGTAGAATAGCTACTGGAGATTTATTTGTAGCAGATATGGAAACAAAAAATGAATTAGTAAATGATTTTGGTGGATATTGTTGTGAAATGGAAGGAGCTGCAATGGCACATGTTTGTTATCTGAATAAAACTCCATATGTAATAATAAGAGCTATGTCAGATAAAGCTGATGGAAGTGCAGATGTTACATTTGATGAATTTGCAAAAAAAGCGGCAATAACATCAGCGAATATAATAATGGATATGTTAGAAATGATATAATTTAAAAATCTAATTATAATGGAGGTAATAAAAATGGATGAAAAAAAAATAATTTTTAGTGGTGCACAACCATCAGGAAAAATGACACTTGGAAATTATCTAGGAGCTATAAAAAACTGGACAGACCTTCAAAATGATTATGATTGTTTTTTCAGTGTAGTTGATTTGCACGCTATAACAGTACCTCAAGAAGCTAAAGTACTTAGAGAAAATGCAAAAAAACTTTTAGCACAATATATAGCTTGTGGACTTGATCCAGAGAAAAATACAATATTTATACAATCTCATGTAAAAGAACACCTTGAACTTATGTGGATTTTAAATACTATGACTTATATGGGAGAGCTTAGTAGAATGACACAATTTAAAGATAAATCTCAAAAATCAGAAGCTAATTTAAATGCAGGACTATTTACATATCCTGTACTTATGGCAGCTGATATATTATTATATCAAACTGATTTAGTACCAGTTGGAGATGATCAAAAACAACATTTAGAATTAGCTAGGGATTTAGCGAATAGATTTAACAATAGATACTCACCTACATTTAAAATACCGGAAGGATATTTCCCAAAAGGTGGGGCTAGAGTGATGAGCTTACAAGAGCCAACTAAAAAAATGAGCAAATCTGATAAAAATGAAAATGCGTTTATACTTCTTGAAGACGATCCAGATACTATAAGAAGAAAAATAAAAAAATGTGTAACTGATTCAGAAGGAGTAGTTAGATATTCAAATGAACAGCCTGGAATAAAAAATCTTTTAGAAATATATTCATCTTTATCAGGAAAATCAATAGATGATATAGTTGGAATGTATGAAGGTAAAGGATACGGCATTTTTAAAGAAGATACAGCAGAAGTTATAGTAAATACAATAGAGCCAATAAGAGAGAAATATTTATATCTTTTAAATAATAAGGATTATCTTGAAAATATATACTCAGAAGGTGCAAAAAAAGCAGAGGCAAAAGCAAGAAAAACACTTAGAAAAGTATATAAAAAAGTAGGTTTTTTAGAAAGAAAATACTAATCTAAATAATATCAAATATATGTAAACTTATTTTGAAATATTGTTAAAGGCAACTCAAAATATATCGGAAATAATTATTTTTGAATATATTTTTGGTTGCTTTTATTTTAAAATTAGATAAAAAAAATGAGCTATACAAGCTCATCAAAAGGGTAAGGTTATTCCTACTTTTGGGGAAAGTAGAACTTAAGATTAACGATTTTATTTATATTTAAGTTAATCTGTTATTTTTTTATTTATATTTAGAGTATACACGTGATAAATAAAACTGTCAATAAAATATCAATAAAATGTTATAAAAAAATCAATATTAAATTTAGAAACAAATAATATCTTAAACTTGTATTATGATATAATAAAATATAGATAATTGTGTAGAGTTATAAAAAGTACTTATTAGGGGTGATATATTGATATACGAAATAATAATAGTTATTTTAATAGCTATAGATCAGATTATAAAATTTGGAGTACTAGAATTTCTTAAAGAAAAACAAAGTATTTCTATAATACCAAATATATTTCATCTTACATATGTAGAAAATAGAGGAGCAGCATTTGGCATGTTTCAAAATAGTCAAATTATATTTGTTTTAATAGCTATAATAGCTACTATAGTAGGTCTTTATTGGATACATAAAAATGATAATATAAATAAAATTGGTAAATCTGCTGTTATAATGATTATCTCAGGTGCTATTGGGAATTTAACAGATAGAGTTAGATTAGGCTTTGTTGTAGATTATTTTGATTTTAGAATAATATGGCAATATGTTTTTAATTTTGCAGATATATTAGTAGTATGTGGAACTATATTATTATGTTTTTATATATTAAAATATGCTGATACTAAATAAATGATTAGAAACTAAAAATTAGGAGAGATGGAATGTTAAAAAATATAAATAAAGAAGAAACATCTAAAGAAAACTACGAAGAAATAAAAAATTTTTTAGTAGAAGAAGATGAAGAAGGAGATAGATTAGATGTATATCTTTCAGACCAATTTATAGATATGTCTAGGAGTTATATACAAAAAATAATAAAAGATAAAAAGGTAACAGTAAATGGAAAAATAGAAAAAGCTAAATATCTTGTGAAAGAAGAAGATTTTATAGAAATTGAAATTCCAAAACCAAAAGTTTTAGAAGTAATACCACAAGATATACCAATAGAAATTATATATGAAGATGATGATGTTATTATTGTAAATAAACCTCAAGGAATGGTTGTACATCCAGCACCAGGTAATTATGAAAATACATTAGTAAACGCTATTTTATTCCATTGTAAAGACAATTTATCTTCTATAAATGGGGTTATAAGACCAGGAATAGTACATAGAATAGATAAAGATACTTCTGGTATACTTATGATAGCTAAAAATAATAATTCCCATAATTGTTTAGCAGAACAATTAAAAGATCATTCTATTACTAGAGAATACGAATTTATATGTCATGGAGTATTTAAAGAAGATAAAATTACTGTAGATAGACCAATTGGCAGAAATCCAAAAGATAGATTAAAAATGGCAGTAGTTGCAAATGGTAAAAGAGCGGTAACTCACTTTGAAGTTATTGAAAGATTTAATGGATATACTCATGTAAGAGCAAGACTTGAAACAGGAAGAACTCATCAAATAAGAGTACATGCTATGTCTATAAATCATCCACTAGTTGGAGATCCAGTATATGGACCTAAGAATTCAAAAATAAAAATAAATGGACAGGCACTTCATGCAAAAAAATTAGGTTTTATACATCCTACAACTCAAAAATATATTGAATTTGATTCTGAGTTACCAGAGTATTTCCAAAAGCTTTTGGAAAAACTAAGAAAATATTAGAGAATTTATAATATTATAAAATTTTATAACTTTTATTGAAGGAGATAAATATAATGAAAAAAGCTGAATTAATGGATGAAAAGGCTATGACAAGAGCTATAACAAGGATAAGCCATGAGATAGTTGAAAAAAATAAAGGAATAGAAAATATAGTTCTTGTAGGGGTGAAAACTAGAGGAATTCCTATAGCCAAAAGAATAGCAAAAAAAATAGAAGAAATAGAAGGTACATCTCTTCCAGTAGGAGAAATTGACATTAGTAGATATAGAGATGATATAAGTGAACGAAGAGTAGAAGTTGCACTTCATGACGATATTAATTTATTTGATACTGATAAAAAAACTGTAGTTTTAATAGATGATGTTCTTTATACAGGAAGAACTGTAAGAGCAGCACTTGACTATATAATAGATAATGGAAGACCAAAAGCTATTCAATTAGCTGTTTTAGTTGATAGAGGACATAGAGAGTTGCCAATAAGAGCGGATTATGTAGGTAAAAATGTACCAACATCTAAAAATGAATTTATATCAGTTAAATTAATAGAAATAGATGGAGAAGATTCTGTAACTATAAATGAGTAATATAAAAAATAATATTATACTTAGTATTATTTAAAAAATACTGAAATAAAAAACACCTAAATGATAAATATTTAAGGTGTTTTTTTATTAAAATTTATTAATTGTAAATAATAAAAAATGGTCTATCATCTGATAGACCATTATATCTTTCGAACAAAATTTTAATTAAGCTCTTTCAACTTTTCCAGAACGTAGACATCTTGTACAAACTTTAACTCTTTTTGGAGTTCCGTCCACTACTGCTCTAACAGTTCTTAAGTTTGCAGACCAAGTTCTTTTGTTGTGTTTATTTGAGTGTGATACTGTATTTCCTGAATGTTTACCTTTACCACATACGCTACATACTCTTGACATTTACCGCACCTCCTTAAAAAATAAATAACTATTTAAAGACTAAAAACATATTTATAATATCATAAACTAAAAAACTTTGCAAGATAAAAATATATTTCTTTAAATAACATATTGAAGAATACATTTTTATAATATAAAATTATATATATAAATGCTTAGAATGTAAATAAAAAAATTTATTATTTGAAAAATAAAAATTTTAATTTTATAAAAATACTTGATATTATCATAAAAATTAGATTATTATATGCTATATAGATTTAATTTATAATACAATTATGGTATTATATTATTTATATTGATTGTTATAAATTTTAGTATTTAAAATTTATTTAATTGTCAAAAAGACTTTTAAGGAGGTTCAGAATTATGACCGCAAAAATAATAAATGAATACGGATGTATAGAAATAGATAAGCATGTAATAGCACAGGTTGCCTATAGATCAGCTATGGAAAGTTATGGGCTTGTTGGGCTTGCATCAAGAACAAAAGGTATAGTTGAACTTTTAAAGGGAGAAAATGCCACAAAAGGTGTAAAAGTAGAAGAAGCCGAAGATAATACTGTTGAGATAGAACTTTCTGTAATAATGCAATATGGCGTTAATATATCTACAGTTGCTAATAATATAATAGATAAAATAAAATATACAGTAGAGAATTTAATAGGAATTAAAGTAAGTAAAATAGATATAAATGTACAAGGGATAAGAGTGAAATAGGAGGAAAACAATGACCGAATATATAAAAGCAAAAGCATTTAGAGAAATGTTTATTTCGGGTGCCAACAATCTTCAAAATAACAAAGATTTAGTAGACAAATTGAATGTATTTCCAGTTCCAGATGGTGATACAGGTACAAATATGTCTCTTACTATATCTTATGCAATGAAAGAATTGGCAAAAGTAGAAGAAGATGATATTACCAAAATATCAAAAGCAATGTCTAAAGGATCATTAATGGGAGCAAGAGGAAACTCTGGTGTTATACTATCTCAAATAATAAGAGGTATAGCAAAATCAGTTGAAGGAAAAGAAAAACTTTCAACTATGGATATGGCAAAAGCTCTAAAAGGTGGTTCAGATACTGCATATAAAGCAGTTATAAAACCAGTAGAAGGTACAATATTAACTGTTATAAGAGAAACATCTGAACACGCTATAAAGATAGCAAAAAAAGAAAAAGATATTAACAAATTCCTTGAAAAAGTAGTTAAGGAAGCAAATATTTCATTAGAAAATACACCAAACTTATTAAAAAATCTTAAAGATGCAGGTGTTGTAGACTCAGGTGGTAAAGGATTAGCACTTATCATAGAAGGATTCTATTTAGCTTCTATAGGTAAAGCTGTTGAAAAAGCTTCTAAAGAAAAGGAAGAACTTAAAAATGTTTCTATATCTTCATCTGATTACTCTTCATCAGAAGATATAAAATTTGGATATTGTACTGAATTTATATTAGAATCAGATAAAATAGATGATTCTAAAATAAGAGATATAATGTTAGGCTATGGAGATAGTTTAGCAGTAGTTGGAGATGAAGGTGTAATAAAAGTACATGTTCATACTAATGAACCAGGAAATGTTCTTCAAGAAGCATTAAAATATGGACAGCTTTTAACTATAAAAATAGAAAATATGAGAATGCAGCATGAAAATATACTTGAAGGATTATCAGAAGAAAGTTATCAAGAACCAGTAGAAGAAAAAGAATTTGCATTTATATCAACTTCTATGGGTGATGGTTTAGATAGTATATTTAAAGATTTTGGTGTTGATTGTGTAATCCAAGGTGGTCAGACAATGAACCCAAGTACAGAAGATTTTATGAATGCAATAGATAAAATACATGCTAAAAATATATTTATACTACCAAATAATAGCAATATAATAATGGCAGCAAATCAGGCTAAAGAACTTAGCGATAAAAATATAATAGTAATACCTACAAAAAATATTCCACAAGCAGTAAGTGTTCTTGTAGGATTTAGTCCAGATGCAACAGTTGAAGAAAATGAAGCTAGTATGTTAGATGCATTAAGCTATGTTAAATCAGGACAAGTTACATTTGCAGTTAGAGATACTGTTATGAATGGTATAGAAATAAAAGAAGGAAATATAATCGGTATTGCAGAAAAAGAAATGATTGCAGCTGGAGATGAAGTTGACGATGTAACAACTAAATTAATAGAAAGCTTAGTTGATGAAGACTCAGCTATAATAACTTTATTCTATGGAGAAGATGTTACAGAAGAACAGGCAGAAGAATTAAGAGAAAAATTAGAAGAAAAATTTGAAGACATAGACATAGAACTTTACTATGGTGGTCAACCTCTTTATTACTACCTGATTTCAGTTGAATAAAAATAACTAAAAGAATCCTGTATAACTTTAACCTGTTATACAGGATTTTTTTATTAAATAATAACTTAAGAAGGTGATAGATTTGTTTGGCATAATGAATGAAAGCATACAATATGTTAAAGGGATTGGTCCTAAAAAAGCTGAAAAACTAAATAGATTAGGAATATATTCAATAAGAGATTTATTATATTATTTTCCAAGACAATTTGAAGATAGAAGTATTATAAAAAAAATAGCTCAATTAGAAAATGATGAAAAAGTTACAGTCAAAGCAATAATAACAAATATAGAAACGTATACTGTAAAAAGAGGAATGACTATAACTAGAGTAGATGTAAAAGACGATACAGGATTTGCCAAACTTATATTTTTTAATAGAGAGTATATAAAAAATACATTTAGAGTAGGAGATAGTATACTAGCTTTTGGAAAAGTTAAAAAAAATGGAGGATTTATAGAATTAAATTCTTGTGAAGTAGAGTATTTATCAAATACTCCTAAAAACATAGGTAAAATGTTTCCTGTATATCCTCTTAGCTATGGTATAACAAATAAAGATATTTCTAATAATATAAGAAATGTATTTGAAAATAAAGATATAAAAATACCAGAATATCTGCCAAAAGAAATATTAGAAAAATACAGACTATGTGGAATAGAATATGCGATAAAAAATATACATTTTCCACAAAATAAAGAAGCATTAAAAATAGCATTATATAGACTTATATTTGAAGAACTTTTAATACTTCAATTAGGTTTATTTATGTACAGAAGTGGAAGTGAAAATGAAAAAGGAATTATCTTTAAAAAAGACAATAGACTAGATGATATTTTAGAATCATTACCTTTTAGACTTACCAAAGCACAGAGTAGAGCATTAGATGAAATAATTGATGATATGTGTTCTGAAAAGGTAATGAATAGATTAGTACAAGGTGATGTTGGTAGTGGTAAAACCGTTGTAGCTCTTTTAGCATTATCAGAATGCGTTTTTAATGGATATCAAGGCGCTATGATGGCTCCTACAGAAATACTAGCAAAACAACATTATGAATCATTTATGGAGACATTTAAAGATATAGGAATAACTGTTGAAATATTGACAGGAAGTACTTCAAAAAAACAAAAAGAAATTATTCTTGAAAAAGTAAAAAATGGAGAGATTGATATTTTGATAGGGACACATGCTTTAATAGAAGATAATGTGGAATTTAAAAATATTGGGCTTGTTATAACAGATGAGCAACATAGATTTGGAGTTAGACAGAGGGGAAAATTATCTTCAAAAGGAAATCCAGATATACTTGTTATGACAGCCACACCCATTCCTAGAACACTTGCACTTATATTATATGGAGATTTAGATATATCTATAATAGATGAACTTCCTCCAGGGAGAATGCCTATAGAAACAATTGCTGTTGAAAAAAAGAAAAGAGAAAAAGTCTATAATACATTAGTAAGAAAAGAAGTAGAAAAAGGTAGACAAGTTTACATAGTGTGTCCTCTTGTTGAAGAAAGCGATGTATTAGATATAACATCAGCAACAGAAACAGAAGAAGAAATAAAAAATGAATTTTTCCCAGATTTAAGAGTGGGACTTTTACATGGGAAAATGAAAGCCTCTGAAAAAGAAAATATAATGAATGATTTTAAAAATCATAAATTAGATATATTAGTTTCAACAACTGTTATAGAAGTGGGTGTAAATGTTCCTAATTCTACACTTATGATAATAGAAAATGCTGAAAGATTTGGACTTGCACAGCTTCACCAGCTTAGAGGAAGAGTTGGTAGAGGGAAATATCAATCTTATTGTATTTTGATTTATAATTCTAAAAGTGAAGTTTGTAGAAAAAGAATGGAAATAATGGAAGATACAAATGACGGATTTAAGATTTCTGAAAAAGATTTAGAAATTAGAGGTCCTGGAGAATTTTTTGGAACAATGCAGCATGGAGTACCAGAACTAAAAATTGCAAATTTATTTAAACATATGAAAATATTAAAAGTTGTCCAAAAAGAAGCAAGAATTATTATAGGCGAAGATCCTAATTTAGAATTTAAAGAACATAAAGGCTTAAAAAAAGAAATAGAATTAAAATTTAAAAATAAAATAGATGAAGATATAACTATGAATTAATAAATATGAATACAATATCAATTACTATATGATATAATCTAGTTATATTAGTATCAAAATTTAAATTATTAAAATATATATTTTAAAATCGAAAAATATTTTTAAGTTTATAAGATGATAAAATAAATTATAAGAAAATGGAAGGAGAAAAAATTGAGAGTTATTTCTGGTAAAATTAGAGGGTTAAAGCTTAATCCACCAAAAGATCAAAGCGTAAGACCAACAACAGATAGAGTTAAAGAATCACTTTTTAATATCATAAATTCATATGTAATGGATTCAAATGTATTAGATCTTTTTTCGGGGTCTGGATCTTTGGGTATAGAATGTTTATCAAGAGGTGCAAAACATTGTGTATTTTCAGATTTAAGTAAAGACAGTATAAATATTATAAAATCTAATATAAAAAAAGCAAGATTAGAAAGTGAAAGTACAGTCATAAATAAAGATTATAAAAACGTTATATCAGAGATGGGAATTAAAAGGAATAAATTTGATATAATTATGATCGATCCACCATATTATGAAGGACTTTTTATAGATTGTATAGAAAGAATAGATAATAATAATATACTTTCAGAAGATGGAATAATAGTAGTTGAACATGATAAAAAAGATGAACTTCCAGAGCAAATAGGAAATATTATAAAAATCAAAGAAAAAAAATATGGAATAACAATATTAAGTTTTTATAAATTAGATGTGGAGGATTGTGATGAATAAATGTAATAGAACGAAAGCTATTTTTGCAGGAAGTTTTGATCCTATTACTAATGGACATTTAGATGTTATAAGAAGAGCATCTAAATTATTTGCAGAACTTCAGATAGGAATACTTATAAATCCTAATAAAGAACCTTTATTTACGTTAGAAGAAAGAGTAAAACTTATAGAAGATTGTACTGCTGATTTAGACAATATAAAAGTAGTTGCTTTTGATGGATTACTTATAAAATACTGTGAAGAAAATGGAATAGATGTATTAGTTAGAGGTATAAGAAGTGCAGCTGATGTAGATTATGAATTACAGATGGCACATATGAATAAAGAATTGGATTCATCTATAGAGACAATCTTTTTACCAAGTAATACAAAATTTTCTTTCATAAGTTCATCGCTTATTAAAGAAGTATTATCCTTTGGTGCAGATATAGAAAATTTAGTCCCAGAACAAGCTTTAAAAGAGCTAAAAATAAAGATTGAAAAAAAGGAGATATAATATGCAAATAGAAGAATCACACATACTAGAACTTATAAAAGAGTTAGAGTTTCTTATACAAGAGGCATCTTCAGTACCTTTTTCAACACATAAATGCAGTATAGAAAGACAAGATGCTTTAGACATAATTAGTGATATAAAAAGGGCTCTTCCAAAAGAACTAGAACAAGCAGTAAGCGTTACTGAAGAAAGTAAAGATATAATGAATAGAGCTATAAGTGAAGCACATCAGATGATAGAAGATGCTGAAAATAAAGCCAATGAAATAATAGAAGATGCAAAAATAGAAGCAGAAGAACTAAGACAAGATACAGAAGATGCTGTAAATGAATATATAAATAGCAGCAAACCAGTTTTAGAAGCAGAAGAAAAAGCACATAAAATAATAAGTAATGCAAAAGCTGTATCAGAGGAAATAAAAGTTGGTACAGCAGAATATGCAGACGAACTTTTATTGGAAGTTGAGCAGCATATTGTATCAATTTTGGACGAAATCAGACAAAATCGCGAAGAATTTAAGTAAAAATCAAAAAAATATTTGCTAATATGCTGATTTTTTTATATACTATGAAAGGAAACTTTGTTAAGAAGAATAAATTTTCTTGAAATAATTTTAGTTAAGACCAATTAATTTATATAAAGAAAGGTGATACCAACATGGAAAGAAAAGTAGGAACAATTTCTAGAGGAGTAAGAGCTCCAATCATAAGAGAAGGAGATGATCTAGCAACAATAGTAGTAGATTCTGTTTTAGAAGCAGCAAAAAGTGAAAACTATGAAATGAGAGATAAAGACGTAGTAGCTGTTACAGAAGCAATAGTAGCTAGAGCACAGGGAAACTATGCAAAAATAGATGACATAGCTGAAGATGTAAAAAATCAGTTAGGTGGAGAAACAATAGGAGTTATATTCCCAATATTAAGTAGAAATAGATTTGCTATATGTTTAAAAGGTATAGCAAGAGGAGCTAAAAAAGTAGTACTTATGCTTAGCTATCCATCTGATGAAGTAGGAAACCATCTAGTAGACATAGAACTTCTTGATGAAAAAGGAGTTAATCCATATTCAGATGTACTTACTCTTGAAAAATATAGAGAATTATTTGGAGAAAATAAACATACATTTACAGGTGTAGATTATGTTGAATATTATTCATCTCTAATAAAAGAAGCAGGAGCAGAAGTAGAAGTTATATTTGCTAACAATCCAAAAGTTATATTAAACTATACTAAAAATGTATTAACTTGTGACATACATACAAGAAAAAGAACTAAGAGAATACTTAAAGAAGCAGGAGCAGAAGTTGTAATAGGTCTTGATGATATATTAACTAAATCTATAAATGGAAGCGGATTTAATGAAAATTATGGACTATTAGGAACAAACAAATCAACAGAAGAAACTGTAAAATTATTCCCAAGAGATTGCAAAGATTTTGTTGAAGAAGTTCAGTCACAGTTTAAAGAAAAAACTGGTAAAAATGTAGAAGTAATGGTATACGGAGATGGAGCATTCAAAGATCCAGTAGGAAAAATATGGGAACTTGCTGACCCAGTAGTATCTCCAGCATATACTTCTGGTCTTGAAGGAACTCCAAATGAAGTTAAATTAAAATATTTAGCTGATAATGACTTTGCTGATTTAAAAGGTGAAGAATTAAAAAATGCTATATCAGAATATATAAAAAATAAAGATAATGATTTAGTTGGTGAAATGGTATCTCAAGGTACAACTCCAAGAAGATTAACTGACCTTATAGGTTCATTATGTGACCTTACATCAGGAAGTGGAGATAAAGGAACTCCAATAGTACATATACAAGGATACTTTGATAACTTTACTAATTAATTATGAAGATTAATATAAATAAAAATGCTGTTGCTGTTTAGTAACAGCATTTTTAATCTGTATTATATAAAAATTTATATAATACAGATTAAAAAATACATTTGTGTTATAATATTAAAATAGAGATTGAAAAAATACTTTATTGGAGGGTATTATTATGAAAAAGAAATTATTATCATTTATACTTATTTCTACAGTTATATTTTCATCTATAATAATGACAGGATGTAATAAATCTGATAAAGAAGAAAATAAAGATCCAAATATAAATGTAGAAGTAGATATTGCAAAACCTAATATAGAAGAGTTTAAAAGTATAGAAATTCCTCAATTAGGTAGAAATATAAATAGAGATGAATTTAAAGTAATAAATATTTCTGTTTATACTAGTTATAGTGATAAATATTCAAATATGAAAATGACTATTCCTAAATTTGAAGGTAAATGTGGAACAGTAGACTCTATACAAAGATACATATCAGGAGACGTTTCATCAAGTGAAAATGATATAGATAGAGTGTTTAAATATGATGAAGATTTTATACTATATACAAAAGGACTTGATAATAAAGGGATAAAAAAATTATTAAATGAACATAAACTTGTATTTGAATATAATAAAGGTGATGAAAAAGAAAAACAGGTTATATCATTAGGAAATGAAGCTAATTTTATAAAATAAAAAGTAAAAAGTGTTGATTTTAAAGACTTTCAATCTTACTAATCAACACTTTTTTTATTTATCTTATATATATTGGTTTTTCAAAATAATCCATAGAACCTTTCAAAAGATGTCTATTTTTTCTATAATAAACACTATTGTATAAATCTGTACACTTTATATCATTTTCTATTAAAAATTTAAATGATTCATCATCCATAAAATGCTCTATTTCTGAAAATTTATTTATTATTTTAATATCAGATGAATTTTTTATTTTTTTTATAATCTCTCTACCTTTTGAATTAAAAGCTAATATTCTTACATATGGAATAGTTTCAATACTTTTAGCGAATGTTATATCCTCTTTTTTTATATCTAATAAAATATTATTCAAACATCTCTTTACTCTAGTCATAGTATAGCGTTTAGACTTTATCAAATGAATTAAATCATTATAATCTTTTGCTATAAGAGCAGATTTGAAAATTTTATTTTCGATTCCCTCAGAGATATCAAAATAAGAATCTAAATAAATTTTGTTTCTTATAATAGTTGATATTAATATATCAAAAAAATCTTTAGGATATACTGGATTAAAATTATTATTTATACGACTTAATACCATATTTAAAGTTGAATCGGGTATAGAGTTAGAAATATTATCAGATATAGTGCTAATCAAATAATTATTATCTACATGATTATTGTTAGAGTTAATATCTATTAAAATATCATCTATTTTTTTTCTAACTGCACTTGCAGAATTTATATTCCCAGATATTTCCTCTGAATTGTACTCAGACATAATACGTCCTATTGTAAAAGGTTTTATATCACTTTTTGATAATAATATCTGTTTAATATATTCAATCCCTAAAATATTGTTTGGAGAATTTAAAATATTACTTAAATTTTCTTCAGATAAATTATATTTTTTTAAATCATTTACTACAAATGAAAAATCATGTAAATTATCACATAGTCTAAAATCATTGTTTTTAATATAGTCAAATAAAGCTTTGTTCCTTGCAGATGGAAATAATATTCCATCATCTAAATATGATGTAAGGTAATTTTTAAATTCTATAGGTTCTAGACAAAGTATGTAAGCAATAAGAGATAATATACCAATATCACCCTCTTCACTTCCAAAACAAATAGAATTAACACAATTTAGAGAGTTTAATAGAGATATAGCCCCTTTAGCAAAAAGTTCAGCACTTTGAGATGCATAAATAGATGGAAGTTCAACAACTAAATCAACCCCTGACTCTACTGCACTTTTAGCCCTAGAGAATTTATCAAATAAAGCTGGTTCACCTCTTTGTATAAAATTACCACTCATAACAGCTATAGAAGCATCAGCACCTGTTTTTTCTAGTGATTTTTCAAGATGATATACATGTCCGTTATGAAATGGATTATATTCGACAATTAGACCTGTTATATTCATATAAATTTAAACTCCTTATAAAATTTCTACTAATAACAAGAGTATAACTCAAGTGAATGAAATAAAAAAGTAAAAAGGCTTTAAATTTATGCAAAAAAATGATATATTATTAATGTTAATTCGGTTTTTATATAAGTAATTATATTGTGGGATTAAATAGGGATACTTACAATATTAGAATGATAACAAAATTTCTGGAGGTATAAATAATGAAAGTATTAGTTTTAAACTGTGGTAGTTCTTCATTAAAATATCAGTTAATAGATATGGAAAATGAATCAGTTTTATGTAAAGGTTTAGTTGAAAGAATAGGAATAGAAGGTTCTGTTCTTAAACACGAAAAAGATGGTCTAGAAGAAAAATATGTTGTTGAACAGCCAATGAAAGACCATAAAGATGCTATAAAACTTGTATTAGATGCTGTTGTTGATGAAAAAGTTGGAGCAGTTAAAGATATGAAAGAAATAGATGCAGTAGGACACAGAGTTGTTCATGCAGGTGAAAAATTTGCTCATTCAGTAGTAATAAATGATGAAGTAATAGAAACATTAAAAGAATGTATAGACCTTGCTCCTCTACACAACCCAGCTAACTTAATGGGTATAGATGCATGCAAAGCTATATTACCAGATGTACCAATGGTAGGTGTATTTGATACAGCTTTCCATCAGACAATGCCTAAATCATCATACTTATATGGTCTTCCATATGAATTATATACTAAATATGGTGTAAGAAGATACGGATTCCACGGTACTTCTCATAACTACGTTTCTCAGAAAGCAGCAGAAATGTTAGGAAAAGATATAAAAGACCTTAAAATAGTAACTTGTCACTTAGGAAATGGTGCTTCTATAGCAGCAGTAGATGGTGGTGAATGTGTAGATACATCTATGGGATTCACTCCACTTGAAGGTTTAATAATGGGAACTAGATGTGGAGATATAGATCCAGCTATACTACCATTCTTAATGAGAAAAGAAGGTTTAGATGCAGACGGTCTTGATAAATTAATGAATAAAGAATCTGGTGTATACGGAATGACTGGTATATCTTCAGACTTCAGAGATATAGAAAGTGCAGCTAGTGAAGGAAATGAATTAGCACAGGCTACTTTAGATGCATATGTTAAAAAAGTTCAGAAATATATAGGTGCTTATGCAGCTGAAATGAATGGATTAGATGCAGTTGTATTCACAGCTGGTGTTGGTGAAAACGGAATAGGAATAAGAGCTGAAATAGCATCTAATATGGAATTCTTAGGAATGAAATTAGATGAAGAAGCTAATAATGTTAGAGGAAAAGAAACTGTAATATCTACAGCTGATTCTAAAGTAAAAATGTTATTAATACCAACTAATGAAGAATTAATGATAGCTAGAGATACTTTATCTTTAGTAAAATAATTTATTAGAGTATAAATATATAATTTTAAATAAATTATTTACCTATCAAGTAAAAATACTTGACAAACAAATTTATGATTTGTATAATAATTAGGTAAATGTAAAAGAGGTGAGCTTTATGATAATTAATATTGAAAACCTACGCAGAAAAGAAATTGATAAAATTGACTTGAATTTTTGCGAAGAAATTGATACTATTAGTTACTGTGATGAAAAATATAAATTAGCTTCACCTATTGAAGTTGAGGGTAAGATTACTCGCAACGGAAAAGGTCTGTATATAAATGCAAATATCAAGATGTCTATTGTGGATAGATGTTCTAGATGTTTGGACGAGGTAGAAGTTCCTTTAGATTTTAATATACAGGGCTTTATAGTACAAGATAAGAATTATTCTGAGGATGAATATGAAGAATTCGATGCATTTGTGGTAGAAGATTTAGAAAATGTAGATCTTTTAAACATAATAAGTCAGAATTTAGATTTTAATATGCCTCATAAAGTTCTTTGTGATGAAGATTGTAAAGGTCTTTGTCATGGATGTGGAGCAAACCTTAATAGAGAGGATTGCAGATGCAGCGAAAAGATAAATGACGAGGATAATATAGATCCACGTTTTGCTAAATTAAAAGAATTACTGAAAAATGAATAAAGAGGAGGTGTCTTAAATGGCAGTACCAAAGAGAAAAACTTCTAAATCAAAAAGAGATATGAGAAGAGCAGCTAACTCAAAAATGGTTGCACCAGGTTTCGTAGAATGCCCACAGTGTCATGAACCAAAATTAGCACATAGAGTTTGTCCTGATTGTGGATATTATAAAGGTAAAGAAATCGTAGAAAAATAATAATTTTAGAAATAAAAAACATGTAGATTTTGTCTACATGTTTTTTTATGTCTTTTTCTATATATTATAGATTTTATGTAATGTATAATATAATTATAAATTTAAAATTTTTAACAAAAGATGTATTTTTTAGGGGTAAATAAAAAATACAAAAAATATATGTTGAAAAAAAGGAAAATATAATATATACTACTATTAGTAGCTGGTACTAAAAACTAGCTATAAAAATTGGAGGTAACATGAAAAAGAGAAGTAAAGTTCAGAGACAAAAAGAACTAGTGGATATGTTAAAAACAGATCCGTTCTATACAGATGAAGAACTTGCGGATGTATTCAATGTAAGTGTACAGACTATCAGGCTAGATCGAATGACTCTTAATATCCCAGAACTCAGAGAAAGAGTAAAATCTATAGCTGAATCACAAAGTACAAAAGTAAAAACATTAGGAATGAAAGAAATCACAGGAGAAATTATAGATCTTTCTGTAGGAGAAATAGGAATTTCTATGTTGGAAATCAGCGAAGAGATGGTTTACTCGAAAACTGGTACTTTGAAAGATGCGTATATATTTTCGCTTGCAGAGTCGCTAGCGATGGCGATTATAGATACGCCAAAAGTAATAATGAGAGTTGCAAATATAAAATGTATTAAATTTGTTGAAAAAGGTGATAGACTAATAGCAAAAGCAGAGTTATATAGAAATATAGATAAAAAGCATTATGTCAAAGTTATTATAAATAACAAAAAACAAGAACAAATTTTTAGAGGAAAGTTTATATTTGAAGAAATGGAATAGGAGGAATTTATAATGAGAATAGCTTTAGATGGAATGGGTGGAGATAATGCTCCAATATCAAATGTTAAAGGAGCAGTAGATGCAATAAATGAATACAAAAATGTAGAAATAATTGTTACAGGAGATAAAGAAACTCTTGAAAATGAGTTTGCAAAATATAATTTTGATAAAAGTAGACTTGAAATAATACACACAACAGAAGTAGTTAGAAATGAAGATAAACCTGTAAAGGCTATAAGAAGTAAAAAAGATTCTTCTATGGTTGTAGCATTAAAATTAGTAAAAGATGGTCAAGCAGACGCTATTGTTTCTGCAGGTAATACAGGAGCACTTCTTGCTGGAGGATTGTTTGTAGTTGGAAGGATAAAAGGAATAGATAGACCTTGTTTATGTCCGACAATTCCAAATATAAATAAAGGAATGACTATACTTGCAGATGGAGGAGCAAATGCTGATTGTAAGCCTAGAAATTTAATTGAATTTGCAGCTATGTCAAATATATATGCAAAAAAAGTTCTAGATATAGAAAATCCTAGAGTTGCATTAGCAAATGTGGGTGCAGAAGAAGGAAAAGGGAATGATTTAGTAAAAAAATCATATGAAGAATTAAAAACACTTAATTTAAACTTTATAGGAAATGTAGAGGCTAGAGATGTTATAAACGATGCTACTGATATTATAGTTTGTGATGGGTTTACTGGAAATATACTTCTTAAATCCGTTGAGGGAGTTGCCCTTTCAGTTATGAAGCTTATAAAAGAAACTCTAATGTCTAGTACTAAAAGTAAAATAGGAGCTCTTTTAATAAAAGATGATATGAGAAAATTAAAAGATTTTATGGATTATTCAGAGTATGGAGGAGCACCACTATTAGGAGTTAAAGGCGGAGTAATAAAAGCACATGGAAGTTCTGATAGTAAAGCAATAAAAAATGCTATAAGACAAGCAATAAAATTTACTGAAGGAAATGTTGTTGAAGATATAAAATGTTTTATAGATGAGTACAGTAAAAAAGAGGAAGAAAAAGCTAACGGTGATGAAGAATAAATCACTAATAGGAGAATAATAATATGGATATAAAAGCAGGTATTATTGGAGTTGGAAGTTATGTACCTAAAAATGTAATTACTAATTCTGATTTAGAAAAGATAATGGATACCTCAGATGAATGGATAAAAACGAGAACAGGTATTTCTGAAAGAAGAATAGTATCTGAACTTGAAGCGACATCTGATATGGCATCAAAAGCAGCCTTAAACGCTATATCAAACTCAAAAATTAATGTAAATGATATAGATATGATAATTGTTGCTACAGTAACACCAGATAGTCCATTACCATCTACAGCATGTATAGTACAAGAAAAAATTGGTGCTACAAATGCTATAGCATTTGATTTGGCTGCAGCTTGTTCTGGATTTTTATATGCTATGAATATAGCAAAACGGTTTGTAGAATCTAAAATGTACAATAATATATTGTTAATAGGAGCAGAAACACTGTCTAGTGTTGTTAATTATGATGATAGATCTACAGCTGTTTTATTTGGAGATGGAGCTGGAGCAGCTATTATTTCAAAAGTAGAAGAAGGTGGAATATTATCTATTATCAATGGTGCAGATGGAACAGGTAAAGATTATCTTAAAATACCTGCTGGAGGATCCAGAATAAAAGCTGGAGAATATAGCATAAAAAATAAACTTCACTCAATAAAAATGTCTGGAAATGATGTATTTAAATTTGCAGTGAGAAAAATGTCAGAGGAATCTGTAAAAGCTATAGAAAAAGCTAAATTATCTCTAGAGGATATAGATTTTCTTATACCACATCAAGCGAATATCAGAATAATAGAATCTTCAGCAAAAAGATTAGGCCTTAAAAAAGATAAAGTTTATGTAAATCTAACTAGATATGGAAATATGTCATCAGCATCTATACCGGTAGCAATGGATGAAGCTTTTAGAGAAGGAAAAATAAAAAAAGGTGACAAAATTGTACTAGTCGGATTTGGTGGAGGTCTTACATGGGGATCTTCTGTTGTCCAGTGGAGTATATAGGAGGATTTATGAATAAAATCTGTGAAATACTTAATATAAAATATCCGATAATACAAGGAGGAATGGCTTGGGTTGCAGATGCGAATTTAGCATCAGCAGTATCAGAGGCAGGAGGATTTGGTATTATTGGAACAGGAAGTGCTACAGCTGATATTGTAAGAGAAGAAATAAGAAAATGTAAAAAAATGACTGATAAGCCTTTTGGTGTAAATGTCATGCTTATGTCACCGAATGTAGAATCAGTAATAGAGGTTATAATAGAAGAAAAACCAAAAGCTATAACTACAGGAGCAGGAAATCCGGCAAAATATATGGAAAAATTAAAAAAAGCAGGTATAAAAGTTATACCAGTTGTTCCTACTATAGCTTTAGCAAAAAGAATGGAAAAATTAGGTGCTGATGCTATAATTGCTGAAGGAACAGAAGCGGGAGGACATATAGGAGAGCTAACAACGATGGTTTTAATTCCTCAAATATCAGATGAAGTAAAAATACCAGTGATTGCAGCTGGAGGTATAGCTAACGGAAAAGGTATGGCAGCATCATTTGCACTTGGAGCACAAGGAGTTCAAATAGGAACTAGATTTATATGTTCTAAAGAATGTAATATACATGAAAATTATAAACAAGCAGTTTTGTCAGCAAAAGATAGAGATGCTATTGTAACAGGAAGAACAACAGGACATCCAGTTAGAACATTAAAAAATAAATTTTCTAAAGAATATTTAAAAATGGAAAAAGAAGGTGCTTCTAGTGAAGAATTAGATAGACTTGGAGCAGGATCACTCAGATTAGCAGTTATAGATGGAGATTTAGAAAAAGGATCTTTTATGGCAGGACAAAGTGCATCTATGATAAAAGAAATTAAATCTTGTAAAGAAATAATAGAAGAAATTGTAAAAGAATCTTCAAATATAATGAAAGAAATTTATTAGGAGGTACAACATGGGTAAAGTAGCATTAGTATTTCCTGGTCAAGGTTCTCAATATACAAATATGACAAAAGATTTGTATTATAAATTTGATGAAGCCAAAGAAATTATCGATAAAGCAAATTCTTTATTAGATTTCGATTTAATAAATATGATGCACAATGAAGAAAATAACAAACTTTTATCTAAGACTGAAAATACTCAACCTGCACTCTTGGCACATAGTATGTCTATCATAAAAATATTAGAAAAAAAGATTGATTTTAAGTACGATACATGTTTAGGGCTATCTTTAGGTGAATACACAGCTTTGACAGTAGCAGGAGCTATAAAATTTGAAGAAGCAGTTTCATTAGTAAGGAAAAGAGGACTCATAATGAGTAGAGAAGTACAAGATATAGAAGGAGCAATGTGTGCTGTAATAGGAGTAGATAAAAGCATTGTAGAAAAATGTATTCTCAAATTAAAATCAAACTTAGTTGAAATTGCAAATTATAATTCACCAAATCAAATAGTAATCTCTGGTGAAAAAAAAGCAGTAATAAATTTAGCTGAAATTCTAAAAAATAATGGTGCTAAAAGAACAATAATGTTAGATGTAAGTGGACCTTTTCATTCATCTTTGCTAAAAGGTGCTGGTAAAAAATTAAAAAATGAATTAGAAAAAGTAGATATTAAATATACAAAAGTACCTGTAATATCAAATGTAGATGCAAAAGAATATAAAAATATATGTGAAATAAGAGAAAAACTAGAAAAACAAATATACAGTTCTGTACTTTGGGAAGATTCGATAATAAATTTACTAGATAATGGATTTGATAGATTTATAGAGATAGGACCTGGAAAAACATTAAGAGGATTTATAAAAAAGATAGCATCAAAGAAAAAAGTCGATGTAGAAATAATCAATATAGATACATATGATGATGTAAATTCTTTTATAAAATCTTTTGGAGGGAACTATGGAAAATAACAAAATGAATTTTGAAGGAAAAAATGTATTAGTTACAGGTGGTTCTAGAGGGATTGGAAGAGCTATTGCATTATCCTTTGCAAAAAATGGAGCAAATATAATTATCAACTATACATCAAATGAAGAAGCAGCAATTAATGTAAAAAAAGAAGTCGAAAAATTCGGTAAACAATGTGAAATAATAAAATGTGATGTATCAAATTATGAAGATGTTTTAGGAATGATTGATAATATAATAAAAAAATTTAAAAAAATAGATGTACTTATAAATAATGCTGGAATAACAAAAGACAATTTACTTATGAGAATGAAGGAATCTGATTTTAAAAAAGTAATAGATATTAATTTAAATGGAGTATTTAATGTAACAAAAGCTGTTTCAAAATTTATGATTAAAGAAAAATTTGGGAAGATAATAAATATAACATCTGTTGTTGGAATTATAGGAAATGCAGGACAATCTAATTATTGTGCATCTAAGGCAGGTATAATAGGTTTTACAAAATCAATAGCAAAGGAATTAGCATCTAGAAATATAAATGTAAATGCAATTGCACCAGGATTTATAGAAACAGATATGACAGAGATATTAAATGAAAAATTAAAAGAAAAAATGATAGAACAAATTCCACAGAAAACAGTAGGAAAAGCAGAAAATATAGCAGATACAGCATTATTTTTAGCAAGCGATTTATCTAATTATATAACAGGACAAGTTATAAATGTAGATGGTGGAATGGTAATGTAATTGATAAAAAATTAAAAATTAGTAAATAAATTATTATAAAAAGAGAAAAATTGGAGGAAATGAAATGTTTAATAAAGTAGTAGAAATAATAGTAGATCAGTTAGGTGTAGAAAATGAAGGGATTACAATGGAAACATCATTAATGGATGATTTAGAGGCAGATTCTCTTGATGCAGTAGAAATAATAATGTCTTTAGAAGATGAATTTGATATGGAAATTCCAGATACAGAAGCAGAAAACTTTAAATCAATAGGTGATATAGTTAGATATATAGAGTCTAATAAATAAATTTTCATAAATACTAAATCTTAAATTTAATAAATTTGGAGGAAATTATGAAAAGAAGGGTTGTTATAACTGGACTAGGGTGCGTAACACCTGTTGGAACAGGTAAAAAAAATTTCTGGGAAAATATAAAAAATGGAGTATCTGGTATAGATAAAATAACTAGATTTAATTGTGAAAGCTATCAGACACAAATAGCTGGTGAAGTTAAAAATTTTGAACCAGAAAAGTATATAAACAAAAAAGAATTAAAAAAAATGGATAGATTTACACAGTTTGCAATAGCTGCATCAAAATTAGCTATAGAAGATTCAAAACTAGATTTAGATAGCATTGATAAAACTAGATTTGGGACTATAATAGGAACAGGTATTGGTGGAGTAGAAACTATTGAAAAGCAATATAAAAATCTATTAGAAAAAGGAAATAGAAGAGTAAGTCCATTTTTTATTCCAATGATGATAGGAAATATGGCAGCAGGACAAGTTTCTATAGAGTTTGGTGCAAAAGGTCCAAATTCAAATGTATGTACAGCTTGTGCATCTGGAACAAATTCTATAGGAGATGCATTTAAAATAATTCAAAGAGGAGATGCAGATATCATGATAGCTGGTGCAACAGAAGCTGCTATAACTGAGTTTGCATTTTCAGGATTTTGCAATATGAAAGCTATGTCTACAAATAATGATAATCCTAAAAAAGCATCTAGACCTTTTGATAAAGATCGAGATGGATTTGTGATGGGAGAAGGATGTGGAATTTTAATATTAGAAGAATTAGAAAGTGCTAAAAAGAGGAATGCTAATATATATGCAGAATTAGTTGGTTATGGAATGACATCTGATGCATATCATATAACTACTCCAGCAGAAAATGGAGAGGGAGCAGCTAGAGCTATGCAAGTTGCAATAAATGATGCTGAAATAGAAAATAAAAAAATAGATTATATAAATGCTCATGGTACATCTACATATTATAATGATTTATATGAAACTATGGCTATCAAAAATGTATTTAAAGAGCACTCAAATAATATATCTATATCATCAACAAAATCTATGACTGGGCATTTATTAGGAGCATCTGGAGCAATTGAAGCTATAATATGTGCACTATCAATACAAGATGGATTTATTCCACCAACAATAAATTTAGAAAATACAGAAGAAGAATTAAATTTAGACTATACTCCAAATAAAGGGAAAAAAAGAGAAGTTTTATATGCTATGAGTAATTCTTTGGGATTTGGAGGACATAATGCTAGTTTAGTATTTAAAAAATTTAAAGTCTAGAATACAAATTTATTTTATGAAAGATAATCAAAATACCTCTTTTACAATAATACACATAGATGTATTTTAAAGGAGGTATTTTTATATTTTTGAAATTTTTAATCCGCTGAAAAATATTACATTCTTGCATTGTTTCTTTCAATTTGGTATTATTATATCTATAAGTAGTTTTAATAATTGCGGAAAAATACCTAATATATAGGAGGTAAATATAAAATGGAAAATAATAGTTGTGGACAGATAAAAATATCTAATGATGTTGTTACTACAATAGCAGGTATATCAGCTTTAGAAGTTGAAGGTGTTGAATCGTCTCAGAGTATAGCGGATAAATTATTAAAAAATAATGGAGTTAAAATACAGATAGAAGACGAAAAAGTTTCTATTGATGTTATGATAATAGTTCAATTTGGACATGCTATACCAGATGTAGCGTTTAAAGTACAAGAAAATGTAAAAAATTCTGTTGAAACAATGACAGGGCTAGAAGTATCTCAAGTAAACGTACATGTTCAAGGTGTAAGTTTCAAAAAAGATAAAGAAGAAGCTAAGAAAAATTAATGGATACCCTCTGGTTTTTCAGAGGGTTTTTTAAGTGATTTAATCTTAAAAATCGTGGTTTTATTAAAACTTTAATATTATTAATATTTATTAACCAAAATAGAGCGGAAAGAAATTTAGGAGGAAAATATGGGATTTTGCAGAATAAAAACAGTAACATCTAGAGAATATATGATGAAATTTATATATAATTTGGATGTAATAAAAGATGATTTATCGGATTTAAAAAATAAAGTAAATAATTTTTTAGAAGGAAATGAAGAATACATAGTTAATAGATTTGAAGAATTAAAACTTCAAAATTCAGATGAAGCTGATATAAATGATTTAGAAAATAATGAAGAAATAAATATTTCAAATTATATAGATTTAAACTATGTATATAAAGTGTGTGATATATATGAGCAAAAACATCAAGAAATAGACGAGGCTATAGATAAATATGCTAAAAACTGGTCAATAATGACTATGCCAAAAGTAGATGTTGCTATACTTAGATTAGCAATAGCTGAAATAACATTTATAGATAGTATTCCAGAAAAAGTATCTATAAATGAAGCTATAGAAATGGCGAAAATGTACTGCGATGATAAATCTCCAAAATTTATAAATGGGGTTTTAGGTAGTTATTTAAATGATAGAAAATAATCGAATAATAATAGGGATTGATACTAGCTGCTATACAACTTCTATAGCAGCTATAACTTTAAATAGAGAAATAATATTCAATGAAAAGAAAATGTTAAAAGTGAAAAATGGAGAAAGAGGTCTAAGACAAAGTGAGGCTGTATTTCAACATATTAAAAATTTTGGAGAAATTTCACAACAAATAAAAAAATATTTTAATAATAAAAATTATAAAATAGAATTAGTATGTGCATCTAATAAGCCAAGAAACCTAGAAGAATCATATATGCCAGTATTTGAAGTTGGGAATAATTTTGCAAAAACAATTGCATCTTTATGCGATTGTAAAATGATTAATACAACTCATCAAGAAAATCATATAGCTGCATCTCTTTATGGTTGTAAGAAAGAAAATCTAAATAAATTTTTATCTGTACATATGTCTGGTGGAACTATGGAAATTCTACTTACTGAAAAAATAAAAAAAGGATATGAAACAAAAATTGTCGGTGGTACAAAAGATATAAGTTTTGGACAGTTGATAGATAGAGTAGGAGTAAAGATGGGGTATGATTTCCCAGCAGGAATATATATAGATAAAAATGCTATTTCATGTAAAGAAGATATAAAAGTTGGATTAAAAACATCAGTAAAAGAATCTTTTATAAATGTATCTGGAGTTGAAAATCAAGCATATAAACTTATGGAAGAAAAAAATAATAATTATGTATCAAAAGCAGTTATGAATTCTATTATAAAAAGTTTAGAAAAAGCAATAGTATTTTCATGTGAAAAGTTTGAAATATATGATGTAGTGTTTGTTGGTGGAGTTGCGTCAAGTAAATATATTTCAAATGTACTTACAAAAAAATTATTAAAAAAAGGAATAGATAGCTTTTTCACAGAAAGTGTATATTCATCAGATAACGCTTGTGGTTGTGCTATAATAGGGTTAGATAACTATTTAGGAGAAAGTACAAATGAAGATTAAAGCTCTTGAAATAAGTGAAGCAAATTCGTATATAAAAAAGATATTAAATAATGATCCGATATTGTATAACTTGAGAGTAAGAGGAGAAATCTCTAATTTCAAAGTTAATTCTAGCGGACATGTATATTTAACATTAAAAGATGAAACATCTAAAATGAAATGTATTATTTTTAAAAATAAATATGATAAATCTTTGAAATTGGAAGATGGTATAAAAATAATTGCTACAGGATATATTTCTGTATATGAAAGAGACGGATCTTATCAATTATATATAAATGAAATTGAAAGAGAAGGTGTTGGAAAGTTACACCTAGAATTTGAAAAACTAAAACAAAAACTTTACAAAGAAGGATTGTTTGATGAAAAATATAAGAAAAAAATACCTTATATGCCACAAAAAATAGGTGTTGTAACATCAGAAACAGGTGCAGTTATAAGAGATATAATAAATGTAGTAAAAAGAAGATTTCCTAAAGTGGAAATATTATTATATCCAGTATCTGTGCAAGGAATGAACTCAGCAGAAGAAATTGTAAAAGGAATAGAATTTTTTAATGAAGTAAAAAAAGTAGATACTATGATTGTAGGTAGGGGAGGAGGATCACTTGAAGAATTGTGGTCTTTTAATGAGGAAAAAGTAGCAAGAGCTATTTTTGCATCAGACATACCTATAATTTCAGCAGTTGGTCATGAAGTGGACTTTACTATTTGTGATTTTGTATCAGATATGAGAGCACCTACACCATCAGCTGCGGCAGAAATAGCAGTACCTAATATAGATGATTTATTATATAGATTAGATAATTGTAAAAAAAGATTAAAAACAGATATGTACACGTTTATAGACAGAGATAGAAATAAATTAGAAAATACATTTAATGAGATAAATTCTATTATAAAAAATAATATTGTAAAAGAAGGAAAAAATAATTTAAAATTGCTATCAAATAGACTATCTAAATCTATAGAATCTAAAATAGAAAAAGAAAAATATCAATTAGTTAGTATTTCAGACAGTATAAAAAATAATGTAAATCAAAATATAGATAAGAAAAAAGAACAATTAAAAAATAGTGCATCATTACTTCATAGTTTAAGTCCTCTTGCTACAATAGATAGAGGTTATTGTATGGTACAGAAAGAAGGATGTATAATTAATAGTATAGAAGATGTAAATATAGATGAAAATTTAAAAATTATGATGATTGATGGGAATATAGAGTGTAAAGTAAATTCAATAGAAAACAAACAATTTTAATTGAGAGGTAACTAAATGGATAATTTAGAAAATATGACTTATGAACAAGTTTATACAAGACTAGAAGAAGTTTTAAAACTATTAGAAGACAAAAGTACTGGTCTTGATCAATCGCTAGAATTATATGAAGAAGGAATCTCTTTATATAGAAAATGTGTAAGTCTTCTTGATGAAGCTGAAATGAAAGTAAAAAAATTTAATGAACTAGGTTTAGAGGAAGAACTTTAAATTAAAATTATTGTAAATCAACTTGAAAATTTTGAGTGAAATAATAAAATTTAGCTGATTATTGAGGAGGAAATAAAATGGATTTTAAGTCAGAATTAAAAAAGAGAGCTATAGATGCTGAAGAAATTATAAAAAAATATATGCCTAAAGAAGAAGGATATCAAAAAACAATTATGGAAGCAATGAATTATAGTTTGAGTTCAGGTGGAAAAAGATTAAGACCAATACTTACACTTGAAGCATGTAGGATAGTTCAAGGATGTAACAATAATGCAATTCCATTTGCTGCAGCAATAGAAATGATACACACATATTCTTTAATACATGATGATCTTCCAGCACTTGATAATGATGATTTAAGAAGAGGAAGAGCTACAAATCACAAAGTTTTTGGAGAAGCTATGGCTATTTTAGCAGGAGATGCTTTATTAAATTTTGCTTATGAAATAATGCTAAAAGAATCTATAGGAAAAGAAAATCCAGAAAGATATTTGAAAGCAACATATGAGATTGCTAGAGGAGCTGGAATATATGGTATGGTTGGAGGACAGGTAGTTGATGTTCAAAGCGAAAACACTAAAATACCAAAAGAAAAATTAGATTATATACATGAAAATAAGACAGCTGCTATGATGGTTGGATGTATGAGAGCTGGTGCATCAGTTGGAGGAGCTACTAAAGAGCAAATGGATTATATAACTGACTATGCACAAAAAATAGGCTTGGCATTCCAAATTGTAGATGATATTTTGGATATTGTTGGAGATGAAGCTAAATTAGGAAAACATGTAGGTAGTGATATAGAAAATAATAAATCAACATATCCTTCATTGTTGGGACTTGAAAAATCTAGAGAAATAGCTAAAAGCTTAATAGAAGATGCTAAGAAAAGTATATCAAAAGTTACTGATGATACTGAGTTTTTACATGGATTAGCAGATTATATTTTATCTAGAGATCACTAATAAAAATAAGGAGGTATATTATGAAATACCTTATAGAATTAACAAATAATGGAGCACTTGCAATAAGTTTAATAGCTTGTATATTAGCTCAAGTAATAAAGGTTTTTACAGGAAAAGAAAAAAGATTTGATTTGAAAAGAATAACAACTTCTGGAGGGATGCCTAGTTCTCATACATCTTTTGTAACTAGTTTAGCGACAGTTGTAGGTATGGTTGATGGATTTCATTCTACAAATTTTGCTATAGCTGTGGTTTTTGCGATGATAGTTATGTATGATGCAGCAGGAGTTAGAAGAGCGGTTGGAAAACAAGCAACAATATTAAATCAAATGTTAGAAGATATTCAACAAGGAAAGATAATACAAAATAAAAAATTAAAGGAACTCATTGGACATACACCTTTTGAAGTTTTAGGTGGAGCTATACTAGGTATAGTTGTGGCTTTGATACTGATGTAGTAAAGTAGAGGTGAAAATTAATGTACAAATATTTGGATCAAGTAAACTCTCCTCAAGATATAAAAAAGATGAATATAGAAGAATTAGATGAACTTGCAAAAGATATTAGAAAGTTTTTAGTGAGAAATATTTCTAAAACTGGAGGACATTTAGCATCTAATTTAGGAATAGTAGAGTTAACTTTAGCATTACATAAAGTATTTGATAGTCCAAAAGATAAAATTGTTTGGGATGTGGGACATCAATCATATGTACATAAAATTATAACTGGAAGAAAAGATAAATTTGAAAATTTACGACAGTTAAATGGTATGAGTGGGTTTCCAAAAGAAAAGGAAAGTTGTCATGATATAATAGATACAGGGCATAGTTCAACATCGATATCTACAGCTATGGGACTTGCATGTTCAAGAGATATAAAAGGAGAAGATGGAAGTGTTATAGCAGTTATTGGTGATGGTTCTATAACTGGTGGTATGGCAATGGAAGCTATAAATCAACTCGGATATATAAAAAATGATATGATAATAATTTTAAATGATAATGAAATGTCTATAGATAAAAATGTAGGTGGAATGTCTACATATATGTCTAGTATTATTAGAAATTCTAAGGTTCATAAAATGAAAGGTGAAGTGGATAAATTTTTAAATATAACTAGTACAGGTGGACAGATATCTAGAGCTGCTAGTAAATTAACTGATACTATAATGTATAGTTTTGTACCACAAGATTGTGCATTTTTTGATTCAATAGGAATAAAATACTACGGACCAATAGATGGGCATGATATAGGAGATTTAATTGCATGTCTAAAAAATGCAAAAGATAGAAAAGGACCTATGTTATTACATGTAATAACTAAAAAGGGGAAAGGATATAGATATGCAGAAGAGCATCCAGATAAATATCATGGAGTTTCAAAATTTGATATAAAAAAAGGAATACAGCCATCTAATAAAAAGAGTATATCAATAGCGGTTGGAGAAAAACTTTCTCAAATGGCATGTATAGATGATAAAATAGTAGCTATAACAGCAGCTATGCCATCGGGAACAGGACTTAATATTTTTGAAAAAAATCATCCAAATAGATATTATGATGTTGGAATAGCGGAACAACATGCAGTTGCATTCTCAGCAGGTCTTGCAAAAAATGGTATGAAACCATATTTTGCTGTCTATTCATCTTTTTTACAAAGAGGATATGACCAAATTTTACATGATGTCTGTATAACAAATAAAAATGTAACTTTTCTAATAGATAGAGCAGGTCTTGTTGGAAACGATGGAGAGACTCACCATGGGGAATTTGATTTATCATATTTAAATAGTGTTCCTGGAATAACAGTAATGGCACCAAAAGATACAAAAGAACTTATGTCTATGATGGATTTATCTTTAGAAATAGATGGTCCATGTGCTATAAGATATCCTAGAGGAAATTCATATGAATTAGGTATTGGTGAGTATGGAAAAATAGAAAAAGGAACATATGAAATTTTAAAATCTGGTGATGAAACAGTAATATTAGCTATAGGTGATATGGTTAAAAACTCTATTGAAGCAGCAAAAATACTTGAAAAAGAAGGTATAAATATAGGTGTAGTAAATGCTAGATTTTTAAAACCTATAGATGAAAAAATATTAGATGAAATTGTAAAAAAATATAAAAATATTGTAACAGTAGAAAATAATATAATTGTTGGAGGATTTGGAAGTAGAATATTACAATATATATCAGAAAAAGGATATAATAACAAAGTGATAAATATTGCACTACCTGAAAAGTTTATTCCACATGGAAGTTGTGAAGAATTACAAGAGTTAGCAGGAATATCTTCTGAAAAAATAATAGAAAGAATAAAAAATATTTAAATTTTATAGATTTTATATTATAAAAATCTTGAAATTTGGAAAGGATAATTATGAAAAAGAGAATAGATGTACTTTTAGTAGACCAAGGGTATTTTGAAAGTAGAGAAAGAGCTAAAAAAGCTATAATGGCTGGATTAGTTTTTGTAGATAATCAAAGATGTGATAAAGCTGGTACAGAAGTAAAAGAAGATGCAAAAATAGAAGTAAAAGGAAATCCTATACCGTATGTAAGTAGAGGAGGATTAAAATTAGAAAAAGCTATGAAAAATTTTGATCTTACATTAAAGGATAAAATATGTATGGATATAGGGGCATCAACTGGTGGATTTACTGACTGTATGCTTCAAAATGGAGCTATAAAAGTTTTCTCTATAGATGTTGGTTATGGTCAGCTAGCTTGGAAGCTAAGAAGTGATGAAAGAGTAGTTTGTATGGAAAGAACTAATATAAGAAATGTCACAGTAGAAGATCTTAAAGAATTTCCAGATTTTGCATCTATAGATGTATCTTTCATATCTTTGAAATTAGTTTTACCTGTAGCTAAAAAACTACTAAAAGATGGTGGAGAAATAGTAGCTCTTATAAAACCTCAATTTGAAGCTGGAAGAGAAAAAGTTGGTAAAAAAGGTGTTGTAAGAGAGACATCAACTCATATAGAAGTAATAGAAATGATATCGGATTTTGCAGTTGATAGTGGATTTTCAATAAAAAATATAGATTTTTCACCAATAAAAGGTCCTGAAGGAAATATAGAGTATCTTATACATTTATGTACATCAAATGAAGGATTTACATATGATAGAGAAAATCACTTTAAAAAAGTGAAAGAAGTGGTAGAAAGATCACACGAACTTAGTAAATAATAAACAATATAAATTTAATAAAAATAAAATGATTTTAAGTTTGGAGGTGAGTTTGTAGTATAGATAAAATACTACAGATTTGATTTGATTCTTGAAGTATATATGAAAAATTGTGCTCTTGTAGAAGAGTTAAGACTCACTATAGATAAAAATTTAAATATTTTAACAGGAGAGACTGGTTCTGGAAAATCTATAATAATAGATGCAATAGGATTATGTTTAGGAAATAAATATGATAAGTCATTTTTAAGAAAAGGAACTGAAAAAGGTTTTGTAGAAACGGTATTTTCTTCGGATAATAACAATTTAAAAAAGATAATGAAAGAAAATGATATTGATATGGAAGATGGTATAATTACTATTACAAGAGTTATTTATTCCGATGGTAAAAGTACTGCTAGAGTAAATGGAAGAACGGTAAAATTATCACTTTTAAAAGAGATAGTTTCATATTTAATAGATATACATGGACAGCATCAAAATCAACTTTTATTTGATCCTAGTAGGCATTTAACATTTATTGATTCATTTGCTGGAGAAAATATTTTTTATGCTAAAAAAGATTACAAAGATTTATATGATGAGTATTCTAAAAAAAAGTCAGAGTTATCTAGATTAAATGATAATAAAGATGAAATGGAGATTCAAAGGGAAATAGACTTATTGAAATTCCAAATAAATGAAATAGATTCAGCAAATTTAACTCAAGATGAATATGATGAACTTTTGAAAAAGAGAGAAGTATTTAGAAATAGCGAAAAAATATACAATAGTCTTAATATATCCTATGAAGCAATACATAACAATGATGTAAATGCAATAGACATTATAGGTAGGATAGTAAGTGAGTTATCGTCTGTATCATCATTTGATGATAGAATAGAAGCTATTTATAATGATATAGAGAGAATAATGTATGAGTTACAAGATTTATCCGGAGATATAAGAAATTATAAAGATAATATAAACTTTGAACCATATGAATTGGAAGAAATAGAAATTAGATTAGATGAAATAAATAATCTTAGAAGAAAATATGGTAACACAATAGATGAAATATTTGAGTTTTATGATAAAATTTCTAAAAGATTATATGATATTTTAAATAGAGATGAAGAGAAAGAAAGATTAAAATCGGAATTAAAATCTATTGAGATAAAACTAAATGAAAAAGCAGAAATTTTAACTGATATAAGGAAAAAAGAAGCAGAAAAAATGAGTAATCTTCTTATTAAAGAATTAGAAAGTATGGATATGAAAAATGTTGCTTTTTCAACGGAATTTACAGAAAAAGATTTTTCACATGATGGAAAAGATAGCATAGAATTTATGGTGTCCTTTAATATAGGAGAAGATTTAAGACCGATTTCTAAGGTAGCATCTGGAGGAGAAATTTCAAGATTTATGCTAGCATTTAAAACAATACTAGCTGATAGTGATGAAATAGATACATTAGTATTTGATGAAATAGATACAGGTATTAGTGGTATAGCAGCTCAAAATGTTGGAGAAAAATTATCTGATATAGCTACAAAAAAACAAATTATTTGCATAACACACTTGCCACAAATAGCAGCAAATGCAGATACTCATTATTGCATAGAAAAGAAAAGTGATGGGGAAAGAACATTTACAATTGTTGAAAGATTAGATGATGAAGGAAAGAAAAAAGAAATATCTAGATTGATATCTGGTAAACAAGTTACAGAAAAAACAATAGAACATGCAAAAGAAATACTTACATTGTCTAAAGAATATAAGAATAAAAGAGTGATATAAAAATAATGCCTGTAGTTTAAAATCTGTTAAAAGTAAATAGGAGTAAGAGATATGACTAATGATGAAAAATTCTTATATATGAGTATATATAAATATATAGAAGAAAACCAAAAAAACAGTTTAAATGAGAAGGATATTATTTTAATAAACACAATAGAAGAAGATTCAATAGAATTTATGCAAAAAATAGGTATAAGAAGTAATTTGAAGGGATATAAGTATTTGAAAGAGTCGATATATTTAGAGTTGCTAAGTGATACTAAATATAATATAAAAGAGTATAATACATTAATAAAAGCTATAGCAGAAGAAAATAATACTGGAAAGCTAAATATAGAAAGAAGTATGAGATATGCTATAGAAGTTTTAAAAAATAGTAGAGATTATAATGAATTGAATGAAGTTATAGGTAAAAAAATTTTTTCAAAATATGAAATACCATCAAACTTGGAGTTTGTTTTTTCAGCAGCAGAAAAAATAAGATATTCAAAGTCTAGACGAAATACTTTTAGAAATTAAAATAAAAAATAATAAAAAAATTTCTAGGAAGTGAAATTCAATTGCACTTCCTTATTTTTTTGTTAAAAATATATTGTTATACTTAAAAAAAGTTTATAAATTTTCAAATAAAAAAATAAATATATATCTAATAAAAATAAAAAAATAAATAAAATGTTAAAATTAGTCGGTTTATAGAAAAATATGATATAATATAATGTGATTTTATAAAATTTGGAGGGTTCAATATGATAGTCAAGTCACCGATAAAGGTAGACCGCAAAACAAAGAAACTTGCTAAAAGAATCCAACCTGGTGAAATAGCAGTTATAAATCATACAGATATTGATGAGGTTGCAGCAAATTCTTTAGTTGAAGCTAAGGTCAAATTAGTTATAAATGCCGCTGAGTCTATAAGTGGTAGATATCCTAACAAAGGACCTGGTATTTTAACAGAAAACAACATACTTATAATAGATAGAGTAGGAGAAGAGCTTTTTAATAGCTTAACTGAAGGAGAAGTATTAGAAGTTGAAGATGGGAAAATATACAGAAATGGAGAGTTTTTAGGCGAAGGTGAAGTTCTTACAAAAGAAAAAGTAGCAGTTCAAATAAAACTTGCATACGAAAATTTAGGAGAAGAACTTGATAGATTTATAGACAACACAATAGAATATGCTAAAAAAGAAAAAGGATTTATATTGGGTGAAGTAGAAATTCCAAAAGTAAAAACAAACTATCAAGGTAGACAAGTTTTAATTGTAGTAAGAGGTCAAGATTTTAAAGAAGATTTAGCTACAATGCTTTCATATATTGAAGAAGTAAAACCTATTTTAGTGGGTGTTGATGGTGGAGCAGATGCACTAATGGAATTTGGTTATAAACCAGATGTTGTTGTTGGTGATATGGATAGTGTAAGTGATGAAGCTTTAAAAGCAGCTGATGAAATAGTAGTCCATGCATATACAGATGGTAGAGCTCCTGGATTAAAAAGAGTACAAGATTTAGGTTTAGATGCTGTAGTATTCCCAGCTCCAGGAACAAGTGAAGATATAGCAATGCTTATAGCATATGAATATAACGCAGAATTAATAGTAGCTTTAGGAACACATTCAAATATAATAGATTTCCTTGAAAAAGGAAGAAAAGGTATGGCAAGTACATTTTTAGTTAGAATGAAGATAGGTGCTAAACTTATAGATGCAAAAGGCGTAAACTTACTTTATAGAAGTAAATTAAAAATAAAATATATTTGGGCATTAATAGCAACAGCATTATTCCCTGTATTAATAGTGGCATCATTATCACCAAGAATACAGCAGTTTATACATCTAATGCAAATAAAATTGAGAATAATGCTTAGTATGTAGTTATATTAGGAGGAAGTAATTATGCATATAAATATGAAATACTATATTGTTTCGATAGGAGCGATTTTTCTAGCACTAGGAATAGGAATTCTTGTTGGATTCAATCTAAATAACAATGAAGAAATAAGTAAACAGCAGGCAAATATAATAAAACAACTTGATGAAGAATTTAATGACATCAAAGAAGAAAATAGCAATCTTAAAAAAGAATTAAATGGAACTGATAAAAAATATAATGCCTTAATAAGTTATGTAAATAAAAATGCGGACTCTTTAATGACAGGTTCATTAACAGATAAAAATGTGGCAGTAATATCTACTTATGAAAAATCAGAAAACGTAAATACACTAAAAAATATAATAAATGAATATGGTGGTTCATTAGCCTTTGATTTAACATTTAACAAAGAAATAACAGATGAAAAAATTATAAAAGAAGCTGCTAAAAAAACAGGAGAAAAATTTGAGTCAACAGCAGATATTGTAAATTATACATTTGATATGATAAAAAGAGGAAATAATGAATCTTTAAATATATTAAAAGATTTAAAAATTATAAATATAAATTCAGAAAATGGAGAAATAGCTAATTTTTCTTCAGCTATAATATTAGCTCCATCAGAATCATCAAATCCTAATGAAAAGTTTAATAAATTAGATAAATTTGTAGTATCAAAATTAAAATCACAAAATAAATATATTGTAGAAGCACAAACTACAAAATCAAAGACTTCATATGTTGAACAATATGCTAAGAATAAAGTTGCAACTGTAGACAACATAGATGAAAAAACAGGAACACTTTCATTAGTGTCTTTAGTACAAGATGAAAATCTTGTTGGTAATTTTGGAAGATTAGATACAGCATCTTCTTTAATACCAATGGAAAAATAAGGAGAAAAAAATGAAACATTATACTAGTATAATAATGCCTGCATTTAATGAAGGTAGTAGAATAAAAGCTACTCTTGAAGGGATAGTAGGTATAGAAGAAATAGATGAGATAATTGTTGTAGATGATGGTTCATCTGACAATACTGAATCAGAGGCAAAAAGTGTAAAAAGTGAAAAAGTAAAAGTTTTTAGATTGGACAAAAACAGAGGAAAAGGATATGCACTTAATTTTGGACTTAAGGAATCTTTAAAAAATGCTGATATAATAGGATTTTTAGATGCAGATTTAGGATCTTGTTCATCAGAAGTAATAAAAATAATTAAACCAGTAATTGATGGCGAAGTAGATGTTACTATAGCACAATTTCCTGGAGCCAAAAAAAAGGGTGGTTTAGGATTAGTAAAAGGACTGGCAAAAGAATCTGTATATGAAATGACAGGAGTAGAATTAAATGCTAGTATCTCTGGACAGAGAATATTTAAAAGAGAAGTAATAGAAAGATTTAAAACTATTCCATATGGTTATGGAGTAGAGGTTGGTATGTCTATAGATATACTTAAATGGGGATATAAAATAAAAGAAGTTCCAGTACAAATGACTCATAATGAAACTGGAAGAGATTTAAAAGGTTTTATACATAGAGGGAAACAATATTACCATATTAAAAAAGTTGTTAAGCAAAAGAAAAAAGAATGGGGTGTTAAATAATGCCGGATATGTACATGATGATTATACTTTCATTGATTGGATTTTTTGGAACACTTTTTATAATACCTATGTTTAAAAAAATGCTAGTAGAAGGTGAAATAGTTAGACCAAACTATAAAAAAGATATGATTCCCGTAAGTATGGGAATTGTATTTATACCTATGTTAGTTATAGCTTCTATAATACTTGCATATTTTGATAGAGATTTAAATCATATGAAATATTTATTTATGTTTTTATTTGCAGTTTTATCAATGTCATTTGCAGGAATAATGGATGATATAATAGGAAATAGAAATGTCAGCGGATTAAAGGGGCATTTTAAAAGTCTTTTTAAAGGAACGCTTACAACTGGAGGATTTAAAGCACTTTATGGAGGATTTGTAGGATTATTAATATCTGTAGTATTGACAAATAGTATTCCAGAAATAATTTTAAATACATTAATAGTGGCTTTATCAACAAATCTTATGAATCTTATGGATTTAAGACCAGGTAGAGCTATAAAAGTTTATTTATTAATCATGCTAGTTATGATATTTACACTTACAGGATTTAATAAAGTATTGATGTGTTTATTAGTCCCATCAGTATTAGCATACTTTAATCAAGATCTTAAAGCTAAATGTATGATGGGAGATGCAGGATCTAACGTACTCGGTATATCAATAGGAATATTTATGGTGTATGGTTATTCTATAAATATAAAAATAGCATGGCTTGGATTTCTAATTGCAATACATATTTTTACTGAAAAATATTCACTTACTGAAATAATAGAAAAAAATAAAGTCCTTAATTTCTTGGACAGATTAGGAAGGTAGTTATTTATGCTAAGTAAAAAAGTTGGAGAAGTAGTAGAAATAAAAAAACAAAATGGTCAAATAGATGATATAAGAGTGAAAATAGGTAATGAAATTTTCAAATCTTATAATTATCCTAAAATGACTGGAAATGTAAATATAGGAGATAAAGTTCTATTAAATACTACAGCTGTTGAACTTTCTTTAGGAACTGGAGGATATCATTATGTTATATCCAACCTAGATAATATGGAGTCTAATTTAGAAGGAAAAGGTCATATAATGAAACTTAGATATACTCCAATGCAGGTAAGGGTAGATTCAGTAGAAGATCATGAAAGTAAATATCATAGTATATTTGAAAAATTCGAAAGTTTAAATAACATACCAGTAGTAGTTGGAACATTACATAGTATGCTGACTCCTTTTGCAGCTACGTATAAAAGACTTAATCCTAATAAAAAACTTGTATATATAATGACAGATGGAGCAGCTCTTCCAATATATTTTAGTATGAATGTTGATACATTAAAAAATAAAGGCTTGATAGATTCTACAATAACATTTGGAAATGCTTTTGGTGGAGATTATGAATGTATAAATATATATACAGCATTAATTACAGCAAAGGAAATCGCAAAAGCGGATGCAGTTTTTGTTAGTATGGGGCCAGGAATTGCAGGTACAGGAACTAAGTATGGTTTTACTGGTATAGAACAAGGAACAATACTTGATGCTATATCAAAACTTGGTGGGAGACCTATTGCAATACCAAGAATTAGTTTTGCAGACCAAAGAGAAAGACATAATGGTATATCGCATCACAGTATAACAATATTAAGTGAAATTGTTAATGTAAAATCTGAGATACCAATCACTTTATATGATGGTGAAAAAATAAAGAAAATAGAAAATCAAATAAAAGAAAATAAATTAGATAAAAAACATAAAATAGCATATATAAAAAATAATAGAACGAAAGATGATATAGATAGCTATGGTCTGAAGGTCAGAAGTATGGGAAGAAATTATGAACAAGATAGTGAATTTTTTGATTCAGCAGCTTCTGCAGCAATCTATATAACGGAAAATAAATAAAATTAAATTTATTTTAATTTATAATAAAACCTGACCTTAAAAGATTTCGTATGAAGTCATACGATAGCTAGAAATCGAATAAGGAGTTAAGGATGAACAATACAATAGATAAATATATAGACTATATAGAAAATAAAAGAAAATTATCTTTTAATACTGTTTCATCTTATAGCATGGATTTAAAAAAATATGCAGAATATCTAAAAAGAAAGAATATAAATATCAATGATGTAGTAGAAACAGATATATTAAACTATTTAGTAGATTTAGAAAAAAATAATGTATCTGTATCTACTATAGCAAGAATGATATCTTCAATAAAATCTTTTCATGATTATTTATTCTTTAGTAAAATATGTGATATAGATCCATCTAAGAGTATAAAAAAACCTAAAATAAAAAAAGAGACAGTAGAAATTTTAACTGAAGAAGAAATAGAATCGCTTTTAAATTTTGAAAATCTTGATACGGACAAGCTAAAAAGAGATAAAGCTATATTTGAAGTTCTCTATGGAACAGGAATGAAAGTATCTGAGTTGATAGATTTAAATTTGAGTGATGTTGACTTTGAAATGAGCAACATAACATGTTCTTCAAGTAAGAACAAAAGAGTTATACCTCTTATAGAAGTGACTAAAAAATATTTAAAACTATATGTAGATGAATCTAGAGATAATATGGCATCAGATGGAGAAAAAGCATTATTTGTTAGTTCTTTAGGTCATAGATTCACAAGACAAGGACTTTGGAAAATAATAAAAAAATATTCAAATAAAGCAAATATAAATAAAAATATAAATCCAACTATGTTAAGACATTCATTTGCTATACATATGATAAATAAAGGAGCAAATATTGCTTCTGTAAATAAAATTTTGGGAAATACAAACTTAGCAAGTATTCAATCTTATATAAACTGTATAGATTCAAATATGAGAAGAGAGATGAATTTAAAACATCCTAGAAAATAATAATGCTAAAAAAGGAATTATAATAATTTATATGAATAAAAAGTCTAATATTGATTATTAGACTTTTTTTATGTTTTTTAAACAAGTAAAAAAAATAAAGTTTTTTGATGAATCATTGGAAAAAGTAATGATTATATAATATAATTTATAATTGTAGTATTGTATGCTGGATGAAATCTGTAGACATAAATAAAAATATATAATATAATTGCAAATATTAAAGAATTATAATTTAAATTCTATTCAAAAGGAGAAAAAAATATGAAGAAGAAGTTTTTAGCTATTTTGATAATTTTGGTTATAATAGTGGCATTTGGGGGTATATATTTTAAGAATCAATCTGGTGCATATGATGTAAATGAAGAAAAAGAAGTAATAGTAGACATACCATCAGGATCAAGCATTGATAATATATCAAATATACTTAGCGAATCAAAACTTATAAAAAATAAATTAGTGTTTAAAATAAATACTAAAATAAGTGGAAAAGCATCAGAATTTAAAGCCGGAAAATATAGATTTGATCAATCTTATACAAATGAGGAGATTATAAATGATATAGCATCTGGAAAAACATATCATTCAGGTCCTAAAATTACAGTTAAAGAAGGAGCAACATCAAAAGAGATAGTTGAAGAATTAGTAAGTAAAAATCTAGGAAATACAGATGTATATAATAAGCTTATAAATAACCCATCTGAATTTAAAAATGAATTTGAATTTTTAAGAGATGAAAATATAAAAAGTTTAGAAGGATTTCTTTATCCAAGTACATATTATTGTGAGAAAACAGATAGTGAAAAAGAAATTGTTACTAAAATGTTAAATAAATTCAATGAAATTTATTTGAGTGGTATAAAAGAAGAAATAAAAAATAAAAATTTAAATTTATATGATATTATAAAAATGGCTTCGATAATAGAAAAAGAAGCTGTTTTAGATGAAGATAGACCAATTATTTCAAGTGTATTTTATAATAGATTAGATAAAAAAATGCCACTTCAATCAGATGCAACAATACAATATGCTTTTAAAGAAAGAAAAAAGGTTGTTAGCTATGATGATTTAAAAATAGAGTCACCATATAATTCTTATAAATATAAAGGATTACCACCTACACCAATATCAAATCCTTCTTTAAAATCAATTGATTCAGCAATAAATCCTGATAAAACAGATTATTTATACTTTGTTGCTAAGACAGATGGTGGAGGGAATAATTATTCTAAAACTTATGAAGAACATTTAAAATATGAAAAACAATATAAAGAGCAGAGAGAAAAACAGAAAAAGGAATCTTCTGAAAAACGATAATTTATAATGTTGAAAACTAGATAAGGGGAGAGATTTTATGAGCAATATAGTAAACGATCTTGTTGAAGAGTATATAAGAGAAACACTGCAAGAAAAAGATGGTATACTTAAAGAATTAGAAATTTATGCACATGAAAATAGTGTTCCAATAATTCATAAAGAAGTATCAGATCTTTTGAAAGTTCTGTTGAAAATGAAAAAGCCTAAAAGAATACTTGAGGTTGGGTGTGCAATAGGATATTCTTCAATATTTTTTGCGACAGTTTTAGAAAATGATGTAGAAATCATAACAACTGAAAGAAATGAAAAAATGATAGAAAAAGCTAAAGAAAATATAAAAAGAGCAGGCCTAGAAGATAAGATAACTATTCTTGAAGGTGATGCAGAGGAAACATTGAAAAATGTAGATGGAGAATTTGATATGATTTTTATAGATGCAGCTAAAGGTCAATATCAATTGTTCTTTGATTTAGTAATAGATAAATTAAAAAGAGGTGGGCTTGTTGTTTCTGATAATATACTATACAAAGGAATGGTAGCACATGATGACTTTGTTGTTAGAAGAAAGAAAACAATAGTAAAAAGAATGAGAAATTATTTAGACTATATATGTACATGTGATTATTTAAGTACATCTTTAATACCTATTGGAGATGGAGTTGCGTTAAGTTATAAAGAAGGGGAGAGAAATAATAATGGAAAATAAAAAAGTAGAATTACTGGCTCCAGCAGGAGACCTTGAAAAATTAAAAACAGCCATAATATATGGAGCAGATGCTGTATATATTGGTGGAGAAGTATTTGGAATGAGATCAGCTGCAAAAAACTTTAGTATAGAAGATATGGCTGAAGGAGTAGAATTTGCACATGAAAGAGGTAAAAAAGTATATGTTACAGTAAATATAATACCTCATAATGAAGATTTTAAATATTTAGATGAATACTTATTAGAATTAGAAAGAATTAATATAGATGCAATAATAGTATCAGACCCAGGTGTTATAAGTGTAGCAAAAAGAGTTGTTCCTAATATGGAATTACATTTAAGTACTCAAGCAAATACAACAAATTATGAAAGTGCTAAATTCTGGTATAATCAAGGAATAAAAAGAGTTGTTGTAGCTAGAGAAATGTCTTTTGATGAAATAAAAGAAATAAGACAAAATACGCCAGAAGATATGGAAATAGAAGCTTTTATGCATGGTGCAATGTGTATATCTTATTCAGGAAGATGTTTAATAAGTAACTACATGACAGGTAGAGAAGCTAATAAAGGTTCTTGTGCTCAATCTTGTAGATGGCAATATTACCTAATGGAAGAAAAAAGACCAGGTGAATATTTCCCAATATATGAAGATGAAAGAGGAACATTCTTCTTCAATTCAAAAGACCTTTGTATGATAGAACATATTCCAGAGCTTATAGAATCAGGAATAATGAGTTTAAAAATAGAAGGAAGAATGAAAACTGCTTATTATGTTGCTACAGTTGTAAGAGCTTATAGAATGGCAATAGATGCATACTATGAAGATCCAGAAAATTGGAAGTTTAACCCTATGTGGATGGAAGAACTTAAAAAAGGTAGCCATAGACATTTCACAACTGGATTCTACTTAGAAAAACCAGACACAGATGACCAGAATTATGAATCAGCATCTTATGTAAGAAATTATGATTTTATAGGTGTTGTAAGAGGTAAAGATGAAGAAACAGGTTTAACAATAGTTGAACAAAGAAATAAAATGTCTGTAGGTGAAGATATTGAAATAATGGCTCCATATAAAGAAACTATGTTTGCTAAAATATTAGAAATGTATAATGAAGATGGTGAACCAATAGAGTCAGCACCACATCCAAGACAAATAGTAAAAATGAAATTGGATATTCCAGTAGATAAAGATTATATGCTTAGAAAACCAATAGAAGAAAAAATAGATAACTAATAATAAAAACTCTCTCTATCTAATATAGAGAGAGTTTTTATTATAAATTTAATGAATAAAATATTAAAATATGTATATAAAAATTAAAATTTGAAAATTATATATATTGAAAGGAGAAAATATGAGTACAAATTATAAAACAAAACTTTTTGCATTAATAGGTCATCCAATTAGTAATAGCTTTTCACCAATTATGCATAGTTATTTATTTGAAAAGTATAATATAAATGGCAGTTATCTTTGTTTTGATGTAGAACCTGAAAAAATAGAAGATGTAGTAGATAATATGAAAAATTTAAAAGTTAGTGGATTTAATATAACGATTCCATACAAAACAGAAATAGTTAATTTACTAGATAAAATAGATAGAAATGCAGAGGTTATAGGCTCGATAAATACTGTTAAAAATGAAAAAGGTGTATTTAAAGGATATAATACTGATGGAAAAGGTTTTGTAAAATCTATATTAGATCATAATTATGATATAAAAAATAAAAAAGCTTTGATCTTAGGATGTGGAGGTGCATGCAGAAGTATAGTAGTTGAACTTGCATCAAAAGGAATAAAAACAATAGATATAAGAAATAGAAGTATAGATAATGCTATAAAAATAAAAGAAAACCTAAATAAGTATTTTGATACAGAAATTTTGATATCTCAAAAGTCCATAGAAAAATATGATCTGGAAAAATATGATTTTTTAATAAATACAACACCAATAGGAATGGAAAGTGATGAATGTCCTATAGATGAAAGTATTAGAATTTCAAATGATTTAATTGTTTGTGATATAGTATATAAACCGCATAGGACGAATTTGATAAAATGGGCAGAAAACAATAACTTAAAAATAATTTATGGTATTGATATGCTTATAAATCAAGGTATTTATGCTTTTGAAATATGGACAGGGAAAAAGGTTGATAAAGAAGATATAAAAATATTAAAAAAAATATTTGAAGATAATAAAATTTAATATTCAGAAGGTGATATAGGTGGGATAAAAAATTATAAAGTAAATTATAGTTACAAAAATAGAAAAAGAGAAGGGGTTATAATTACAGATGCAATTATAGCACTTTCAATATTGTTTTTGTCGGTATATCTTTTTTCAACATTTAACAATAATACAAATTCTATGCTAAATGAAAATAAAAATTATAAGGAATTAGTAGAAAAAGCAGAAATAGAGCTAAATAATGAATTAGATAATATAAAAAATGGTAATATAAGTCAAAGTACAAATATAAATAAAAATAATGATGAAATTAAAATAGAAAAAAGAATAAATTTGATAGATAAAAAAAGAAATATTTATAAAGTTACAGTATTTGCACATGAATCTGATAAAAAAATAACTCTAGAAGGATATGAAAAGAAAGATGAATATGATTAAATTTTCAAAACGAAAAAGAGGAAGTGTTTCACTCGCGGCTATAATTGTTTTAACATTTCTTACAATATCTTGTTCAGCACTTCAAGTGAGATTAGATGATTATATTAAAAGCGAACATATAGATATAGAATCTGAAAATTTACTGAGAAAAGCTGAAGGGGTTACTTTAATAGCAAAAGAAAAAGTAATAGAAGCTACTCAAAATTTGTACGATGAGAGTATAAGTAAGAATGATTTAAAAAATAAGATAGAAAGTTTTTCTTATAGAAAAAAATATATATCTACAATAGAAAATTTATCAGATGTAAATATAGATAATTCTAAAATAGACGTTTATCAAGATGATATAAAAGAAGATGGTTCTTTATTATATAAATTTTGGATAAATATTACAGTAAAGGATCCTAAAAAAGATATGATTAGGAAAATGTCTTTGTGTGTGACTTTAAAGAATATATATATAGATAAAGTTAAAAAAGAAGATAAAGAAAAAATTGAAGAAAATAAAGAAGATATTAATAAAAAAGATGAAATAAAAGATGTAAATAAAAATAATCCGAATGAGAATATCGAAAGTAATGAAAATAATAATTTAAAAGAAAATAATAATTTAAAAGAAAATAAAGATATTATTGATGAAGATGATGTACCAATAAAATATAATGCTAAGGATGCACTGATATTTAGAGTAGAAAAAGAATATTAAATGGAGATATTATTATGAAAAGAGAAGGAATGTGAGCACTGTAGAACTGATAATAGGTATGAGCCTTATGGTATTACTAGTAGGGCTATCAATACCAAAAGTTGATACAGGTTATGCAAAAACAAAATGGGAACGGAGAAAATTTTGCTCTGAAATAAGACTTACAAAAAGAAAAAATCTATCAGGAAAAAGTGAATCAATTAGAGTTACAAATAAAAATGGAAATAGCTATTATATTATACAAAAAGGTCTTAATATAGAAAAAATAGTTGAAATACCAAACAAAATAAAGTTGTATAGCTCTATGGATTCAATATCGTTTAAAGAAGATGGAAGGCCTTATGAGTCGGGAATAGTGGATTTTCAATATAGAGAAAAAATATATCAGATAACAATAACTCCTATATCAGGTAGAATTTTATTCAAGGAGGATATATATGCTAATGAAAAATAAAACTTTTCCTAAAAAAGAAGGATATTTAATGGTTGAAATTTTTTGTGCAATAAGTATATCTTTAATTGTAATGAATATAGTTACCATAATGCTAAAAGATTCTAATAATTTAGTTAATCAAACAGATAATAGAATAGAAATAATGGAACAATTTAGTGAAATGAAATCTACTATAAAAAGAGAACTTAGGAATTCAAATAATATTAAATTTTATTATAAAGGAAATAGTATTTTTTTAGATAATAAATTTGAAAGAATAGATAAAATAAGGTTTTCTCAATTTGAAGATGTAAAAAATGGAAATCCAGTTATAATAAATAGAGAAATGTTTTTATCTAGAGATAAAAATAAAATTTTTATATATTACAATGGAGGATCTTTTGAAATAGGAAATTATGTTGTAGATATGGAAGTGAGAAAAGAGTCAAAAGATAATTTTTCAATTAAATTAAAACTTAATAAAAATAATAATAACTTTAGTGATATAATAAATATAAGAACAAGAAATTGATGTTATTAGAATAGTAAAAACACTTGTTTAAATCATATATTATATGATATTATGTTATCAGTAGGATTATGAATTATTATAATAATACGAAAAATAGCCTTTAGAGGTTAAGTAATATTTATTGGAGGTTATGTAAATGGTAACAGCAAGTGAATTCAGAAAAGGTGTAACTTTTGAAAAAGATGGTCAGCCATGTCTAGTAGTAGATTTCCAGCACGTTAAACCTGGAAAAGGGGCTGCTTTCGTTAGAACAAAATACAGAAATCTTATAACAGGAGCAACAAGAGAAGAAGCTTTCAATCCAAGTGATAAATTCCCAAAAGCTCAGATAGAAACTAAACAGATGCAGTATCTATACAATGATGGTGAATTATACTACTTCATGGATCAGGAAACATTTGATCAGATAGCATTAGATTACGTACGGGTTGAAGATGCTATAAAATTCATGAAAGAAAATGAAGTTGCTACAATAAGATTCTTCCAAGGAAGTCCATTTGAAGTTGAAGGACCTAACTTTGTTGAATTAGAAATAACTGAAACAGAACCAGGTATAAAAGGAAATACAGCAAGTAATGTTACAAAATCAGCTACTGTAGAAACTGGAGCAGTTGTTCAGGTTCCTTTATTTATAAATGAAGGAGATAAAATAAAAATAGACACTAGAACTGGTGAATATTTATCAAGAGTAAACAACTAATATCAAATTTTTTGTTATTATCGATTAATTAATATCGGTACATATTTGAAATCATAGAAGGCGAGGGGCAGGACATGAAATATTTAAAAGAAGATGTTGCATACCTAAAAGGATTAGCAGAAGGACTTGAAATAGCAAGTGAAGGAAGTACTGGAAAAGTTATTGAAAAAATAATATCTAGTTTAGATAATTTTGCTGATGCTATAAATGAACTTCAAAGTGAAAATGAAGAACTTCGTGAATATATTGAAGATATGGATTCTGATTTAGCAGATATATATGAAGATATGGAAGAAATAGAAGAAAATCTAGAAGATATATATGATGAAATGGAAGAAATAGAAGACGATATAGAAGATCTTTACGATTGTGATTGCGAAGATGAAGATGACGAAGATGATTATAGCTATATTGAAATGGAATGCCCATACTGCGGTGAACTAGTAGAAATAGACGAAGATGAACTTTACGATGATGAATTAGATATAGTTTGTCCATGTTGTAAAGAAGTAATATTATCTTCAGAGGATTTCGAAGATGAATGCGAAGATGAATGCTGTTCATGCGAAGGATGCTGTGGAGAAGACGAATAATAAATCGATCTTTATAGAAAAATAAAAATCTATGTAAAATTAAAAAATGCCTATGAGATTGTTTTTCATAGGCATTTTTTTATGATACAATAAATCATAGGTATAACGGAAATTTAATAAAATATTTGATAAAGTGAATTCAAATAAAAATAAATGGAGGTATAAAAATGCAATCTTTTAATAGCATAAGAGAAAATATAGATAAATTTGAATCTGTGATAGGATATAACTTTAACAATAGAGAGTATATATTAGAAGCACTTACACATAGTTCATATTCAAATGAAAATAGAAAGTTTAAATATAATGAAAGAATGGAGTTTTTAGGAGATTCAGTACTTGGATTAGTAATAAGTGATCATATATTTAAAAAAGAAAAAAAAGTACCAGAAGGAGAACTTACTAAATTAAGAGCAAATATAGTTTGTGAAGGTTCTCTTAGTGAAGCTGCTAAAAAAATAGATTTAGGAAAATATATTCTTTTAGGAAGAGGAGAAGAGGCAACTGGAGGTAGAGAAAGAAAATCTATATTAGCAGATGCATTTGAAGCAGTTATTGCAGCGATATATTTAGATGGAGGGATTGAAAGTGCATCTAAATTTATACTAAATAATCTTTCTAATATTATAAAAGACTCAATAGATGGAAAAATATTTAGAGATTACAAAACACAACTTCAAGAAGAATTACAAAAAAATGGAACTAGTAATATATGGTATAAATTATTAGAAGAAAATGGTCCAGACCATAATAAAACATTCAAAATGATGGTTGGTGTAGACGAAAAAGAACTTGGAATAGGTGAAGGTAAAAGTAAAAAAGAAGCAGAACAGGTTGCAGCAAAAGCGGCAATAGCATATTTAATAGATAATGAAAGATAGGTGAATGAATATGAAAAAAAGAATAATACCTATTTTTGTGCCACATCAAGGTTGTCCAAATGATTGTATATTTTGCAACCAAAAAAAAATAACAGGTGTTAGTACAACAGTAACACCAGAAATAGTAAGAAATATAATAGAAGAATGTCTTCCAACAATAGATGAAGATGCTCAAGTAGAAATAGCATTTTTTGGAGGAAGTTTCACAGCAATAGATATAGATATACAAAGAGGCCTTTTATCAGTTGCAAAAGAGTATAAAGATAAAGGAATTGTAAAAGATATAAGGATGTCAACAAGACCAGATTGTATAACAGATGAAATTTTAGATATGGTAAAAGAATATGGAACAACAATAATAGAGTTAGGTGTACAGTCTTTAGATGAAAAAGTACTTGAAGATAGTATAAGAGGACACAATTCAAGTGTAGTATATAAAAGTGCTGAAATGATAAAAAAACACGGCATAAATTTAGGACTTCAAATGATGATAGGATTACCAAGTGATAATGAAAAAAAATGTATATATACAGCGAAAGAATTTATAAAAATGAATCCATTTTGTGTAAGAATATATCCTACATTAGTGATTAAAGAAACTGGTTTAGAAAGACGGCTTGAAGCAGGAGCATATAAGCCATTTTCTTTAGAAGAAAGTATTAATATTGTCAAAAAATTATTAGTTTTATATTATACAAATGATATAAATGTAATAAGAGTTGGGCTTCAAGCGACAGATGATATTCAACTTGGAAAAGATGTTATAGATGGACCATATCATCCTGCTTTTAGGGAATTAGTAGAATCTGAAATGATTAAAGATTATATTATATATGTATCAAATATGAACAATGAAAAAAATATAACCATTGGAGTTAATAAAAGAAATATTTCTAAAGCTATAGGTAATAAAAAATCAAATATAAAAAATTTAAAAACAGATAAAGGAATTTCTTTAAAAGTAAAAGAAGAAAGTGTAGAAATAGAAACATATAATTTCTATGGAGAACATGGACTAATAGATAGTGTTTCTATAGATGAAATGAATAAAAAATTATTAGAAATATATGATTTATAAATAGATAAAGAGAGGAGATGAGGCGGTGTTTTTAAAAGAGCTAGAACTAAAAGGGTTCAAATCCTTTCCAGAAAAAACAGATATAATTTTTAAAAATGGAATAACAGCAATAGTAGGTCCGAATGGAAGTGGGAAAAGTAATATATCTGATGCAGTAAGGTGGGTACTCGGTGAACAAAGTATAAAAAGTCTTAGAGGAGACAAATTAGAAGACGTAATTTTTGCAGGATCTGAAAAGAAAAAACCTATGAATTATTGTGAAGTATCTCTTACTATAGATAATACAGATGGAGAAATAGATTTAGAATTTACAGAAATAACAATAAAAAGAAGAGCTTATAGAAGTGGAGAAAGTCAATTCTTTTTAAATGGAAAAGCATGTAGATTAAAAGATATTAAAGAATTATTTTTAGACACTGGTATAGGAAAAGATAGTTATTCTATAATAGAACAAGGAAAAGTTGATGAGATTTTAAGCAATAATCCTATCGTAAGAAGGAAAGTCTTTGATGAAGCATGTGGAATATCAAAATATAGATACAAAAAACAAGAGGCAGAAAAAAATCTTAAAAATACATCTGAAAATTTAGAGAGAATAAATGATATTTATATAGAAATAGAAAAGCAAATAAATCCATTGAAAAAGCAAAAAGAAAAAGCAGAAAAGTATATAGAAGTTTCTTCTAAACTTAAGGAATTAGAGATAAATAGTTTTTTAAGAGAAATAAACAAGATTGATAAAGAGTCTAAAGAAATAAAAAAACAGTTAGAAGATAAAGAAAATGAAATAAAAAGAGAAGAAGAATTTAATAGCAATTTAGAAAAAATATCTGAAGAATTAAGATTAGAAATAGATATTTTAGATGAAGAAATTGAAAAGGAAAAAGAATATTCATCTTCTTTAAAAGAAATTATTTCTAAAAAAGAATCTGAAATAGATATTATCAAAGAAAAAAATAATAACAAAAATAAAGAAATAGATAGAAAAAAAGAAGAAATAAAAAATCTAACTATAAAAATTGAAAAAAATGAAGAAGAAATAAAAACTAATTCTCAAAACATAGAGATTTTAAACGTAAAAAAAGAAGAGTTAGAAAAAAATCTAAATGAAAAAGGATATAAAAATAAAGAACAAAAAGAAAGTTTAGAAAATGTTGAGAAAAAAATAGATGATTTAAAAGATGAAATAATAAATCTATTAAATGATAAACAGACTATATCTAATAATATTTCTACGCTTGAAGCCAACAAGAATAATATGAACCAAAGATGGCGGAGTATAGATGAAATAACTAACGAAAATGAAGAAAAAATAAAGATAATATCTAAAGAAATAGATAAAGAAATTAAAGCATTAGAAAAACTTGACTCTGAATTAAATGAAGTTAGTAATAATACATCAAAAGTAAAAATTAGAATTGATGAAATATCAAAAGAGTCTTCAGAATTAGAAAAAAATATAGTAGATAATAAGTATGAATTAAATAAATTAGAATCTAAGAAAAATATATATGTAGAGATGGAAAATCAATATGATGGTTTTAATAGAGGAGTAAAAGAGGTATTAAAAAATAAAGGCTTAAAAGGAATAGATGGAGCAGTAGCACAGATAATAAATGTTTCTGAAAAATACGAAAAAGCAATAGAAGCATCACTAGCAGCTGCTATGCAAAATATAATAACAGAAAATGAAAATAGTGCAAAAGATGCCATAGAATTTTTAAAAAAGAATGAATTAGGTAGAGTTACATTTCTTCCATTAAATGTAGTTAAATCAAATTTAATAGATTTAAAAGAAATTAATTCAAATATAAAACCTCTTGGAATAGCTTCAGAACTTTTAGACTATGATGATAAGTATAAAAATATCATAGAGAGTTTATTGGGGAAAACTATTATAATAGAAAACATAGATGATGCTATAAAGTTTGCAAAAGATACTAATTATAAAATAAAAATAGCTACTCTAGATGGAGAAATATTAAAACCAGGTGGCTCTATAACTGGTGGTAGTATAAAAAATAATGGAAAATTATTATCTAGAAAAAGATTAATAAATGAATATACAGATAAAATAAATAATATTACTAATACTATAGGCGAAAAAGAATTAAATTTAAAAAATTTAAAAGATGAAAAATCTTTACTATACGAAACTAGAGATAAGTATATAGGTGAGAAAAATAATATAGAAAAAAATATTCTTCTTAAAAATACAGAAGCAAAAAAATTACAAGAAAAAGTAGATGAATGTAAAATTAATATAGAAAAACTTGAAAGAGAAAAAGAAAGTATTAGTTCTAATATGGAGTACACTATATCAAAATTAAAATCTACAAATGAAAAAATTGATTCTATTGATAAAAAAGTTGAAGTTTCTAAAAATGAAGTTGAAAAATTAAATAAAGATTTAGAAAATAGTAAAAATAGTTATGATAAAAATAAAAATGAATACGATGGATTGAATATAACATTAATAAATTTAAAAAATGAATTGAAGTCTTTAAAAATAGATAATGACAGAGTCTTGTTAGAAACTAAATCTACAAATGAAAAAATAGAAAATATAAAAAAAGAAATAGATAATGATTTGAAAGAAATAGAAATATTTAAAGAAAAAATAAATAAAGAAGATATTGAAAAAATAAACATACAAGAAGATATTTCAAAAGTTTTAAAATTATTAGATAACAAAAAAGATAAAAGAAACAATCTTAAGATTGATAGTGATGCAAAAGAAAAAGAAATAAAACAAAATGAACGAAAAATATTGGAATTCAAAGAAGAACTATATAAAATAAATTCAAAATCAGATAGATTAAAAAATAATAGAGAAAGTTATTTAAGTAAGATGTTTGAACAATACAGTATGACATTTGTCCAAGCATCGGAAATTAGAAATGATGATTTAAATATAAGCAAAAAAGAAATAGACGCATTGAAAAAAGAAAAAAAATCAATAGGAAATGTAAATATAGAGTCTATAGAAGAATATAAAGTTAAAAAAGAAAGATATGACCTTTATAGTTCACAAAAATTAGACTTAGAAGAGTCTATTCTTGGTATAAATAAGCTTATAAAAGAATTAGAACATAATATGAGAATAGAATTTGTTGAACAGTTTGAAAAAATTTCAATTAATTTTAAAAATGTATATTCTAAATTATTTGGTGGTGGTACAGGAGAATTATCATTGGCAGATAAAGAAAATATATTAGAAAGTGATATAAATATAACAGCACAACCACCAGGTAAAAAGATGAAAAATATAAATCTTTTATCGGGAGGAGAAAAAGCATTAACTGCTATATGTATATTATTTGCTATAATAATTTCTAGACCAACACCATTTTGTATATTAGATGAAATAGAAGCTCCATTAGATGATGTAAATGTTTATAGATTCGGTGAATTTTTAAAAGAATTATCTAATGAAACTCAATTTATAGCGGTTACTCATAGAAGAGGTACTATGGAAGCAGCTGAATATATATATGGAGTTACTATGCAAGAAAGAGCTATATCAAAAATAATAAGTTTAAAATTAAAAGAAGCAGAAGAATTTGCAGGTATAGTATAAGAAATTTTAATTATGGAGGAGATAGATTTGTTTAAAAAATTATTTGGCTTTGGAAAAAAGAAAGAAGAAGTAATTGAAAATGAAATCGTTGAAAATGAAGAACTTTTAGAAGAATCAGAAATAGAAGAATCAGAAGAAGATTCAGTTAAAGAAGAACTTTTAGAAAAAACTATTTCAGAGAAAGTGCAAGAAGAAACAACTTGTGAAGAAAATAAAACTGTAACAATTTCAGAAAAAGATATAAAATCTATAGAAGAAGATATGTTAGAAGAAGAAACTATAGAAGAAGAGTTTAAATTAGAAAATGATATAGAAACAAATTGTACTGATGAAGAAGGTATGGAAGAAACTATAGAAGAAGAATTAAATGAAGGTAGAGAAAAACCAAGTTTTGCAAAAGAAAGTTTATTTTCTAGATTAAAGCAAGGTTTAATAAAAGCAAAACAAGGAATAACAGATAGAATAGATGATGTTTTAAAATCTTATACAAGTATAGATGAAGATCTATTTGAAGACCTAGAAGAAGTTTTAATAACAGCAGATGTTGGTGTTAATACAACTATGGAAATAATAGAGGAATTAAATGATAGGGTCAGAAAAAATAAAATAACTAATCCTATGGATGTAAGAGAAGAATTAAAAGGAATAGTAGAAGAGATACTATCAAAAGGTAATTCAAAATTAGACATAGAAGCATCACCTTCTATAATAATAATGGTTGGTGTAAATGGAGTTGGAAAAACAACAACAATAGGTAAACTTGCTTTAAGATATAAATCAGAAGGTAAAAAAGTAATGTTAGCAGCAGCAGATACATTTAGAGCAGCAGCTACTGAACAACTTGATATATGGGCTAAAAGAACTAATACAGAAATAGTAAAACATCATGAAGGTGCAGATCCTGGAGCAGTAATATTTGATGCAATAAAAGCTGCTAAAGCTAGAAAAACAGACGTTCTTATATGTGATACAGCTGGTAGACTTCATAATAAATCAAATTTAATGAATGAGTTAGGTAAAATATTTAAAATAATAGATAGAGAATATCCAGAAGCAAAAAAAGAAGTATTATTGGTTGTAGATGCTACTACTGGACAAAATGCAGTTGTTCAGGCAAAAAGTTTTAAAGAAGTTGCAGATATAACAGGAATAGTTCTTACTAAGCTTGATGGTACAGCAAAAGGTGGAGTTGTATTAGCTGTTAAATCAGAGGTAGATGTACCAGTTAAGCTTATAGGAGTTGGAGAAAAAGCAGAGGATCTTCAAGATTTTGATGCAAAAGCATTTACAGATGCATTATTTGGCAATTAGGTATAAATTAATTATTATTGTTGTATAAAAATGTCAAAATTTCAATAAAAACCGTTGACAATATAGGTCTTATAATATAAAATACAATAGTAGTGTAAAGTAGTTAACCTTTACAGAGGGTAACTTTAGTAAAAGTTGTATTTTATATTTAAAACCTTATTCGTAAATTTAATAATTGTAACAGGAAGTGAAAAAATGAATTTGGAGAAGATGATAGAAGTTGGACAACTATTTGAGGTTTATAAAAATCTACTTACAGATAAACAAAAAGAAATAGTTTCACTTTATTATGAAGAGGACTATTCATTAGGAGAAATAAGCGAAAATCTAAAAGTCTCAAGACAAGGTGTGTATGATACGCTTAAAAGATCTGAAAAAGTTATGAAAGATTATGAACAAAAACTACATCTTTTATCAGAACTTCGAAAAAAAGAAGAATCTGTTAAAGTTATTAGAGAAAAAATTATTGACATTAAACAAGATTTATTGCACAATATAGATTGTGTCGATTTAGTCCCTAAGCTAGATGAAATAGAAGACTTATGTAGGGGGATAATAGAATGATATTTGAAGGATTATCTGATAAATTACAAAATGCTTTTAGTAAGTTAAAATCAAAAGGAAAACTTACTGAAAAAGATGTAAAAGAGGTTATGAGAGAAGTTAAGCTTGCTTTATTAGAAGCGGATGTTAACTTCAAAGTAGTAAAAGATTTTATAAAAAAAGTACAGGAAAGATGTGTTGGTCAGGATGTTATGAAAAGTCTTACTCCGGGACAACATGTAATAAAAATAGTAAATGAAGAGCTAACTGCTTTAATGGGTGATGTCCAAAGTAAAATAATGATATCATCAAAACCACCAACAGTTATAATGATGGTAGGTTTACAAGGGGCAGGTAAAACAACTACATCTGGTAAATTAGGCGGATACTTTAAAAAACAAGGGAAAAAACCTTTATTAGTTGCAGGCGATGTTTATAGACCAGCAGCTATAAAACAGTTACAAGTAGTTGGAGAAAAGCTAGATATACCTGTATTTTCAATGGGTGATAAAGAAAGCCCAGTAAATATAGCAAAAGCAGCATTAAGCCATGCTCAAAAAAATGGAAATGACATGGTTATAATAGATACAGCCGGTAGATTACACGTAGATGAAGCATTAATGAATGAACTTAAAGATATTAAATCTGAAGTAAAACCTCATGAGATACTTCTTACTGTAGATGCTATGACAGGACAGGATGCAGTTAACGTTGCAGAAAGTTTTAATGAAGCATTAGGTATAGATGGTGTAGTTCTTACTAAATTAGATGGTGATACAAGAGGTGGAGCAGCGTTATCAATAAGAGCTGTTACTAACAAACCTATTAAATTTATAGGTATGGGGGAAAAATTAGATGATTTAGAACCTTTCCATCCAGATAGAATGGCATCTAGAATACTTGGTATGGGAGATGTACTTAGTCTAATTGAAAAGGCACAAGAAGCTGTAGATATTGAAAAAGCAAAAGAGCTTGAACAAAAATTAAAGAAACAAGAATTTGATTTTGAAGATTTATTGAGCCAGTTTGAACAATTAAAGAAAATGGGATCTATGGATAAAATATTAGGTATGATGCCTGGTATGGCTAATATGAAGAATCAAATAGGAGATGTAGATCTTAAGAATAATAAAGAAATGAAACATAGTATGGCTATAATACAATCTATGACATTAGAAGAGAGAAGAAATCCTTCTATATTGAATGCTTCTAGAAAGAAAAGAATAGCTAAAGGAAGCGGAACAACAGTTCAAGAAGTAAACAGATTAATTAAACAGTTGAATGAAATGAAAAAAATGATGAAGATGTTTACTGGAATGACACAAGGCAAGGGTAAAAAGAAAAGGGGCGGTTTTGCCGGATTACCTTTTTTTAAATAATAAAAAATAGAAAAAATTTTCGGAGGTGGCTGTAATGGCAGTTAAAATAAGATTAAAAAGAATGGGAGCAAACAAAAAACCTTTCTACAGAATAGTAGTAGCAGACTCTAGAGCTCCAAGAGATGGTAAATTTATAGAAGAAATAGGATACTACAATCCAGTAGTAGAACCAAAAGTATTAAAAATAAACAATGAAAGTGCTGAAAAATGGTTAGCTAATGGTGCTCAGCCAACAGAAACAGTTAAAAAATTATTAGAACAGAACGGTGTTAAAACTTCTAAATAATAAACAGGAGATGTAAAACTATGATAAAAGAGCTAGTTGTAGATATAGCTAAGGCTCTAGTTGATAACCCCGATGAAGTTGTAGTTAATGTTTCAGAAGAAAATGATGAAATTATATTAAAATTAACTGTTGCTTCAGATGATATGGGAAAAGTTATCGGGAAACAGGGAAGAATAGCAAAAGCTATAAGAACTGTAGTTAGATCCGTTGCAAATAAAGAGAAAATAAAAGTATCTCTTGAAATAGTATAATTTGGATTAGGTCTTTTGGCCTAATCCTTTTTAATAACTATAAATTGATTTATAATAGGACCTACAAAAATATTTTAACAAAGGTGGATATTATGGCAAAAAAAATAACACATTTTAAAGTTGGAAAGATAGTTAAAACTCAAGGTCTTAAAGGAGATGTAAGAATCTATCCTACAACAGACGATATATACAGATTTGACTTTTTAGAAGAATTCTATGTTGGAAAAGATAGAGAAAATGCATGGGAAGTTGAAAATGTAAGATATAAAGGAAACCTTGTTATAATGAAAATAAAAGGTATAGATAAAGTCGAAGAAGCTGAAAAGCTTGTAGGTAAAGATATTTATGTATCTAGAGATGAATCTTTTGAACTTGAAGAAGGTGAATTCTTTATAGCAGATATGATTGGTATAGATGTATTTACAGTTTCAGGTGAAAAAGTAGGAGTTTTAAAAGATGTACTTCAATATTCAGCTAATGATGTATACGTAATAAAAAATGAAGAAGGAAAAGAATACTTAATACCGGCTGTTATGAAATTTGTTCCTGAAATAGATATAGAAGAAGGAAAAATGATAATAGACCCTATAAAAGGTATGCTTGAAGATTAGGTGATACAATGAGATTTCACATAATGACCTTATTTCCTGAAATATTTAACTCTTATATGAATGAAAGTATAATGAAAAGAGCTATTGAAAAAAAAATAATAGATTTTAAAGTATATAATATAAGAGATTTTTCGGAAAATAAGCACAAAAAAGTAGATGATTATCCATTTGGTGGTGGAGCTGGTATGGTAATGACTCCACAACCTATAATAGATACATATAAATATATAGTAAAAGAAAATAATATAAAATCTCCAAGAGTTATTTACTTAACACCAAAAGGAAAAGTTCACTGTCAAGAAATTGCAAAAAAAATGGCGACTGAAGAAGATATAATACTTCTTTGTGGTCATTATGAAGGAATAGATCAAAGAGTGATAGATATGATAGTGACAGATGAAATATCTGTAGGAGATTATGTACTTACAGGTGGAGAGTTACCTGCACTTATAGTGATAGACTCTATCTCAAGGCTTATTCCAGGTGTCCTTGGTCAAAATGAATCATTTGAAGATGAGTCATTTGAAAATAATTTATTAGAATATCCTCAATACACTAGACCTAGAGTATATGAAGGAATAGAAGTTCCAGAAGTTTTATTATCTGGAAATCATAAGAAAATAGATGAATGGAGAAAAGAAGAATCCATTAAAATAACAAAAGAAAGAAGACCAGATCTTCTAAAAAGAAATAAATAAAAAACTTGTAAATGAGTTTTTTTTATAGTATAATATAACTTGTCGATAATACGGGCGTTCCTCTGTGCACCGGTCAAGCATCAATGAACGTCTATGATTTTAGGAGGAAATATGAACGAAATAATAAGAGCAATCGAAACTGAACAGTTAAAAAATGAAGTTCCTAACTTTGGACCTGGGGACACAGTAAAAGTACACGTTAGAATCGTGGAAGGTAAAAGAGAAAGAATACAGGTATTTGAAGGTGTAGTATTAAAAAGACAAGGTGGAGGAGCAAGAGAAACTTTCACTGTTAGAAAAATGTCTTTCAACTGTGGTGTAGAAAGAACTTTCCCAGTACATTCACCAAAACTAGAAAAAATAGAAGTAACTAGAAGAGGTAAAGTAAGAAGAGCTAAACTAGGATACTTAAGATCTAGAGTAGGTAAAGCTGCTAAAGTTAAAGAAGCAAAAGGATATAAATAATATCTGATTTAATATGTAAGAACAGGGACTGATTAAATTATCAGTCCTTTTTCTATAAATAAGATAATTACAATTTATTTATAAAATAAAAATAAGGAGGATTAGTATGAGAGATAATGAATATGATTATCTTACAGATGATAATCTTAATATAAACTGGTATCCTGGACATATGAAAAAAACGAAAGATCTTATGAAAGCTAATTTGAAATTAGTAGATGTAGTAGTAGAATTATTAGATTCAAGAATACCATATAGTAGTAAAAATCCAGATATAGATGTATTGACTGCTGGAAAACCGAGAGTAGTACTTCTTAATAAAAGTGATATATCAGATAGATCAAAGCTGAATAAATGGATAAATTACTACAAAGAACAAGGGATAAAAGCTATTCCAATAGATGCGATGAAAGGTACAGGAGTTAATAAAATAATTGATGAATGTAAAAATGCAGTAAAGGATAAAATGGACTCTCTAAAAGAAAAGGGAAGAAAAGAAAGAGCTATAAGAATAATGATAGTTGGAGTTCCTAATGTAGGAAAATCTTCGTTAATAAATAAATTGACAGGAAGAAGAAGTACTCAAACAGGAGATAGACCAGGTGTTACTAAAGGTAAACAATGGGTAAAATTAAGAGGAAACTTAGAATTATTAGATACACCAGGTATACTATGGCCAAAGTTTGAAGATCAAGATGTAGCATTAAATCTAGCTTTTACTAGAGCTATAAAAGACGAAATATTAGATATAGAAACTCTAGCATTAAGACTAATAGAAAAACTTATGATTATAGAGCCTGAAAAAATAAAGGCTAGATATAAACTTGAAACGCTTGGAGAATCTGGAATAGAAACTATGGATATGATAGCTAAAAAAAGAGGCTTTATAACAGGTAGAAAAGAAATTGATTATACAAGAACTGCTACAACTGTGTTAAATGAATTTAGAACAGGAAAATTAGGAAATATAACTTTAGAAGTTCCAGAAGATATTAAATAATAAGAAATACTTTTATAAAATATAATAAAAAATATTTTTATAAAAGAAACTCGAAATAAATAAGCTATAAAAATAGAGTATGTTATAACGAAACATTATAATATACTCTATTTTTATTATATAAATTTTAACAATAAAGATTTAATATTCAATATGAGTATATAATATAACTAATTTAACTGTTGATATTTTATCAACAAAGTTTTTGATTATTCAGAAAAATGCCAAGATTTAGAAAAAATATCTTGACACATAGAGAATATGAATATAAAATAAAATTTGTAATGATAAAGAAAATATTGAACCTCGGGAAAATGTTTTCTAAAATTGTTTTAATTTATTTTAGGTCTAAAATGATCTTTATTTTGGGGAGGAGAACTTATGATTAAGCAGAAAGGAAGTTATAAAGACATAATAGTATTTGGATTTGCATTATTTGCTATGTTTTTTGGAGCAGGTAATTTAATATTTCCACCATATCTAGGAATAATAACAGGTCCAGAATGGTTAAAAGCATTTGGGGGATTTACATTTGCAGATGCAGGACTAGCACTTTTAGCAGTTATGGCAACAGCTAAATATGATGGTGATGTTATAGAATTATTTAAAAGAGCAGGTGGAAAATTAGCAATAGTACTTGGATGTGCAGATATATTATGTATAGGGCCTTTTTTAGCAATACCAAGAACTGGAGCAACAACATATGAAATGGGAATAATGCCATTATTAGGCAATACAATACCAATAGCAGTATTTGCAGCGATATTTTTTATAATAACTTATATACTTACAATAAAACCATCTAAAGTTGTCGATATAGTAGGGCGGGTTTTAACACCAGCATTATTAATAGCACTTGCTGTTATAATAGTAAAAGGAGTTGTATCTCCACTTGGTCCAATAGTTAAAGAACCTATGATACAAGGAGTAGTAGGAGAAGGAATAGCACAAGGATATCAAACAATGGATGCATTTGCAGCAATAGCATTAGCATCAGTACTTATAGTATCTCTTAATGAAAAAGGATATAATACTGTTGGATTGAAATTAAAAGCGATAATAAAAGCTGGAGCATTAGCTTGTATAGGATTAGCACTTGTATATGGAGGGTTATGTTACTTAGGTGCGACTGTATCTAGTATGTATGGGGTAGAAGCACAACAATCTCAAGTTATAGTTAATATAACAGAAGGACTTTTAGGATATACAGGAAAAGCAATTCTTGCTGTATGTGTAGCACTAGCATGTTTAACAACATCAATAGGACTTACTTCTGCAACAGGACAATTCTTTGAAAAGCTAACAAATGGTAAATTAAAATATAAAACAGTAGTTCTTTGTGTTTGTGTATTTTCAGCATGTATGGCATCTATAGGTGTAGGAGGAATAATAAAAGTAGCAGGTCCAGTATTGAGCATAGTATATCCACCTACAATAGTATTAGTTATTTTAGCATTTTTCAGTGAAAAAATAAAAAATGATAATGTGTACAAATTTACAGTATATACATCATTAGTAGTAAGTATACTTACTGTAATCCAAAGTTATGGAGTAACAGTACCATTTTTAGATTACTTACCATTAAAAGAATTTGGATTTAATTGGGTAGTTCCAGTTATAATATTTGGAATAATAGGGTATTTTGTACCAAGTAAAAATTTAAATATTGAAGTTGCTAATTAATAAAAAAATTTATAATTTTAGAAAAAAATTAATAATATAGAATAAAAAGTCGAGTAATTTTTAAAAATTAACTCGACTTTTTTTAAATTAAAATAGGTTTATTTTTTAACGTATAAAAAAGCATATATAAAAATAAAAAAATGTATACAAAATAATATAAATATTAAAATATAAGAATAAAATATTGAAAATTCCGAAAAAAGAATAAAATATAATATAATTCTATAAATATAAAAAATAACTATATAAAAAAATAATTTTAAATCTTAAAAAATGAGGATTTTATCTGAGCATATAAATATATTGAAAAATCTAAAAAAAGAAAAAAATAATTCATATAAATTTAAATGTATAAAAATCATATAATATTTAAAATTACAGTATTTTATTTATAAAGAATAGCTAAATCTATAATAGATATATAATTAAGTGATAAATCTAAAACAAAAAAATACATCTGAAAATTAGAAAAATTAAGACTATTTTTTATATTATTGACATATAAAAAACTCAAATATATAATTAAAAACATGTTTAAAAGTTTATTTTCAAAAATTGCAAACGTTCGCAATTTTATTTATTTTATTTTTATAAGGAAAAATTATATGAGTGATTTACTCAAGGGGGAAAGTGAAAATGGAACAAAAAAGAAGTAGTAAGGATATTATAGTCTTTGGATTCGCATTATTTGCTATGTTTTTTGGGGCAGGAAATTTAATATTTCCACCTTATCTAGGAATAATAACAGGTCCTAAATGGCTAGTATCTTTTATAGGATTTACATTTGCAGATGCGGGTTTAGCGCTTTTGGCAGTTATGGCAGCTACAAAATTTGAAGGGGATCTTAATAAGATGTTCTCAAGAGCTGGCAAAAAATTAGGTATAGCAATTGGATGTGCAGATATATTATGTATAGGACCTTTATTAGCAATACCAAGAACTGGAGCAACAACATACGAAATGGGAATAATTCCTATATTTGGAGATAAAATACCAGTAGCGTTATTTTGTATAGTATTTTTTATACTTACATATATATTAACAATAAAACCATCAAAGGTTATAGATATAGTAGGACAGTTTTTAACACCAGCATTATTAATAGCTTTAGCAGTTATAATAGTAAAAGGTGTAATATCACCACTTGGACCAATAATAAAAGAACCTATGATCCAGGGCGTGGTTGCAGAAGGAATAGCACAAGGATATCAAACAATGGATGCATTTGCAGCAATAGCATTAGCATCAGTACTTATAGTATCAATGAATGAAAAAGGTTATCATTCAACAAGTGATAAACTTAAAGCTATATTAAAAGCAGGAGCATTAGCATGTGTAGGATTAGCACTTGTATATGGAGGATTATGTTATTTAGGTGCAACAGTATCTTCATATAATGATATAAATGCAGTTCAGACACAGGTTATAGTTAATATAACTCAAGGATTACTTGGAAATGTAGGAAAAACTCTTTTAGCAATAGCAGTAGCATTAGCATGTTTAACAACATCAATAGGGCTTACATCTGCTACAGGTCAGTATTTTACAAATCTTACAAATGGAAAAATTTCATATGGAAAGATAGTAACAATAGTTTGTGTATTTTCAGCATGTATGGCATCTATAGGAGTTGGAGCTATAATTAAATTTGCATCACCAATATTAAGTATAGTATATCCACCTACAATAGTTCTGATAGTATTAGCTTTCTTTAATGAAAAAATAAAAAATGATAATGTGTATAAATTTGCTACATATATGTCTTTAATTATAAGTATATTGACAATATTACAAAGTTATGGAATAAATGTTCCTTTAATAAATTTACTTCCATTTGCAACTTTAGGATTTAACTGGGTTGTTCCTGTTATAATAGCAGGTATAGTTGGTAACTTTGTTAAAACAGAAGCTTAAATTTAGATAATTAGTAATAAAAAAATTATATAGTATAATAAAAAAATAAATAAAAGTAAAAATGTAAAAACGCTATATTTTAAAATATAGCGTTTTTTAAAATGTAAATTTTGTGAAAATTTTATAAATTGAAAAAATATATTGACATTTTTGCTTATCGAAATGTATAATAGAAGAAAGTTAAGGAATTATTTAAATTTTTAGAAAAATTAAAAAATAAAAAGAATTATTATTAACAGGAATTATGAATGGTGGAGGTGCCAAAAATGGGTAAAGAAAAGGTAGAATTTAAAGATTTAATGGTAGTTGGATTTGCATTATTTGCAATGTTCTTTGGAGCAGGTAACTTAATATTCCCACCTTATTTAGGAGTAGAAGCTGGATCTAGTTGGTTTACTGGATTTATCGGATTTCTATTTGCTGATGGTGGTTTAGCTTTATTAGCAGTTATAGCGGCCACTAGATTTAAAGGCGATACATCAAAAATGTTTGATAGAGCTGGACATAAATTAAGTATAGTTTTAGGATCAGCTATAGTAATATGTATAGGACCGCTTTTAGCAATACCAAGAACAGCGGCTACAACATATGAAATGGGTATATTACCTACAATAGGGCCGGGATTTAATAATATATTATTCTCAATAATATTTTTCGCATTAACTTTAGTATTAACAATAAAACCATCAAAGGTTGTTGATATAGTAGGACAGTTTTTAACACCAGCATTATTGATAGCACTTGCTATACTTATTGTTAAAGGTATAATATCACCTCTTGGAGAGATAAGACCTGATTCATTAGTGCCAGCAGTGTTCTCTGAAGGTGTAAATCAGGGATATCAGACAATGGATACATTAGCAGCAACAGTATTCTCAACAATAGTAATAGTATCTATAATGGATAAAGGATATAAAGAAGAATCTCAAATGGTAAAAGCTACAATAGGAGCTGGAGCTATAGCAGTTATAGGAATGGGATTAGTATATGGTGGTCTTTGCTACTTAGGAGCAACAGTATCAACTAAATATGGAATGGATGTAGAACAGACTGCATTAATAGTTTCTATAACAGAAGCTCTACTAGGTCAAACAGGAAAAGTTTTATTAGCTATAATCGTTGCACTAGCATGTTTAACAACATCAATAGGATTAACTTCAGCAGCAGGAAGATATTTCTCAACTTTAACAAACGGAAAATTAAAATATGAACATATAGTAATAGGTGTATGTATATTCTCTGCAGTAGTATCTAATTTTGGTGTTAGTACAATTATAAAATTCTCAGCACCAATATTAAGTATAGTATATCCAGCAACAATAACTTTAATAATACTATCATTATTTGGAAATAAAATAAAAAATGATAATGTATTTATATGTGCAACATATATGGCATTAATAATAAGTGTACTTACAATAATGGGAGTTAAAGCGGTAGTAACTCTTCCAGGATATCAGTTTGGATTTAACTGGATTTTACCAGTAGTATTCGCTGCTATAATAGGAATTTTCATTCCTTCAAAAAATAAACAAGCCTAACTTAAATATATTTAATAAATAAAAGACCGTTAGTTTTTCTAACGGTCTTTTATTATTATTTTTTTATCTATAAAAAATCTTATTTAGTTAATATGGAAATAGTATATTTTGATATAGAAGATGTATAAAAATCATTTTTACTGTATAATTATACTTATAATAATATGGAGGAATAATATATGAAAGATAAAAGTGTAAAAGAGATTAAAGAAATAGTAGATAATTTAAAAGAAGAAGAATATCTTGATTTTATAGAAAAATTAAAAGGCGATGAAAGAAAATCTGTAAACAAAATAGCTATCAGTTTAGCTAAAAAATTAGATAAAATAAGATTAGAAGAAGAGCGATTGGAAAGAATAAATAGCTTTGAAAATGAAGGATATGAAAAAGGATATACTTATATAGCAGGTGTAGATGAAGCAGGAAGAGGGCCTCTTGCGGGACCTGTTGTAGCTGCTGTAGTAGTATTTAAAAAAGGAACAAAAATAAAGGGAATAAATGATTCTAAAAAATTAAGTGAAGAAAAAAGAAATGAGTTATTTGATAAAATAAAAGAAGAAGCATTAGATTTTGGAATAGGAATAGTAAATAATGAAGAAATTGATGAATATAATATATTAAATGCTACATATATGGCTATGAAAAAAGCATTAAATTGTTTAAAAAAAGAGCCAGATTATATTTTAGCAGATGCAGTTCATATTCCAGATGTAGAAATAGAACAAAATTCTATAATAAAAGGAGATGCGAAATCCATATCAATAGCAGCAGCAAGTATTTTAGCTAAAGTAACAAGAGATTCTCTTATGTATCAATATGATGAAATATATCCAGAATATGGCTTTGCACATCATAAAGGATATGGAACGGCAGAACACTATAAAGCAATAGATGAAAATGGAATAACTCCAATACATAGGAAAAGTTTTCTTAAAAATGTTCTTTAAAATTAATAAATTTTAAATATAAATAAAAGTTAATTTATGGGGGTAAAAAATGGATTATAATGAAATGTTAAAAAATGCAAAAGAAAAATTAAATGGAAGTTGCAAAGTATGTAAAGTTTGTAATGGAGTAGCTTGTGCAGGAGAAGTGCCAGGTATGGGAGGAAAAGGAACTGGTCAAGCGTTTATAGAAAATATAAATGCTCTTGAAAAGGTCAAATTAAATATGAGGGTAATACACAATGTATCTAATCCAGACACAACTATAGAATTATTTGGCAAAAAAATGGATGCACCAATATTTGCAGCACCAGTAACAGGTACAACTTTAAATATGGGTGGAAAATTAACAGAAAGAGAATATATAGAGCCTGTTGTTGAAGGATGTTCAAATTCAGGAATATATGCAATGGTAGGAGATACGGCAGTAGATGCATTTCTTATAGAAAATTTAGATGTTTTAAAATGCCATAATGGAAATGGAATAGTATTTATAAAACCTTGGGACAATGAAAACATAATAAAAAAAATAAAATTAGCTGAAGAAGCAGGAGCTTTTGCAGTAGGAGTTGATATAGATGCTTGTGGATTAGTCACTTTATCACTACATGGAAAACCAGTTCTTCCTAAAAATATAAATCAAATAAAAGAATTAGTAAACTCAACAAAATTACCTTTTATATTAAAAGGAATAATGACTGTTGAAGATGCTCTTATGGCAGTTGAAGCTGGAGCAGATGCTATAGTAGTTTCAAATCATGGAGGAAGAGTATTAGATTTTACTCCAGGTTCAGCAGATGTACTTCCAGAAATAGCTAAAGCAGTAAAAGGTAAAATAAAAATACTTGCAGATGGAGGAATTAGAACTGGTGTGGACGTTGAAAAAATGATTGCACTAGGAGCAGATGCAGTATTAATAGGTAGACCATTTGTAACAGCTTCATTTGGTGGTGCTACAGATGGGGTTGAGACATACATAAAAAAAATAAAATCAGAACTAGAAGGTGCAATGATTTTAACAGGATGTCAACAAATATCTGATATAGATGAAAAGGTTATATATAGATAAAATTAAATTATAATAAAAATTAAAGAAAAAAGAGGTAAAAAAGATTTTAATATAGAATTATATAATAAGCAAATAAAAAAGGAGGGATTTCTATGACTGAAAGAAATTATGATACAGCCTTAAAAGAAATTGAAAAATTTGTTAAAGAAAGAGAAGAGATCATAAAATCTGCAGGAGACTGGATAGATAGATACATTGCAGATAGAGCCCTTCCTATGGAGCTAAAGGATAAATGTGCTGATTGGCAACAAGAATTAATAGATGTGTTAGAAGCACAAGTCCTAGAAGCAAAAGACTATTATATCTGTGTAAAAGAAAAAATGGATCAGATGTAAGTTTTTAGCAAAATAATTCTACTTTAATATCAAAATCAAGCGGTCTGATGGAAAAATTAATTCATAGACCGCTTTTTATTTTAACTAATTATTCAGAAATATAACAATCAACTATTTCTCCAACATACATAGTATGAATATCTTCGGGATCAGAATAACATTCATTAAATAAATTATCTACTAAAAATTGAGATTCTTTTAAATCATTTTTAAATAATTTCTTACAAACAAAAACAAGTTTTGATTCTTCATAAGCAAATCCATTTTCGATATCTATAAGATTTAAACCTTCTACATTCATTTTATCAATATCTCTTCCAGATTTTGTTCCAAGAAGAGAAAGTTGTTCCTTAAAATCATCTTTTAAAAATGTAAGTGTATAAAAATCGCTATTATCCATAAATTCTTTAGTATATCTACTTTGTCTAACATAAACAGTAGTAACATTTTTTCTCCAAAGAACTCCCATTCCACCCCAACTTACAGTCATTGAATTGAAAGAATTTTTATCACCAGCCATTAAAAGAGCCCAGTCAGTATTTAAAAGTGTAAAAGGATTAATGCTTAAATCTTTTAAATCTATTTTTTTTAACATAATAATAAAACCTCCTATTTTGATATATATATAATATTACAATTTTAAAAATTAAAAGTATATATATATTTTAAATATTTTAATAAAAAGTATAAAAAAAATATTTGTTGGAATAATAAATATAGAAATTATCTATAAAAATAATAGGAGGTTATATAGTTTTATGAATAATGTAGAAAAAGGAAGAATTGGAGAAAATATAGCACTCAAGTTTCTTATAGACAAAGGAGCAACTATATTAGAAAGAAATTATTGGAGTAAATTCGGTGAGATAGATATAATAGCATATTTTGATGCAACGGAAATAGTTTTTATAGAGGTTAAAAGCAGGACTAATTGTAAATATGGATATCCAGCTGAAGCAGTGGATATAAATAAACAAAATAAAATAAGAAAAACAGCTGAATATTACATAATGAGTAATTTTATAGAAGATGTATCAGTTAGATTTGATGTAATAGAAATTTATATTAAAGATAGAAAAATTAAACATATAATAAATGCATTTTAAAATATTATAGGAGATGATTTTATGATAAGTTCTATTAATTCAAGGAACATTATAGGAATAGACAGTTGTGATATAAAAGTTGAAGTCGATATAAGTAAAGGTATACCATCATTTAATATAGTAGGACTAGCAAGTACTGAAATAAAAGAAGCCAGAGAAAGAGTTAAATCTGCAATTATAAATAGTGGTTACAAATTCCCAAATGCTAGAATAGTTGTAAATTTATCACCAGCAGACATGAAAAAACAAGGCTCTTTTTTAGATTTACCAATAAGTCTTGGTATACTTAGTGAAAAAATACATATAAATAGAAAAGAATTAGAAAAATTAGTATTTGTTGGAGAACTTTCGCTAGATGGTAGTGTAAAGTCGATAAAAGGGATACTACCAATAATAATAGGCGCAAAAGAAAATGGCTATAAAAAAGTATTTATTCCAAAAGATAACTTTTTTGAGTGTAGCTTTATAGATAATATAGAAATAATACCTGTAAAAACTTTAAAAGACTGTATATCTATAATAAATGGAAGTATAAAAAATTTAGAATTAGAAGAGAGAAAATCTGCTTTGCTAAGTGAAATAAATATAAATGAAGAAAAAGAAGAAGATATTGATTTTAGCGACATAAAAGGAAACTTATATTTAAAAAGATGTGCTGAAATATCTATGGCAGGCGGACATAATATGCTTATGATAGGACCACCAGGTTCTGGTAAGTCATTTATTGCAAAAAGAATGAATACTATATTACCTGATATGACAAAAGAAGAAATGTTAGAAGTTAGTAGAATTTATAGTGTATCATCAGATTCAATAGAAAGAAAAGGACTTATTGAGAAAAGGCCATTTAGATCTCCACATCATACATCAACAAGTATTTCTTTGATAGGAGGTGGTATAGATTCTAAAGCTGGTGAAGTTACTATGGCAAATAAAGGAATATTATTTTTAGATGAACTAGCAGAATTTAATAGAAAAACACTAGAAGCATTAAGACAACCTATAGAAGATAGAAAGGTTAATGTTTCTAGATTAAAATACAGTATAACATATCCAAGTGATTTTATATTGGTAGCAGCTATGAATCCTTGTCCATGTGGATACTATAGGTCAGAAACAGAATGTAGATGTAGACAATACGAAATAGATAGATATTTAAATAAGATATCTGGACCATTATTAGATAGAATAGATATTTTCACAGAAGTGAAAACTATTTCATTTCAAGAATTAAATTCAAATGTAAAAAATGAAACTTCTCATGAAATAAAAAAAAGAATAGAAAATGCTAGAAAAATACAAAGAGAAAGATTTAAAGGAGAATGTGGAAAATTAAATAGAGATATGAACAGTAATGATATAGATGAGTTTTGTAAAATTGATGAAAAGACAAAAAATATATTAAAAATTATTTTTGAAAAATATAGATTGAGTAATAGAAGCTATACTAGGTTATTGAAAGTTGCAAGAACTATAGCAGATTTAAATGAAAGAAAAAATATAGAAGAAAATGATATATTAGAAGCTTTTTCTATGAGAAAAGCTTATTATACTTATTTTTCAAAAGGATATAATTTATAAAATGGAGGAATAATAATGGATAAAAAAGATGTATACTTATGGTTATATGGTGTAGTTGGTTGTAGCAACCTTACTATAGATAAAATAGAGAAACAAGTAATAAAAATTGAAGATATATTTGATTTTTCTAATGAAACAATATATAATTTTGAAAGTGTAAATGAGAAAATAAAAGAAAATATTATTAAATATAGAAAAAAGGTAACTATTGATGATTATAAAGAAATGCTTTATAAGAAAAAAGTTAAGTATTCTATAATATTAGATGAAGATTATCCAAAAGATTTAAAGAACATATATGATGCACCAAAAGTCATTTTTTATAAAGGAGATATTTCAAATATTGGGAAAAATTTTTCTATTGGTGTAGTTGGTTCTAGAAAACCGACTGGATATGGAGTTGAATGTACAAAAAAAATAACAAGAGAACTTTCTGAATACGGTATAAATATAATCAGTGGTCTTGCTATAGGAATAGATGCAATAAGCCATGAAACAGCATTATTGGGAAATGGAAAAACATTTGGTATCTTGGGTTCTGGAATAGATAATCCTCTTCCAAAGACAAATATTCGACTTATGAATAAAATTGTCGAATCTGGAGGAGCAGTTATATCAGAACATGGAATAAACAAAAAGGTACTACCATATTATTTTGCTAAAAGAAACAGAATAATAAGTGGATTGAGTGAAGGTGTTATTGTAATAGAAGCTGCAATAAAAAGTGGAGCATTGATAACAGCTGAGTTTGCAGCAGAGCAAGGAAGAACGGTTTTTGCTGTTCCAGGAAGTTTATTTTCTGAAAATAGTAGAGGTTGTCATAAACTAATTAAAGATGGAGCAAAATTAACAGAAAGTATAGATGATATTTTAGAGGAATTTGAAACATTTAAATTAAAAATAATAAAAAAAGATGAAAAATATGATAATATAAATATAAAATTAAGTGAATTTGAAAATATAGTTATTGATATTATTAAAAAAAATGGTACTATAGATATTGATTCTTTATGTAGCCAATCAAAAATAGGTATTGAAAATGTAAATCCTATTATAGAAAAATTAAAACTGTATGGTCTTATTTTTGAAATAGAAAAAGGGGTGTACAGTATGAAAATATAAGAAATAAATTATGATGGAGGTGTGTTTTTTGGCAAAAATATTAGTTATAGTGGAATCACCAGCAAAAGCTAAAACTATAGAAAAATTTCTTGGTAAAAGCCATTACACAGTAAAAGCATCTGTAGGACATGTTAGAGATCTTCCAAAAAGTAAATTGGGTATAGATATAGAAAATAACTTTGAGCCAGGATATATAAATATAAGAGGAAAAGGTGACTTGATAAAAGATTTAAAAAAAGCGGCAAAAAAAGCTAGTAAAGTTTATCTTGCAACCGACCCCGATAGAGAAGGGGAAGCAATTTCTTGGCACTTAGAACATATACTAGGAATTGAAAATGATGAGGAATGTAGAATAGAATTCAATGAAATAACAAAGGATGCAATAAGAAAAGCTATAAAAAATCCTAGAAAGATAAATTTAAATTTAGTAGATGCACAACAAGCAAGAAGAGTAATAGATAGACTTCTTGGTTATCAAATAAGTCCTGTACTTTGGCAGAAATTGAGAAAAGGTCTGAGTGCAGGTAGAGTACAGTCTGTTACAACAAAATTGATATGTGATAGAGAAAAAGAAATAGATGCATTTATACCAGTTGAGTATTGGACAATAGACATTAAATCTGAAACTCAAAATAAAGATATTATAGATTTTAAATTAGTATCTAAAGATGGAGAAAAAATAGAAATAAAAAGCAAAGAAGAAGTAAATGATATATTAAGAATTATAGAAAATAAAGATTTACAAATCGAAAAAATAGAATCTAAAAAAAGAAAAAAATCAGCACCAAAACCTTTTACAACAAGTGTTCTTCAACAAGAAGGTGTTAATAAATTAGGATTCTCAACTAAGAAAACAATGATGGTAGCACAGGAGTTGTATGAAGGAATTGATATAAAGGGAGAAGGAACAGTTGGTTTGATTTCTTATATAAGAACGGATTCAAATAGAATTTCTGAAGAAGCAAAAGAAAAAGCAGAAGTATTTATAAAAGAAAATTTAGGAGATGAATATTATAAAGAAGAAAAAAAATCTTCTAATAAAAAAAGTGCTAAAAAAGTACAAGATGCTCATGAAGCTATAAGACCTACATCTGTAGATAGAACTCCAGAAAGTATAAAAGATTCTTTAACTAAAGATCAATTTAAATTATATAACTTAATTTGGAGAAGATTTGTAGCAAGTCAGATGAGTGAATCAGAATTTGAACTTATGAATGTAGAAAGTAAGATAGAAAATATTACTTTTAAAGCTACAGGTTCAAAAATGATATTTGATGGATATACAAAAATATATAATTTCTATGGAAGAGAAGATAAAATACTTCCTGAAATATCAGAAAAAGATGTTCTTAAAGTAAATGAAATTTTACCAGAACAACATTTTACACAGCCACCAGCTAGATATACAGAAGCAAGCCTTGTTAAAACTTTAGAAGAATTAGGAATAGGTAGACCAAGTACATATGCTCCAACGATAGCAACTATCTTAAATAGAGAATATGTTGAAAAAAATGCATCTAGTTTAAAACCAACTGAACTTGGTATATTAGTAACAGAAATATTAGAAGCTAATTTTTCTAAATTAATGGACGTAGATTTTACTGCAAAACTTGAAAATCAGCTCGATACAATAGAAGAAGGAGAGGCTAATTGGAAAAATGTTGTAAAAGAATCTTATGAACCATTTGAAGAAGCTATAAAAGAAGCACTTGAAAATATAGAAAAGGTTAATATGGATGTTGAAACAGACGAAATATGCGAATTGTGTGGATCTAATATGGTAATAAAATATGGTAGATTTGGAAAATTTATGGCATGTAAAAATTATCCTGAATGTAAAAATACAAAACCAATAGTAAATAAAATAGGTGTTAAATGTCCTAAATGTAAAGAAGGAGAAATAATACTTAGAAAAAGTAAAAAAGGAAGAGCTTTTTATGGATGTAGTAAATATCCAGATTGTGATTTTGTAGAGTGGAATAAGCCGGTAGAAGAAGTCTGTCCAGAATGTGGTTCTTATATGGTAGAAAAAATATCTAAAAAAGCAAGTAAGCATATTTGTTCTAATAAAGAATGTGGTTTTGAAAAAGAAATAGAAACTGAAAACTAAGTATACTAAAAATTTTAATATATTGTGGAAAATTGAAAAAATTTTAGCAAAATACAAATAATTCCGAAATGAATTAAAATTAAAAATAGTATATAAAATAGTGAAAATTAAAAAAAATGCCAAAATTATATTGAAATCAACTTGAAGTTATGATAATCTTTTTATAGAATAGTAGAAAAGTAGAGATTTTATGCGAAAATCTAAAAGTTATTATATCAAACAGATTCATTTATTGAGTATAAAAGTTTGACAAGGAGATGAATTCAATATGGTAAGTGAATTATTACAAAAAACAAGAAAAATAAACAGAACATTACAGACTAGCGGTGGTAGCAATATATCATTCAACCTACTTGCTGGTGTGTTAGGAGATGTTTTAGGTTCAAATACTTATATAATAAGTGCAAAAGGTAAAGTATTAGGTCTTCATTTAGCTAATGAAGAAGATAGTTCTGTAATAGAGGACGAAATAACAAAACAAAAATGGTTCCCAGAAGAATACACAAAAAATCTTCTAAAAATAGAAGATACTAAAGAAAATATAACAGGTGAAGAAGCTTTAAAAATATTCCCATATGAACATGGTAGATTAGATAAAAAAACAGTTGTAGTGCCAATTCACGGAAGTGGAGAAAGATTAGGAACACTAATAATAACTAGATACGAAAATGACTTTACAGATGAAGATTTAGTTGTTGCAGAATATTCAGCTACTGTTGTAGGATTAGAAATTTTAAGAGCTATAAGCGAAGAAATGGAAGAAGAAATGAGAAAAAAAGCTGTTGTACAGATGGCTATAGGAACACTTTCATATTCTGAACTAGAAGCTGTTGAGCATATATTTGCGGAACTTGATGGAAAAGAAGGTCTTTTAGTAGCTAGTAAAATAGCTGATAGAGTTGGAATAACTAGATCAGTTATTGTAAATGCACTTAGAAAATTTGAAAGTGCAGGTGTTATAGAATCTAGATCTCTAGGAATGAAAGGAACACATATTAGAATATTAAATGATAAATTATTAGAAGAACTTTCTAAAACAAAAGAAAGTAGATAATAGATATTATCAAAAAAATATTTTATAATATAATAAATATTAGAGATATCATGTTATGATATCTCTTTTTTATTGATAATAATATATTATAATAAATTATAGAGGGTGATAAAATGCAACCATTTGCAGATAGATTAAGACCGAATAAAATAGAAGATATGGTAGGTCAAAAGCATATAATAGGAAAAAATAAGGTCATGAACAGAATAATAGAACGAGGAAATATTCCAAATATGATTTTTTATGGGCCTCCAGGAACGGGAAAAACAACACTTGCTAATATAATAGCTAATGTGACAGGTAAAAAATATGTTAAGTTAAATGCTGTAAATTGTGGTGTAAAAGAAATTAAAGAAGTTATAGAGTCCTCTAAAAGAGATTTATTTTCTTATAATGGGATAATTTTAATGTTAGATGAAATACAAGCATTAAATAGAAAGCAGCAACAGTCTTTATTAGAGGTTATAGAAGATGGTTCTGTTACATTAATAGCAAGTACAGCAGATAATCCATATTTTGTTATATATAAAGCAATACTGAGTAGAAGCACAGTATTTGAGTTTAAACCAATAGAAAAAGAAGATATAGTAGAGGGATTAAAAAACTGTATAGAAAAATTAAAAGATAGTAAAACATATAAAATTAATATGGTAGAAGATGAAGCATTGTATCAAATAGCGAATATAAGTAATGGAGATATGAGAACAGCTATTAATAGATTAGAACTTGCATTCAATTTAGGAATAAATATATCAGATGCTACAGTCGATATAACTTTACAAAATGTTATAGATAGTTCAATAGCAAAATCTGTTAACTATGATAGAAAAGGAGATGAAGGGTATTCAATACTATCGGCTTTTCATAAATCATTAAGAGGTTCTGATGTAGATGCATCTTTACATTACTTAGCGAGATTAATTAAGGCAGAGGATATACAAAATATAACGAGAAGACTTCTTTGTGTTGCTTCAGAAGATGTTGGATTAGCTGTTCCAAATGCAATAAGTATTGTATATGCATGTGTATCATCTGCACTTCAATTGGGATTTCCAGAAGCTAGACTTCCTTTAGCTCAAGCGACTATTTATTTAGCACAATGTCCAAAGTCGAATTCTGTAATAAATGCTATCGATAAAGCTATCTATGATGTGGAAAATAATGAAATTGGAGAAATTCCAAATCATTTAAAAGATGCACATTATTCAGGTGCAGCGAAATTGGGAAGAGGTATAGAATATAAATATCCTCATAATTATAAAAATAATTGGGTAGATCAAGAATATTTACCAAATTCTTTAAAAGATAGAAAATACTATATTCCAGGAGAAAATAAAAATGAAAGGGCATATAGTTCATATTGGAAGCAAGTTAAAGAAAATAGTAAGTAAAGATAATAAATAAAAATGTAAAGGATTATAAAGAAAAAATTAATAAATAATCGAGTACCTATAGAAAAAACTAATAAAAATAATCTTGACAAAATTAGTAGGATATAATATTATTAATTCATAGCAAATCAGTAGGAATTAAAAAGAAGGTGATATATTGAAACTTTCAACAAAAGGTAGATATGGTTTAAAAGCGATGTTTGAACTAGCTATAAATTATGGTAAAGAACCAATATCTATAAAATATATATCTGATAAGCAAAATATATCAGAACGGTATTTAGAGCAAATATTTTCTAAGTTAAAAAAAGCAGGACTTATAAAAAGTATAAGAGGTGCACAAGGAGGATATTTTTTAGCGAAAGAACCAAATGATATATCAGTTGGAGATATTTTAAATGTACTTGAAGGACCGATTACTATATCAGAATGTTTAAAAGAGGAAGGAAGTTGTAGTAATTCATCTAGGTGTGTAACAAGATTAGTTTGGAAGAAGATGAAAGATGCTATAGATGAAGTTGTAAATACTACTTTTTTACAAGATATGGTAGATGATTGGAAAGCTCAAGATAAAGACAGATTTCTTATTTAATTATAAAATAGATTATAAAATACAAATTCAAAAAAGTGATTAAATTTATAAATTTAGGATATAAATAAAATAAGAGAAAATTAGAAATTAAGTATTAAGTTAAAATATAGTTAAAAGTCTTAAAAGCAAGTGAAAGGGGAAAGATTATGGAAAATAAAAGAATATATATGGATTACTCAGCAACAACACCAGTAAAAAAAGAAGTTATAGATGAAATGCTTCCGTACTTTAATGAAGGATTTGGAAATGCATCAAGTTTTTATGATTATGGTCATGAAGCAAAAGATGCGTTAGAACTAGCAAGAACTAGAGTAGCAAGTCTTATAAATGCTGATCCAAATGAAATATATTTTACAGCAGGTGGTTCAGAAAGTGATAACTGGGCAATAAAAGGGGTGGCATTTGATTTACAAAGAAAAAATAAAGGTAATCATATAATAACATCTAAAATAGAACATCATGCTGTGTTACATACATGTGAATATCTAGAAAAAAACTTTGGCTTTGAAGTTACTTACTTAGATGTTGATGAAGAGGGAAAAGTAAGTCCAGAAGATTTAGAAAAAGCAATAAAAGATAACACAATACTAATAAGTATAATGTTTGCAAATAATGAAATTGGAACAATAGAACCAATAAAAGAATTAGTAGCAGTAGCAAAAAAACATAAAATATTATTCCATACTGATGCAGTACAGGCTGTTGGTAATATACCAGTAGATGTAAAAGACCTTGGAGTAGATATGGTTAGTATGTCTTCTCATAAGATATATGGACCTAAAGGTGTAGGAGCTTTATTTATAAGAAGAGGATTAAGATTTGATAATCTTGTACATGGTGGAGCTCAAGAAAAAAGAAGAAGAGCTGGTACAGAAAATATACCTGCAATAGTAGGGTATGGAAAAGCTGCAGAATTAGCAAAAGAAAATATGGAAAATCATGTAAAAGAACTTACAAGATTAAGAAATAAATTGATAGAAGGTATAAAAGAAAGAATACCATACACAAGAATAAATGGTAGTTTAGAAGATAGACTTCCAGGAAATGTAAACTTTGCATTTAAATTTATAGAAGGTGAAGGAATATTATTACTTCTAAATCATGCAGGAATATCTGGTTCAAGTGGTTCTGCTTGTACATCTGGTTCATTAGATCCTTCACATGTACTTTTAGCGATTGGATTACCACATGAAATAGCTCATGGTTCATTAAGATTAACTGTTGGTGATTTTACGACAGATGAGGATATAGATTATATAATAGAAGTTTTACCAAAAGTAATAGAGAGATTAAGAAGTATGTCTCCTCTATATGAAGAAGCATTAAATAGTGAAAATAAATAATACATTAGTGTTATTTGATAAAATAAAAATAGTAAACAAGTTTAATAGATTAAAATAAAATTATGAATTTTGGAGGAAATTAATTATGCAATATAGTGATAAAGTTATGGATCATTTCATGAACCCTAGAAATATGGGAGCAATAGAAGATGCAAGTGGTGTAGGTGAAGTTGGAAATCCAACTTGTGGAGATATAATGAAAATATATCTTGATATAGAAGATGAAATAATAAAAGATGTAAAATTTAAAACATTTGGATGTGGTAGTGCAATAGCAAGTTCATCAATGGCTACAGAGATGATAAAAGGTAAAAGTATACATGAAGCACTTCAGTTAACAAACAAAGCTGTTGCAGAAGCTTTAGACGGTTTACCACCAGTTAAAATGCACTGTTCAGTTCTTGCAGAACAAGCAGTTAAAGCAGCTCTTATAGATTATGCTAAAAAACACGATATAGTAATTCCTGAGCTAGAAGGTTATGAAATAACAGATGCTCATGAGCATGAAGAAATAGAAGAAGACTAACAAACAGAGCATATAAACTATAGAGGTGTTAAATAATATGAAAAAGAAAGTTATGTTAGGTATGAGTGGCGGAGTTGATAGCTCCGTCGCTGCATATCTTTTAAAAAAACAGGGTTATGATGTCATTGGTGTAAATATGAGACTGTCTAATGATAAAACAGAAGAAGAAAAAAGAATGACAGAAGCAACAATAAGAGATGCAAAAAGTGTAGCAGATAAACTAGATATCCCCCTTCATGTTTTAGATTTTCATAAAGAATTTAAAGAAAAAGTAATAGACAATTTTATAAAAGAATATTCAGAAGGAAGAACGCCAAATCCTTGTATTGTGTGTAATAAATTTATAAAATTTGGTTTATTTTTTGATGTTGCAAAAAAATTTGACTGTGATTATGTTGCAACAGGACATTATGCTAGAGTTGTAAAAGATGAAAAAACAGGAAGATTGATGCTTAAAAAAGGAAGTTCTGGGAAAAAAGATCAAACTTATAATTTATATAATATAAAGCAAGAACAATTATCTAGAATACTATTACCAATAGGATTATATGAAAAAGATGAAGTGAGAAGTATAGCAAAAGAAATTGGACTTGATGTACATAATAAAAAAGATAGTCAGGAAATATGCTTTATCAAAGATGATGATTATGTAAGGTATCTAAAAGAAAATTCAGATATAAATATAAAATCTGGAGATTTTGTTGAAAAAGATGGTAATAAAATAGGAAAACACAAAGGAATAATAAACTATACAATAGGTCAGAGAAAAGGACTTGGAATAGCATTTGGGAAACCAATGTTTGTAATAGATATAAATTCAAAGGACAATGTAGTTGTATTAGGTGATAATGATGACTTATTTAAAAAAGAACTTATAATAAATAATGTAAATACTATACCATTTGATTTTGCAGATGTTGAAGAACCATTTACAGTTGAAGCAAAAGTTAGATATTCTGCTAAACCATCTATAGCTAAAATTTATAAAATTTCAGATAATAGTGCAAGAGTAGTGTTTGAAGAAAGTCAAAGAGCTATAACAAAAGGACAATCACTAGTAATGTATGATGGTGATATGTTAGTTGGTGGCGGAATTATAGATGAGATAATAAAATAGAGATTTGATTTATAATTTTTAAAATATATAATCTAATTTTAAGATATAAAAATCTTGAAAAAGATTTAAAAATTTAGTATTATAGTAAATATATAAAAAGTAAAAATTTTGAAAATGCTATGAAAAGAAGTAGTAGGCTTACTGATTTTGTACAGAGATAGGGAGTAGCTGAGAACCCTTCAAATAAGAAAGTTGAAGCAGTCTTGGAGCAGAAATTCTGAACTTTAAGTAGGAATTTACGTTAGTTACGTTAAGACTAAGGAATACCGGAGAATCAGATTTTAATCTGTAAATTAGGGTGGTACCGCGAATAATACTCGCCCCTATGTTAATACATAGGGAGCGAGTTTTTTTTCGTAAAAAAATAAAATTGGAGGAAAATATTATGGAAAAAATGGGATTAAACGAAATAAGAAGTAAATTTTTAGAGTTCTTTAAAACTAAAGAACATTATGTAGGAGCTAGTTATCCTCTTGTGCCAAATAATGACAAGAGTTTACTATTAATAAATGCGGGAATGGCTCCACTTAAAAATTATTTTTCTGGAGTAGAAGCTCCACCAAAAAGTAGAATGGCAACTTGCCAAAAATGTATAAGAACTGGAGATATAGAAAATGTAGGTGTTACAGCTAGACATGCTACATTCTTTGAAATGCTAGGAAACTTTTCATTTGGAGATTATTTCAAAAGAGAGTCTTTATCTTGGGGATGGGAATTTGCTACTAAATGGTTAAATATACCAGAAGAAAAAATATGGGTTACTGTATATGAAGAAGATGACGAAGCATATGATATATGGTCAAAAGAAATGGGATTCCCTGAAGAAAGAATAGTTAGATTAGGTAAAGATGATAACTTCTGGGAAATAGGACTTGGACCATGTGGACCATGTTCAGAAATCTACTTTGATAGAGGTGAAGAATATGGCTGTGGATGTGCTGATTGTAAACCAGGATGTGATTGTGATAGATTCCTTGAATTCTGGAATCATGTATTTACTCAGTTCTCAAAAGAAGAAGATGGTAGCTATAGTGAATTAGAAAATAAAAATATAGATACAGGTATGGGACTAGAAAGAATAGCTTGCATAATGCAAGGTGTAGATAACATATTTGAAGTTGATACAATACATTCAGTATTAGAAGCAGTTTCAAAAGTTGCAAACATAGAATATGGTAAAAATAAAGAAAATGATAAATCTATAAGAATTATAACTGATCATATAAGAGCCGTATCATTCCTTATAGCAGATGGAGTTTTACCATCAAATGAAGGTAGAGGATATGTACTTAGAAGATTACTAAGAAGAGCTGCTAGACATGGAAAACTTTTAGGAATAAAGGGAACATTCTTAGAAGGATTAGTTGATGATGTTATAAAAGTAAGTGGAGAAGCTTATAAAGAATTAGTTGAAAAACAAGATTATATTAAAAAAGTTATAAAAATAGAAGAAGAAAAATTCAATGAAACTATAGATCAAGGTATAGAAATGTTGAATTCTTATAAAGAAGAACTTAAAAAAGAAGGAAAAACAGTTCTTAATGGAGAAATAGCATTTAAACTTTATGATACATATGGATTCCCTCTAGATTTAACTGTAGAGATATTAAAAGAAGAAGGACTTTCTGTAGATGAAAAAGAATTTGCAGAAGAAATGGAAAAACAAAAAGAAAGAGCAAGAACAGCTAGAGGAAATATGGATGGTGAAAGTTGGAAAGAAGATCCTCTTTCTAAAGAAGATAATGTATCATCTGAATTTGTAGGATATAAAGAATTAACAGGAGAAGGTAAAGTATTAGCTATAGTTGAAGATTCAGAAATAGTTAACTCTGCAAAAGAAGGAAAAGAAGTTATAATAGTATTAGATAAAACTAATTTCTATCCAGAAGGTGGAGGACAAGCAGGAGATACTGGTATATTAAAAAATGAAAATGTCGTAGTATGTGTTAAAAATACTAAAAAAGGTCCAAATGGAAGTATAAAACATTTCGCAACAATAAAAGAAGGAGAATTAAAAGTTGGTGATACATTAACTTGTGAAGTAAATAGAGAAACAAGAATGGCTTGTGCAAGAAATCATACAGCTACACATTTACTACATAAAGCATTAAAAGAAGTTTTAGGAGATCATGCTAATCAGGCTGGTTCATTAGTTACAGCAGATAGACTAAGATTTGACTTTACTCACTTTGAAGCGGTTACAAAAGAAGAATTAAAAGAAATAGAAGAAAAAGTAAATAATGCTATATTTAATTCTTATGATGTTATTGCAGAAACAATGGATATAAATTCAGCTAAAGAAAAAGGTGCAGCAGCTTTATTTGGTGAAAAATATGGAGATGAAGTAAGAGTTGTTACAATGGGTGATTACTCTATGGAACTTTGTGGTGGTGCACATCTTGCTAATACATCACAAGCAGGAATATTTAAAATATTATCAGAAAGTGGAGTAGCATCAGGAGTAAGAAGAATAGAAGCTATAACAGGAAAAGCAGTTTATGAATATATTAACAAAAAAGATGAGTTAATATCAAAAGTTTGTGCTACAATAAAAGCAAAAGAAGAGGGATTATTACATAGAGTAGAAAATGTTTTAGAAGAAAACAAAGGATTAGAAAAAGAATTACATAATCTAAAAACTCAAATAAGTATGCAATCAGCAGATAGCGCTTTAGACTCAAAAATAGAAATAAATGGTGTAAACTTAGTTACTAATAAATATGAAAATATGGATATGAATACATTAAGAGATACAGCTGACAACTTAAGAGATAAAATGGAAACAGGTGTGGTTGTACTAGCTAATGTAGCAGATGGAAAATTAAACTTTATTGTAACAGCAACTAAAGATGTTATAGAAAAAGGCATACATTCAGGAAATATAGTAAGAGAAGTTGCAAAAATAGCTGGAGGAAAAGGCGGTGGTAGACCTAATATGGCTCAAGCCGGCGCTACTGATATATCAAAAGTTGATGAAGCCTTAGATTATGCTAAAGAAGTTATAAAATCTCAAGTAAAATAATTTCTCTAAAAAAGAGGAGGTTTTTGAAATGAGTATGGATAATATGGATTTCACTATGAAATTTGAAGGAGCTCAGCAAGATAAAATGACAGTTGAAGAAGCAATGGAAATAGTTTATGAGGCTCTAAAAGAGAAAGGATATAACCCTGTAAATCAAATTATAGGGTATCTCCTTTCTGGAGACTCTAGTTATATAACTAGTTATAATGATGCAAGAGGTGTTATAAGAAAATTTGAAAGAGATGAAATTCTTGAAGAAATTATAACTAAATATTTAAAAGAAAGTAGGTAGGTGAATGTTCAAGAAATTTATGTCAATACTTGCATCTCTATTTATAATTTTTAGTTCTACATTTGCAAATGTAAGTGCTGAACAAACAAAAGGAAAAGTTATATTTATTAATATGAGTAGAACTAACCTTGAAAATATGATGAGTATAAAAGAAATTAAAATGCTCCTTGAAAAAGAAGGTTATGTTGGGTTAATGAATATAAAAGGAGATCAAGGTAATGATGATGCTAGAAGTTTAGCGACTATGGGTGCAACTGGAAGATCTACAATTGCAAAATTTGATGATAAAGATGCAGTTGATTTTATAGAACCAAATAAAGTTCAGAAAAAAGAATATGAAACATCAACAGGAAAAAAAGCTAAAAAAATAGTAAATATGGAATCAAATAGAACCTTAAATGAAAATATAGAAAAAGGTGAATTTGAATCAACTCTTGGAGTAGTTGGACAGGTTCTATCAGAAAATGGATATAAAACATCAGTAATAGGAAATTCAGATTACAATGATTATAACGGAAATCTTGTAAAAAATAGAAATATTGCATTTGCAGCTATGGATAATTTTGGGAGAATAGATGATGGAAATATAGAAAATATAAATATAAAAGATACATCTATGCCATTTGGAATATCTACTGATTACAAAAAATTAAAAGAAGATACAAAAAGATTATATAAAAATACTGATGCAATATATGTAGATTTAGGTGATACATATAGACTAGACGAATATAAAATGAACCTAAATAAAAATACATATGAGAAAATGAAATTTAGAACATATTCTAGAATAAATTCATATTTAAAAGAAGTATTTTCTATGATAAATGAAAAGGATACTGTTTATATAGTTAGTGCATTTCCAAGTAATTTAGATTATAGCAATAAAAAAAGATTTTCACCTATTATAAAATATTCAAAATCAGAAAAAGGAAAAGGTCTTTTAACATCTCCTACAACTAGAAGAGATGGAATAGTTGCTAATATGGATATTGGTGTAGATATTCTTAATAATTTTGGATTATCTAATGAGATGATGCTTGGAAGAACTATGTCAAATATCAAAAAAGAAAATAATATAGAATTTCTTGAAAAAGAATATGAAAAAATAAACTCAATAGCTCTTATAAGAGCAGGTGTTGTAAATACATTTGTTGGAGTAGTATCTGCATCTTGGGTAGCAGGATTAGTAGCAGTATTAATTTCTAAAAGAATTCCTAAAAAATATAAAGGAAAAATATTTAATATACTTAAAGAGCTTATAAAATTTGGCATAATTATGCCATTATCATTTATGATAGCTCCAATATTTAATTTTAGCGGACAAATTAGTATGTCTATATGTGTAATAGCTGTAACATTACTGATTTATATAGTATCAAAAACGTTATTCAAAGAAGATGACTTAAAACAAATGGGATTTATTGCGTTGGTGACAATACTTTTAATAGCAGTAGATGCTGTATTTGGAACATATCTTATGAAAAATAATATAATGAGTTACGATGCTATGGTAGGTGCAAGATATTATGGTATAGGAAATGAATATGAAGGTGTTACAATAGGAAGTGCAGTATTTGCATTTGCAGTACTTTTATATTATAAAAAAATACCAAAACTATTATCAGCTGTAGCCTTTGTTATAATACTTATAACAAGTGCCTACCCATCAATGGGAGCCAATGTTGGTGGAGCAATTTCAGAAAGTGCAGCATATATGCTATTTATACTTCTTATGTATAATATAAAAGTTGATTGGAAGAAAGCTTTGGGTATAATAGTGGCTGTTGCGTGTGTAGTAATAGCATTTGCTTTTATGGATATTTCTTCAGGAAGTCCATCTCATTTAGGTTTATTCGTTCAACAAATAATGCTAAATGGACCTGGTGAAGTAATTCTTATGTTTACTAGAAAAATACAGATGAATGTGAAACTTGCTCAAACTAGTGTATGGGTTAATATATTAATAGCGGGTATAGTTATAATTGCATCGCTAATATTTAAACCTAACAAACATTTCAGATTTATTGCAGAAAAATATCCAATAGTATTTAAAGGATTTATTGCATCTATGATAGGTTGCATAATAACTTTACTAGTAAATGATTCAGGAATTGTTGCTGCATCAACAGCATCAATTTATATATTAATACCAGTTATGGTTATAAGTATAAATATGGTTTTAAAAGATAGTGATAAGGAGAAAATAGATGCTGACAGGTAGAATAATGGGGCTTGATATAGGAGATAGAACAATTGGTGTTGCTGTAAGTGATCTTATGGGAATGACAGCTCAAGGTGTAAAAACTATAAAAAGAACAAGCAAAAAAAATGATATAGATGAAATAAAAAATATAATAAAAGAAAAAAATGTTAATTTAATAGTGTCTGGTCTTCCTAAAAATATGAACGGAACAGTTGGACCACAGGGAGAAAAAGTAAAAAAATTCTGTGAGCTAATAAAAGAAGAAATCGATATAGATATAGAATTTTGGGATGAAAGATTAACGACAGTTGCCGCAGAAAAAACACTTATAACAGCTGATGTAAGTAGAAAAAAAAGAAAAAATGTAATAGATATGATGGCAGCAGTTTTAATATTACAAGGATATTTAGATTATAAAGTTAAATAATTTGAGTAGAATATAAAAAAATGGGTATAATAAAACTAAATGATAATTATTTAATTTTCATATGAAAGATATTAGTAAATAATAGAAAATAATTGTTATAATATAGTTTCTATTATATAATAAAAGTAAATAAAAAAGATATGAGGTGAATACAGATGGAAGAAAATAAAATAAATGAAAATGTAGTAAACTTAATAGATGAAAATGGTGAAGAGGTAGCTTTTGAAATAATACTAACTCTTGAAGCTGAAGGAAAAGAATATGCAATATTAATGCCTTTAGAAGACAATGAAAGTGAAGAAGCGTATATATATAGAATAGATGAAGATGAAGAAGGTGAAATGTTAGTACCTTTAGAAGATGATGAAGAATATTCAAATGTTGTAGCAGTATATGAAGCTATAATGGAAGAAGAAGGACTTAATTTTGAAGAATAATAAGTAAATGAGATAATGCTGTAGTAGAAATTATTTCTATTACAGCATTTATTTTAATTTTTAACTTAGACTGATTAATAAATGAGAAAAGGTGTGGTAAATATGAGCAATGGAATGGATCTTTTAAAAGAAAAATTGAAAAAAACTGGTTTTAAGATTACACCACAGAGGAGAGCGATAATAGAAGTTCTACTTGAAAATAGATACTATCATCTTAGTAGCGAAGAGATATATGATAAAGTTAGAGAGAGTTGTCCAGAAATAGGATTAGCAACAGTATACAGAACTATGCAGCTTTTAGATGAAATAGGAGCTATATCAAAGTTAAACTTAGATGATGGTTGTATAAGATATGAAATAGACTTAGACAAAGAAGGACATAATCATCATCACTTAGTATGTTTAAACTGTGGTAAAATAATAGGCGTTGAAGAAGATCTTTTAAAAGATATTGAAACAAAAATTCAAAAAAATTATAATTTCTTTGTACTTAATCATGATTTAAAATTTGATGGATATTGTGAAGACTGTTATAAAGAAATAAAAAAAAATAAATAAATAAAAAGCCAATAAATCTATTAATTGATTTATTGGCTTTTTTTATAAGAATTTCAACATTAAATGTATGGTTACTATAAATAAAATAAGAATAATTAAATTTTCTATTATATTACTAAACTTACCTCCGACTTTTATATATCCTAAAGAAATCATATTTTTAGAAAAAGGATAAAAAATAGCTACACCTTGTCTTGTAAACATATCACAAATTATATGAAGTAGATACATAAAACTGGATAAAAAAGCTAAAAATTCATAATCTATTAAAATAGATATTGGTTTCATAATTAAGTAAACTATAATTACCATAAAAAAACTATGAGAAAAATTTCTATGTCTTAGCCAAGGAAATATTGAAAAAATAATAAATGGTATTATAAAAGATAGATTTACTTTGGCTAAAAATAAAATTATCGATAATAAAAATAAAGTTCCTGTTATAAGAGCTTTTCTCATATTATAATGTGTTATTTTTTTTTCTAAAAAAATTATAGTGAAAAAAGTTATAAAGGCACTAATAAAAAAACTGCTACTAATCTTTATTGATACTAAAAAAATTGCTATATCCAAAAAAAATAATATCAATTTATATAAAAATTTAGAAAAGTTTTTTTTCAAAATAATGCCAGAAATTATTGAATTAGATTTATCTAAATCAGGTAATGTAGAAAATACAGCAGATGAAACAATAGTTGTAGGAATAATAGGCTGAGAAAAAATTAATGATAATTGTATTCCAGTTATTATACCGACAGCACAATGAGTTTTACCTCGCATTTTACACCTCCTCAATCTTATAAAAAATATATTTTATTATATCATAATAACAAAATATATTGATTAAATATAAAAAGAATTGTGAAATAAATCTGAATTTTTTAGAGATAAAAATTGTAAAGGAGTCTAAAACTATTGAAATTTAGAGATTTTAATTAGAAATATAAAAGTAAAGAATTCTTATAGTATAAATATATCTTATATTATATTTGAAACTGTGTTACAATAATATTAATTGGTAGGGTATCGTGAAGAATTATTAAAAATAATTTATATTGTACTAAACTTTTAAGGTGAGAAATAGAAAATTATATCGGAAATTTCTATTTAGTATAAAGTTTAAAAATTAGCATATAAATTGCATAAGTTTAATAAGAAGTAAATATATTTAATTTTTAAATATATATTATTTTTATGTAAATTAAAGTAAACGTTATAATAATTATTGCAAAATAAAATAATTGTTTTTCTGAATGAATTGAATAGAAAATAAAAAAAATAAATAAAAGGAGATGATGTTATTGTTAAAAAACGATGAACAGATAAAAGTCATTCCACTAGGTGGAATGAATGAAATAGGTAAAAACATGACAGTTATCGAGTATAGAGACGAAATAATAATAATCGATGCAGGTCTTAGTTTTCCAGAAGATGAAATGCTAGGTATAGATATAGTTATACCAGATATAAGTTATTTAGTTAAAAACAGAGATAAAATAAAAGGTATATTTATAACGCATGGACACGAAGATCATATAGGAGGATTACCATACCTTTTAAAGAAGATAAATATACCAGTATACGGTTCTAGATTAAGTATGGGACTTTTAGAAGTTAAGCTTAAAGAACATAAATTAGAAAATGTTGAACTTCATGTAATAAAACCACGCCAAACAATAAAACTTAGAAATATGGAAGTAGAATTTATAAAAACTACTCATAGTATACCAGATTCATACTCTATAGCAGTACATACAGACCAAGGTGTAATATTCCATACAGGTGATTTTAAAATAGATTTAACACCTATTGATGGAGATGTATTAGATTTTCGGAGAATATGCGAACTAAGTGAAGAAGGTGTAATTCTAATGCTTTCTGATAGTACTAATGCAGAAAGACCGGGATATACAAAATCTGAAAAAAAAGTAGGATTAGGATTAGATGATTTATTTACAAAAGCAGGAGATAGCAGAATAATAGTAGCTACATTTGCATCTAATATACATAGATTACAACAGGTTGTAGATGCAGCAAAAAAACACAATAGAAAAGTGACTGTTTCTGGAAGATCTATGTTAAATGTTGTAAATGTTGCAAAAGAATTAGGATATCTTGATATAGAAGATGAAATGATAATTGACTTAAATGAATTAGGAAATTATGAGGATAAAGAATTAGTAATAATAACTACTGGTTCTCAAGGAGAGCCTATGTCAGCACTTGCTAGAATGGCAAACTCTGAACATAAAAAAATAGAAATAAAGGAAGGCGATTTAGTAATAATATCAGCTCATCCGATACCAGGAAATGAAAAGTTAATATCTAAAGTTATAAACTTTTTACTTGAAAAAGGAGCAAATGTTGTATCTAGTGATATAGCAGATATTCATGTTTCTGGTCATGCTTGTCAACAGGAATTAAAATTAATGTTAAGGTTAGTAAAACCAAAATTCTTCCTACCAGCACATGGAGAATATAGAATGCTGAAAAAACATGCTGAACTTGCAAATAGTTTAGGTATAGAAAAAGAAAATATATTTGTTTTAAATAACGGAGATATATTAGAAGTAGGGAAAGAAAATGCTGCAATAAAAGGAAAAGTTGCTACAGGAAATATATTAGTCGATGGATTAGGTGTTGGAGATGTAGGAAATATAGTTCTTAGAGATAGAAAACATCTTTCAGAAGATGGTCTTATGACAATAGTAGTTACAATTTCTAAAGAAGAAGGAAAAGTACTAGCAGGTCCAGATATAATATCTAGAGGTTTTGTATATGTAAGAGAATCAGAGGATCTTATGGATGGAGCAAAACAAATAGTAAGAAATGTTTTAAATGAATGTGAAGAACATAATATAAAAGAATGGGCTTATTTAAAAAATAGTATAAAAGAACAATTAAAAGAGTATCTTTATCAAAAAACAAAGAGAAATCCTATGATATTACCTATAATAATGGAAGTATAAAATTGAAAATTAATAAAGAGCTGGATAATAGTCCAGCTTTTTAAAGTTAGGAGTATTAAAATGAGAAAAAAAATAACATCAAAAACTAGATTAGGAGCAGCAGTTGGTTTTTTATTTCTTACAGTATCATGCATGTATGTATATTTTACAGGAATAGATAAATCTATTTTAACACTTATAAGTGCAGCTGGATGCTTAGGGGTATCAGTATATGAATTGAAAAGAATATCAGATATGAAAAATAAAAATTAAAATTTTTAAAATTAAATACATAAAAATTTTTTTTGATTTTATAATATTTTTTTATATATTGATTAATAATAAAAATTATACTTTACGGGGATACAAAAATGGTATAATATATTTTATATAAAGTGTATATATTTTAAAAGTAGGAAGACTATATAAAATAAATACAAAGGAGAAAAGCTATGATAAAATTTGATGTATCACACGCATGTAAAATGGAAGAAATATTAGCTCATCAGGATAGAGTAAATGCTCTTCACAAAGAAATTGTAGAAAAAACTGGAACAGGAAATGATTTTCTTGGTTGGGTAGATTGGTATAAAAATTATGATAAAGATGAATTTAGCAAAATAAAAGAAAGTGCTAAATACATAAGAGAAAATTGTGATGTATTTCTTGTTTGCGGTATAGGAGGATCATATTTAGGTGCTCGTGCAGCTATAGAAATGATAAATGGTCTTTATGCAGACAAAAAACCAGAAATAATATTTATAGGAAACACATTCTCTTCTACATATGTATCTCAAGTAATGAAATATATAGAAGGAAAAGAAGTTTGTGTAAATGTAATATCTAAATCAGGAACAACAACAGAAACTGCTTTAGCTTTCCGTCTTTTAAAACAATTTATGGAAAATAAATATGGAAAAGAAGAAGCTAAAAATAGAATATTTGCAACAACAGATAAATCAAGAGGAACATTAAGAGCTATGTCTGATAAAGAAGGATATACTACTTTTGTAATTCCTGATGATATAGGTGGAAGATATTCTGTTATAACTCCTGTTGGTTTATTACCAATAGCAGTAGCAGGAATAGATATAGATGCAATGATGGAAGGTCTAGAAGAAGCTTATAATGATTTTAAAGATCCAGATCTTAATAAAAACACTGCTTATGCATATGCAGTTGCAAGAAGAGTATTAGAAGAAAAAGGTAAATGTGCTGAAATGTTTGTAAGTTACGATCTTAATACATCAATGCTTGCAGAATGGTGGAAACAGTTATTTGCTGAATCAGAAGGAAAAGATGGAAAAGGAATATTACCATGTAGTGCAGTATTTTCAACAGACCTTCATTCAGTAGGTCAGTTTATACAAGATGGTACTAAATGTTTATTTGAAACATTAGTATTATTTGAAAATCCAATAGAAGATGTTATATTCCCTTCTGATGAAGAAAATATGGATGGAATGAACTACTTAGCTGGAAAAAATATAGATTGGATAAATAAAATGGCAATGCAAGGAACTCTTGATGCACATGAAAATACTGGAGGAGTACCAAATCTTTTAATAACAGTAGAAGATATGAGTGCAAAAAGCTTTGGATACTTATGTTATTTCTTCTTCAGAGCTTGTGCTATGACTTGTTATATGATAGATATAAATCCATTTAATCAGCCAGGAGTTGAAGTATACAAAAAGAATATGTTCAAACTTTTAGGTAAAAACTAAGAAATTGACTAGATATATTAAAAGCTACAGATATAATCTGTAGCTTTTTTATTGTATAAAAATTATTATAAAAAAGAAATAAACTAAAAAAAGCCAATTTGCTAAATAATATCAGATTGGTTATAATATATAATAAAGAAAACTAATTTTGAAAGGAAAATAATTTATGAATATAATACCATCTTTGATAGCTACAGCTGCATCAATAGCAATAGCAATATCAGTCCATGAGTTTGGTCATGCATATTCTGCACATCTTTTAGGAGATGACACTGCAAAACTTACAGGAAGAATGACTTTAAATCCATTAAAACATGTAGATCCAATAGGACTTTTAGCTTTGATAATATTTCGTATAGGTTGGGCTAAACCAGTACCAGTAAACCCTATGAATTATAAAAATTATAAAATAGGGAATCTTATTGTTTCATTAGCAGGAATAGTATTTAATTTAATAACAGCGATAATATGTGCAATTATATATAGTAATTCGCAACTATATGGCGTACAACTGCTTACATATACATGTATAATATATAATATAGGATTTGCAGCATTTAATTTATTACCAATACCACCACTTGATGGATGGGGAATAATAGAAACATTCGTTCCATACAAATGGAACAATTACTTATACAAAATAGAAAGTGTGAGTGGAATAATATTAATAGTATTTATAATAACAGGTGCTTATAGAATAATAATAAATCCTATTCACAGCTTATTTATTAATATAGTGCAAATGTTTATGTTTTAATATATAATTTAGGTGTAAAAGATAGTTAAAAAGGAGATTATATGAAATATAATATACAATTAAAAGTATACGAAGGACCAATGGACCTTTTATATGATCTTGTAACAAAACAAAAAATAGACATAAAAGACATAGAAATATCGGAAATAACAAGACAATATTTAGATTACTTAGATGCATTAGAAGCAATGGATATGGAAATAACAAGTGACTTTATAACTATGGCTTCAAAACTTGTAGAAATAAAATCTAGATATTTACTGTATATACAAAGAGAAGATGATATGGAAGAAGACCCAAGAATGGAACTTGTTGAAAGATTAGAAGAATATAAAAAATATAAGCAAATTTCAAAAGAAATAAAAGAAAAAGTAAATGAAGAACATGATAGATTTTTTAGAAAAAAAGAAGAATTTATTGTAGAAGATAAAATAAGTTTGGAGGATATTTCTATTTCCAAAATGTTAGAAATATTACCGAAGTTATTAAAAAATATAGAAAAAACAGAAGAGCATATAGAAGATGAACTTCTTAATAAAATTGTAAATAAAAAAATTATATCTGTTGAAGAAAAAATATTTTCTATAAGAGAAACTTTAAAAGAAAAAAATAAAATTAATTTTTTAGATACGATAGATAAAACAAATAAAAGTGATATAATAGCTTCGTTTTTATCTATTTTAGAGTTGATAAAAGAAAAAGAAATTATCGTCACTCAAGATGAATTTTTTGAAGATATAATAATTTTAAAAAGAATTGATTAAATAAAAATTAATTCTGAGGAGAACTAATATGAAGCGAGAAGATATAAAAAATATAATAGAAGCTATTATGTTCGCATATGGAGAACCAATTACAATAAAAGAATTAAACTCTATTATAGATAAGGATTTATCACATAAAGAAATAGAGATTATGATGAATAACCTTATAAATGAATATAAAGAAAATAATAGAGGAATTCAGATTATTAGACTAGAAAATAAATATCAGATGTGTACAAATGAGAACTATTCAGATTATATAAAAATGGTTCTTGAACCCAAAAAGAAAAAAACACTTAGTCAAGCGACATTAGAAACATTGACAATAATAGCATATAAACAACCAGTTACAAAATTAGAGATAGAAAATATAAGAGGTGTAAAGTGCGATAAAGCTATAAAAACACTGCAAGATAATTCATTGATAATAGAAGCGGGAAGATTAAATAAAATAGGAAAACCTATAATATATAAAACTAGTGATGAGTTTTTGAAATTACTAAATATAGAATCTATAAATGAATTGCCTAAAGTAGAAGAAATAGAAAATAATATTTAGTTTTTATAAAAATATTCCTAAAAATGTGGAGGTAAAAAATGAAAGATAGAGACTTATCAATTATACTACTTAAAAATATACATTTATTTCATAGTATAGTAAAAGTAATAGTAAATGAACACAATGAAACTAGAATACTTACAGAAAGACAATTTTTTGCACTTAAAAAAATGTCTGAATTAGACAAAATGGAGCTTAAAAATCTTAGTAAAGCTCTTCATGTATCGACATCAAGTCTTTGTATACTTTTAAATAAACTAGTTGAACAAGGATATGTTTATAGAGAAGAAGATAGAAAAGATAGAAGAAATACTTTTTATGGTATAACTGATAATGGAAAAGAAGTTCTTGAAAAAGAAAAAAATACTATTTTAGAAATTATCGATAGTAAAATAGGTAGTATAGAAGAAAGCAAAAAAGAAGATTTTTCTAATGCACTAGAATTAATATACGATACGTTAAAAGATACATTAAAATAATAAAAAGCCTACTGAGTAAAGTAGGCTTTTATTATTTTGATATTAAAAACTTTTAAAAAAATAAAATATAAGATATTTATAATTATTTTAAAATTGCTTCATTTAAAATTTCTCCTATAGGAGCATTTATTTTTAAAGAAACCTTATTATCTAAAGAAGTTGAGCTTTTATTTATAATAACCAAATCTTTTCCCTTATAATAATTAATAAAACTAGCAGCTGGATAAACAACTAAAGAAGTGCCTCCAACTATTAATAAATCGGCATTTTTAATGGCAGTTATAGCACCATTTACAACATTATCATTAAGAGATTCTTCATATAAAACTACATCTGGTTTTATAATAGAGCCACATTCATCGCATTTTGGAATGATTTCATCTGAATTTAAAATATAGTCTAAATCAAAAAATTTGTGACATTTTGTACAATAATTTCTTTGAACAGAACCATGTAGCTCAAATACATTTTTACTACCAGCCATTTGATGTAGACCATCGATATTTTGAGTGACAATAGCTTTTAATTTACCGATTTTTTCTAGATGTGCAAGTGCTTTATGAGCATTATTAGGTTTGGCATCTGTATACACTAACTTATCTTTATAAAATTCATAGAAATATTCTGGATATCTTACAAAAAATGAAAATGATACAACTTCTTCAGGTGAAAAATGTCTATTCAATTTTTGATTAAATAAACCATTAGAGCTTCTAAAATCTGGAATATTTGATTCAGTAGAAACGCCAGCACCTCCAAAAAATACAATATTATTGTGAGATTGTATTAAATCTTTTAATTTATTAATTTCTTTTTCATACATAAAATCATCTCCTAAATTATTTATATTTTATACCAATATAATAATATAAATTTGCAAACTTGTCTAAAAGAGATATTCTTTACTTAGAGTATGCAAATGGATTATAATTATTATAAATAGCTTAAAATAAAATTGAAGGGAGATTTAAAGATGAAAAAAAGAACGATGGCTACAGCTTTTGCTATGATTCCAATGCTTGTATCTAATGCTAATGCGGATACAACAAAAATTGGTGTAATTAGTTCAACATATTTAAATATAAGGTATTCACCTTCAACATCAGGAAAACTACAACTAGTGCTTAAAAAAAATGATAAAGTATCTATAATTGGAGAAAAAAATGGATGGTATAAAATAAAAACAAATTCTGGAAAAATAGGTTGGGCTATTTCAAAATATATAAAAGTAGAAAATAATAAAAAAATGCTTAGGACAAGTATAAAGAAAGTAGTTATAGCAGATGTATTAAATATTAGAAGTGGACCGAACACAACATATTCATCTATTGGAAAACTATACAAAAATAACAAAGTAGAGGTTATTTCAGAATCTAATGGTTGGAGTAAAATAAAATTTGGTTCAAAAATAGGATATGTATCTTCTGAATATTTAAAAGAACTAAGCAATGAAAATCATAATTTACCTCAAAGCACAAAAAAGACGATTCAAGAAGTAACATCGTCTATTTTAAATGTAAGAAATGGAGCAGGAGGAAAATATACAAAAATAGATACACTGCATAAAGGCGATTTAGTAACAGTGCATTCTGTTGATAATAATTGGGCTAAAATAGAATATAATGGTAAAAATGGATACGTTTCATCGATATATTTAAAATATGTATCCGATAAAGTAGAAGAAGATGAAAACATAAATAATGAATATGACAATTCAGATATTGTACCAGGGTCATATATTCAAAAAACAAAAAAAGAATATTCTTTAGATGATATGGTAGAAGTTCAATATATAAAAGGTCAAAATGGTGGAAATTTAATAACAAGAAGAAATATCAATATTTTAGATAATGAATATACAAGTTTACTTTGCAGAACAAATCCAAAATCATATGACAAACCTACTAGAGATGAAATTAAATATTATATAGATCCAACAAATTTCACATCTCATAAAGAAGGAATAATGCAGTTTGTTAGATTGGATAAATATACAGATTCAATATCAGCGAAATCTTTAAATAATTATTTTTCATCAAAAGGAAAGGATTGTATTTTCAATGGAAAAGGTCAAGCCTTTATAGATGCTGCAAAAAAATATGATATAGATGTAACATATTTTGTATCTCATGCAATGTGGGAGACAGGAAATGGGAAATCAAACCTTGCAAAAGGTCAACTAGTAAGTGTTGTAGATGGAATAGAATTAGATGAACCAATTATTGTATATAATTTCTTTGGAATTGGAGCTACTGATGGGAATGCACTTGAAGGTGGAAAAATTACAGCATACAAAAATGGATGGACATCTATTGAACGAGGAATAGATGGTGCTGCAAAATGGATTTCTAAAACATATATACATAATTCAAAATATAATCAAAATACAGTATATAATATGAGATGGAGTTATGATTATAGTTGGCATCAATATGCAACCGATGTAAATTGGGCAAATGGTATATCGAAAATGATGTCATCTCTTATTACAAGATATGGAAATGGGAAAGATTTATTAATAGATATACCAGAGTATAAATAACATATAAGATAAATTATAAAAATCATGTATTATATATGTACATGATTTTTGTTTACTTAAGAAAAAGTGAAATTAACTAGGAGAGAAAAATTGGAAAATCTAAAAGAATGTATGATAAAAATGGATATAAATAACACTTCTTTAATGAATAAAATGGAGAATGTTTATATAAAAAAAGTTATTTATTTCAAAGAAAATAAGACGGTTTATTTTTATTTAACATCAAAAGATATAGTTTTATATGAACACTTAAGAAGAGTTCAAAGAGAAATAAAAGATAAAAATAAATATTTTAGAGATATTAAGTTTAAAATAGAATATACAGGTTTTGAAAGAAAATCTGAGAAAGATATAATAAAAAAATATTGGGTTAATATAGTTTATATATTAAAACAACTTTGTCCATCAATAGCAGGATGGCAAAAAGATATTGAATATTTATGTATAGAACATAAATTAAAAATAAAAATCCCTAAAAGTATATTTTATAAGAGAATAATGGAAAAAAATATAGTAAATATACTAAAACACACTATAAGTGAAGAGTTAGGTTTGGATTTAGAAATAGAAATAGAAAGTGCAATAGATGAAAAAATAGATAAAGAAAAAATAGTAAATAAAATAGAAAGTGAATTTAATGAAAAAGTTCTAATTATAGAGAAAGAAAATAGAAATAGCAACAATGATATAGAAGAATCTGGATATGTTATAAAAGACGAAAAAGATGAAAATATGATTTATGGAGAAGATGTAAATTCTTTAACTGAAAAAATATCATCATTAGACAATAATTCTGGAACTGTTGGAATAGAAGGAACTATTTTTAATATAGAAACAAAAGAACTTAGAAATGGTAAGATATTACTTATGATAATGATAACAGATTATACAAGTTCTATAACTTGCAAACTATTTCTTACTGATACAAATAAAGATTGGGTTCTTAAAAAAATTAGCAAAGGAATGTATGTAAAAATAAAAGGAGACGTATTATATGATACATTCCAAAGAGAAATAAGTATGACAATAAGTGGAATAAGAAAAGAAGAACGAATAGAAAGAAAAGATTTATCTGATGAAAAAAGAGTTGAATTACATGCACATACACAGATGTCATCTATGGATGCAATATGCTCTGTAAAATCACTTATAGCTCGTGCAGCAAAATGGGGCCATAAGGCAATTGCAATAACAGATCATGGTGTAGTACAGGGATTTCCAGATGCTATGAATGCTGCAAAGAAAGAAGGTATAAAAGTTTTATATGGAGTAGAGGGATATTTAACAGAAGATAATAAAGATGCTATAGAAGATGCAAATGATGAGTTATTATCTCAAGAATTTGTTGTATTTGACTTAGAAACAACAGGTTTTTCAAATATAAATGATAAAATAACAGAAATTGGGGCAGTAAAGATAAAAGATTTTAAGATAGTAGATAGATTTAGTGAATTAATAAATCCACAAAAAGATATATCATATAAAATACAAGAATTGACGGGTATAACAAATGAAATGGTAAAAGATAAACCTACAATAGAAGAAATACTACCAAAATTTATGGAATTTGTAGGAGAAGATGTTTTAGTTGCTCATAATGCAGATTTTGATACAGGGTTTATAATGCAAAAATGTATAGAACAAGGAATTGAATATAAAAATAAAAAGATAGATACATTGATGCTAGCTAGAATAATGTTGCCAAACTTAAAAAGATATAAGTTAGATAAAGTTGCAAAAGAAGTTGGTGTTCAGTTACTAAATCATCATAGAGCTGTTGACGATGCTGAAGCAACTGCAAATATTTTTATAAAATTCTTAGAAAGATTAAGAAAACAAGGGGTAGAAAAATTATCTGATGTAAATAAGGTTTTGGGAAAAGTAGATTATACGAAGTTAAAAGCACATCATATAACACTTATAGCAAAAAATCAAATTGGGATAAAAAATTTATATAAAATTGTTTCAGATGCACATATAGAACACTTCTATAGAAGTCCAAGAATTTTACAAAGTGTACTTGAAAAAAATAGAGAAGGAATTATAGTTGGCTCAGCTTGTGAAGCTGGGGTTGTTTATGAAGCAGCAAAAAAAAGATTACCTAATAATGAAATGGAAAAAATAGTTGCTCCATATGATTATTTAGAAATAATGCCTATAGATAATAATAGGTTTATGATAGAAAATGGTGAAGTAAAAGATGAAGAAGAATTAAAAGAAATAAATAAAAGAATTGTAGAAGTAGCTAAAAAGTTTGGGAAAATACCTGTAGCTACTGGAGATGTACATTTTTTAGATAAGCATGATGCTATTTTGAGGAGAGTTTTAAAAGTGTCTCAAGGTTTTAAATTGGATGATGAAGAAACATACCTTCATTTCAGGACAACAGATGAGATGTTAGAAGAATTTTCTTATTTGGGAAAAGAATTAGCTTATGAAGTAGTGGTAAAAAATACAAATTTAATAGCTGATATGGTAGAAGATGTAAAACCTATTCCAGATGAAACATATCCACCGATAATAGAGGGATCTGATGTAGAACTTAGAGAAATGTGCTATAAAAAAGCTAGAGATATTTATGGAGATAAGTTGCCTGAAATAGTTGAAAAAAGACTAGATAGAGAATTAAACTCTATAATAGGTAATGGATATGCTGTGATGTATATAATAGCACAAAAACTAGTTGCAAAGTCATTATCTGATGGATATTTAGTTGGATCTAGGGGGTCTGTTGGTTCATCGTTTGCCGCAACAATGAGTGATATAACAGAAGTTAATCCTCTTCCAGCACATTATGTTTGTCCAAATAAAAATTGCAAGTATTCATATTTTTATGAAATAGGAGAATGGGGATCTGGAATAGATTTACCGGATAAAATTTGTCCTAAGTGTGGAGAAAAACTTATAAAAAATGGACATGATATACCATTTGAAGTATTCTTAGGTTTTGAAGGGGATAAAGAACCAGATATAGACCTTAACTTTTCAGGATCTTATCAGCCTACAATTCATAAATATACAGAAGAACTTTTTGGAAAAGGACATGTATATAGAGCTGGAACAATAGGAACAGTAGCAGAAAAAACAGCTTTTGGTTATGCAAAAAAATATGTAGAAGAAAGTGATATTTCTGTGCCAACGGCTGAAGTATATAGACTTGCAGAAGGGTGTACAGGAGTTAAAAGAACATCTGGACAGCATCCAGGTGGGGTAATGGTTATACCAGATTATAAAGATGTTTTTGATTTTACTCCTATTCAATATCCAGCAAATGATGTTGACTGTGGTGTAATAACAACGCATTTTGATTATCATTCTATAAGTGGGAGAATTTTAAAACTAGATATACTTGGACACGATGGACCTACAATTATAAGAATGCTTGAAGATATAACAGGAATAACAATAACAGATATTCCATTAGATGATCCTGAAACTATGTCTTTATTTACATCAACAAAAGCATTAGGTGTAAAACCAGAAGACATCGATTGTGAAATCGGATGCTTGGCTATTCCAGAATTTGGAACAAAATTTGTTAGACAAATGCTTTTAGATACAAAACCAACCACTTTTGCAGAACTTGTAAGAATATCAGGATTATCACATGGTACTGATGTTTGGGTAAACAATGCACAAGATTTAGTGAAAGAAAATATTGTTGGATTAAAAGATGTTATATCGACAAGAGATGATATAATGAACTATTTGATATTTAAAGGTCTTCCACCTAAAATGAGTTTTACAATAATGGAAAGTGTAAGAAAAGGTAGAGGTTTAAAACCTGAACATGAAAAAACTATGAGAGAAAACAATGTACCAGAGTGGTATATAAATTCTTGTAAAAAAATTAAATATATGTTCCCTAAAGCACATGCTGTTGCGTATGTTATGACGTCTTTTAGATTGGCGTATTGTAAAGTACATTATCCTGAAGCTTTCTATGCCACATATTTTACAACAAAAGTAGAGGATTTTGATGCAGATCTTATAATAAAAGGATATGATGCAATAAAAGCAAAGAAAAAAGAAATAGAAGAATTAGGAAATGAAGCTACTCAAAAAGAAAAGGGTATGTATATTATCTTAGAAGTAGCACAAGAAATGTATGCAAGGGGAATAAAAATAGCTCCAGTTGATATTTACAAATCATCTGCATCTGAGTTTGAAGTTGTAGAAAAAGGTCTTTTAAGACCACCAATGACAGCTCTTCAAGGAGTTGGAGAAAATGCTGCTATACATATTGAAGAAGAAAGAAAAAATGGTGAGTTTATTTCCAAAGAAGATTTTAGAAAAAGAACAAAGATTTCTAGAACGGTTGTAGAAACTTTAGATAAACATGGAGCATTAGGAAATATGAGCGATAAAGACCAACTATCTTTATTTTAATTAATTATTGACAAAACTTGCAAATACAATAAATTTATGATAATATATAAATTAATACAGTTTATCTTTTACAGGGAAAGGAAGAGTGAGGCAGTGGTTCTCACTCTTTTTTATGGAAAAAGAAAGAAAAAATTACAATTGAATAAGGAGGATAGATAATAATGAGAAAAAATGAAATAGTTGCCAAAGTTGAAGAGTTTGTAACTGCTATAACTGATGAAAAAGGCTTTGAAACAGTAGATGTAGAATATGTAAAAGAAGCAGGTCAGTATTATTTAAGAGTATATATAGATAAAGAAGGTGGTATATCTCTTAATGAATGTGAAGAAGTTAGTAGAGAACTAAGTCCAAAACTTGATGAAAATGACTTTATAGAAGAAAATTATTATCTAGAAGTATCTTCTCCAGGAATTGATAGAGCACTAAAAAGAGATAAAGAGTTTGTAAAATACAAAGGTAGAGATGTAGAAATCAAACTTTATAAAGCTATTGATGGTGTTAAACAGTTTGAAGGGGAATTAGTAGGATTAGATGATGAAAATAATATAGTTGTTATAATAAATAATGAAGAAGTAAAATTTAATAGAAAGGATGTTGCAATTATAAGATTAGCTATAAAATTCTAATTTTAGTAATGCACGAGGAGGAAAAATGAATCAGGAGTTTTTAAACGCATTAAATGAAATCGTAGAAAACAAAGGTATAGACAAAGAAGTATTAATAGAAACTATAGAACAAGCTTTATTAACAGCTTATAAGAAAAACTTTGGACAGGCACAAAATGTAGAAGTTGAATTTGATAGAGAAAATGGAGATATAAAAGTATACTCTACTAGAGAAGTAGTTGATGAATCTAACTATTATGATAGTTTCCTAGAAATAGAACTTACAGAAGCTAGAAAAATAAGTCCAAGTTATGAAATAGGTGACATAATAAGAAATGAAGTTACTCCAAGTAATTTTGGAAGAATAGCAGCACAGACAGCTAAACAAGTTGTTGTTCAGAGATTAAGAGAAGCAGAAAGAGAAATAGTATACAATGAATTTATGGAAAGAGAAAGTGAAATAGTAGATGGTGAAATAACTAGAGCTACTCCAAGCGTTGTATATGTTGACCTTGGTAAAATAGAAGGTGTAATGACTCAAAGTGAAAAAATAGATAAAGAAGTATATAAAGAAGGACAAAGAATAAAAGTTTATGTTGTAGAAGTTAAAAAAGGAAGCAAAGGTCCTCAGATAATTATATCTAGAAGTAATCCAGGTCTTGTAAAAAGATTATTTGAATTAGAAGTTCCTGAAATTGAACAAGGTATAGTTCAGATAAAATCAATAGCAAGAGAAGCAGGTTCAAGAACAAAAATGGCAGTTAAATCATTAGATGAAAAAATAGATCCAATTGGTGCTTGTGTAGGACCAAAAGGTTCAAGAGTTAAAAACATAGTTGATGAACTTGGAGATGAAAAAATAGATATAATAAAATATAGTGATGATTATGCTGAATTTATATCAGCATCATTAAGTCCATCAAAAGTTGTTAAAGTAGATGTAAATGAAGATGAAAAATCAGCATTAGTAGTAGTTCCAGATTATCAGCTTTCATTAGCTATAGGTAAAGATGGACAAAATGCTAGATTAGCTGCAAAACTTACTGGATGGAAAATAGATATAAAAAGCGAATCTCAGTATGAAGAAGAATTAGCTAATGGAGTATATGACAAAAAAGAAGAGTCAGAAATAAGTGATGAACTTAATGAATTTATTGATGAAGAAATATTTGAATCAGTAGAAGAAGATTTAAAATTCGATGAAATAGAAGATAGTATAGAAGAATAATATATTAAATGAGGAGGGATGACTTTGCAGAAAGTAAAAAAAATACCTCAAAGAAAATGTATAGCATGTCAAGATAGAGATTCTAAAAAAGGTCTTATAAGAATTGTTAAAAATAAAGAGGGCGAAATATTTTTAGATCCAACAGGCAAAGCAAATGGAAGAGGGGCTTATATTTGTAAAAGTTCTGAATGTCTAAAAAAAGCTATAAAAAGCAAAGCACTAAATAGAGCTTTTAAAATGGAAGTACCAGATGAAATATATGAACGTTTACTTATGGAGTTAGAAAACAATGAATAATACATCTAAGAAAAAAGTAATGTCTCTATTAGGTCTAGCTACTAGAGCTAGAAAAGTTGTATCTGGAGATGATACAACACTTCAAGATTTAAAAAAAGGTAAAGTATTTTTAGTTATAGTTGCTACAGATGCATCAGATAATACTAAAAAGCTTTTTAGAGATAAATCATCTTTTAGAAATATAAAGATGATAGAATATGGAACAAAAGAAGAAATAGGAAATGCAATCGGGAAATCTTTTAGAGCTGTTATAGGTGTAGAAGATAAAGGATTTGCAAACAGGTTAGAAGAATTAATAGAAGAAATTTAATATAGGGGGTGGTCTTGTGACAACAAGCGTAAACCAATTAGCAGAAGAATTAAGAATATCAAGTGAAGAGTTAATAGAAAAATTAGCTGCTTATGATATAGAAGTATCAAGTGAAGATGACGTTCTTGAAGGAGAAGAATTTGAGCTTGCATATGAAATGATAAAAGAAGAAATAAGAGCTGAAAGAGGAAATGTAATATCAATTAATGGAAAAATAACTGTACAGGATTTAGCAAATGAAATGGATAAAACTGTATCAGAAGTAATAAAAGAACTTATGATGATGGGTACAATGGCTACAATAAATCAAGAAATAAGTTTTGAAATAGCTTCATTAGTTGCTACAAAATTCGGATTTGAACTTACTACAGTAGATGATACTGAAACAGAAGATGAAATAGAAAAATTAATGGAAATAGAAGAAGATAAAGAAGAAGATTTAAAACCTAGACCACCAGTAGTAACAGTTATGGGACATGTTGACCATGGTAAAACTTCATTACTAGATGCAATAAGAAAGACAAATGTTACAAAAGGTGAAGCAGGGGGTATAACTCAGCATATAGGGGCTTCAGAAGTAAAAATAAATGGACAGAAAATAGTATTCCTAGATACTCCAGGACACGAAGCTTTCACATCTATGAGAGCAAGAGGTGCTCAGGTTACAGATATAGCAATATTAGTTGTTGCAGCAGATGATGGTATAATGCCACAGACTGTAGAAGCAATAAACCATGCAAAAGCAGCAGAAGTACCACTAATAGTAGCTATAAATAAAATAGATAAAGAAGGAGCAAACCCAGATAGAGTAAAACAAGAACTTTCAGAACATGGACTTCTTGTAGAAGACTGGGGTGGAGATGTTATAGCAGTTCCAGTTTCAGCTAAGAAAAATGAAGGTATAGATCATTTATTAGAAATGGTTTTACTAGTTGCAGAAATGGAAGAATTAAAAGCAAATCCAGATAAAAGAGCTGTTGGTACAGTAATAGAAGCTCAGCTTGATAAAGGTAGAGGACCAGTTGCTACAGTACTTGTTCAAGGTGGTACTTTAAGAGTTGGAGATCCAATAGTAGCAGGAGTTGCAAGTGGTAAAGTTAGAGCTATGATAAACTCAAAAGGAAAAAGAGTGAAAGTTGCAGGTCCTTCAACAGCTGTTGAAATACTTGGTCTTTCTGATGTTCCTCAGGGTGGAGACCAATTTGTAGAAGTAACAAGTGATAAAGTAGCTAGAAGTATAGCTGAAAAAAGACAACAGCAACAAAGAGAAGAAATGTTAAAATCAAGTCAGAGATTATCACTTGACGATCTATTCAACCAGATGAATGATGGATTAAAAGAACTTAATATAGTAATAAAAGCAGATGTTCAGGGTTCTGTTCAGGCAGTGAAACAGTCATTAGAAAGATTATCTAATGATGAAGTACAGGTTAAAGCAATACATGGTGGTGTTGGTGCTATAACAGAAACAGATGTACTTCTAGCTGCAGCATCTAATGCTATAATAATAGGATTCAATGTTAGACCAGTATCAGGTGCAGAATCATTAGCTGAAAAAGAAAATGTAGATATGAGAACATATACAATAATATATAAAGCTATAGAAGATATACAGGCTGCTATGTGTGGTATGCTTGATCCAGATATAATAGATGAAGATACAGGTAAAGCAGAAATAAGAGAAACTTATAAAATATCTGGTGTAGGAACAGTTGCTGGATGTTATGTAACAAGTGGTAAAATATATAGAAATTCTAAAGCTAGAATAGTAAGAGATGGTATAATCGTACATGAATGTGAATTAGCTGCTCTTAGAAGATTCAAAGATGATGTAAAAGAAGTTGCAGAAGGATACGAATGCGGTATGAGTTTTGTAAACTATAACGATATAAAAGAAGGCGATATAGTTGAAGCTTATATAACTAAAGAAGTTGAAAGAACATTATAAGAAATGTTAAGATGTTTCTCTTAATTTTAGAGGATTAAACATATTTGAATCGGCTGTGAAATTAAAAATATAATAGGAAAGAGGTCGAAGATATGACATCATATAATAGAACAAGAAGAATATCAGAAGAAATAAAAAAAATAATAGGACAAATGTTAATAAATGGAATAAAAGATCCTAGAATAACATCTATGATAAGTGTAACAGATGTTGATGTTACTAATGATTTAAGATATGCATTTGTATATGTTAGTTTATTAGGTGGAAATGAAGAAGAATCTCTTGCTGGATTAAAAAGTGCAGCAGGCTATATAAGAAGAGAAGTTGGAAGAAAAGTAAAACTTAGATACATTCCAGAAATAGTATTTAAAATAGATGATTCTATAGAAAGAGGAATGTATATGGATAGTCTGATTAAAAAAGTTCAGGAAACTGATGCAGCAAACAGCGAAGAGGTAGAGGAAGATGAAGAATAATTTTATTCAACAAATAGATAATGTGATAAAGTGCATTGAAGAAAACAATGAATTTGTACTAACATCACATGTAAGTCCAGATGGAGATAATATTGGTTCTACATTGGGAATGCATAGATTTTTAAATAGTATTGGTAAAAAAGTATACTATGTTTTAGATGATGAGATTCCATCAAACTTAATATTCCTTAAAGATGATATAGAAAAATTGAATTCATCAGAATTTGACACTAAAAAAGACTATATTCTAATATCTTTAGATTGTGGAGATGAAAAAAGAATTTGTACAAATGATGATATAAAAAAATATGCTAAAAAAAGAATTTGTATAGATCATCATGCTAGTAATGATGCTAGTTTTAGTGAAGTAAATTATATAGATAGTGAAGCATCATCTACATGTGAATTAGTATTTAATCTTATAAGAAGATATAGCGAGTTAAAAACAACAGATTATATAGATGAAAAAATTGCAACAAGACTTTATGCAGGATTGTCAACAGATACTGGAAATTTCCAATATTCATCAACAAGTCCTGAAACATTTGAAATGGCAAAAATTCTTCTTGAGCATGGTGCTAAAAGAGATATGCTAATTCAAAAATTGTATCAAAGTAATTCTTTTAATTACTATAGATTACTTGGAGATGCATTAAATACATTAAAAGTAGAAAAAGCATCAACTGGAAAACTTGTTGCATCAATATCTGTATCTATAGATATGATGAAAAAACATTCTATAGGATTTAATGAAATTGATGGACTAACAACATATACTAGAGATATAGAAAATGTAGAAGTAGGAATACTTCTAAAAGAAAAAAGAAAGGGCGAAATAAAAATAAGCCTACGTTCAAAAAATGATATAGATGTAAGCCAAATTGCTATGCAGTTTGGTGGAGGTGGACATATAAAAGCCGCTGGTTGCACAATCAATGATACTATTGAAAATGCCGAAAAAATTATAAAAGAGCGGGTTTTAAGGGCTTTTTAGGATTAACTATATGGATAAGATAATAAGTATTTTAAAACCTACTGGAATGACATCAAATGATGTTGTTGGAAAAGCTAGAAAAATTTTAAAAATTAAAAAGATAGGACATACTGGAACATTAGATCCAGATGCTGCAGGAGTTCTCCCTATTTGTATAGGGAGAGCTACTAAAGTAAGTGAACTTATTTTAAATAAAGAAAAAGCATATATATGTGAACTAACTCTTGGTGCATCTACAGATACATACGATTCATCTGGCGAAATAGTGTTTAGAGCAAAAGAAGACTTTGAATATAATGAAGAAGTAATAAAAAAAGCATTTGATTCTCAAAGAGGTGATATAGAACAATATCCGCCAAAATACTCTGCTTTAAAAGTAAATGGGAAAAGAATGTGTGATTTAGTCAGAAGTGGTAGAGAAAATGAAATAGTTTTAAAACCTAGAAAAGTAACTATTAAAAAACTTGATATTTTAGATATAAATAAAAATAAAGTTAGATTTTATGTAAAATGTTCTAAAGGTACATATATTAGAAGTATATGTAATGATATAGGAGAAATCTTAGGTTGTGGAGGACATATGTCATTTTTACTTAGAGTTTCATCAGGTAAATTCAACTTAGAAAATTCAATAACATTAGATGAATTAGAAAAATATGTAGAAGATGGAACTGTAGAAGATTATACTTTTGACATTGATTATACTTTAGATTCATATCCTAAAATAGTATTAAAAGATAATGCTGTTAAATATTATTCTAATGGTGGGATTATAGAATCATATAGATTTAGTGAAAAACACTATACAGAAAAAGATGAATATGTAAGAGTTTATAGTTGCAGTAAATTTATAGGAGTTGGAAAATTACTTAGAGAAAATGGAAAAGTTAGTGTGAAAAGTGATAAAATTTTTTCATAGTCTATATAATGGACTTAGAATAAGTTAAATAAGCATATAATTCTATTAAAATTACTGGAGTATTAGTATGAAAGTTATTAAAGCTATAAAAGATATAGATATTGAATATAAAACAGTTATAACAATAGGAAATTTTGATGGTATACACAGAGGTCATAAAGTTCTTATTGAAAAAACTGTCGATTATGCTAAAGAAAAAGGTATTAAAAGTGCTGTTTTTACATTTTCAAATCATCCAAGTAATTATTTTATTCATCAAAAGGTAAAGAAAATATTAGATGAAAAAGAAAAAGTGAAATTGATAGAAGAATTAGGCGTTGATTATTTAATAGATATTCCATTTGATGAAGATATGACTAAAATATCTGCAAAAGATTTTGTTTTAGATATACTTAAAGAAAAAATCCATGTAGAAAAGATTGTTGTAGGGCATGATTTTGAATTTGCTAAGAATAAAGAGGGAAATGCAAAATCTTTAAAAGAAATGGGATTAATTTATGGATTTGAAGTTGAAATAGTTAAGCCAATAAAAATCAACAATATCAGAGTAAGTAGTACATATATAAGAGAATTAATATCTTCTGGACGTGTAGATGAAATAGCTGATTACTTAGGTAAAAATTATAGTATAGAAGGCGAAATAATACACGGAAAAGCAAATGGATCAAAAATGGGATTTCCCACAGCAAACATTAAATTAAAAGAAGGAATAATCATTCCTCAGAGCGGGATTTATGCAACAAAAGTAATACTAGATGGGAAAATTTATCTTGGTGCTACAAATGTTGGAAAAAATCCTACACTGAATGGAAAAGAGATTTCGATAGAAACAAATATTTTAGATTTTAATGATAATATTTATGGGAAAATAGTAAAAGTTGAATTTTTAGAAAAGATAAGAGAAGAAAAAAAATTTAACTCACTAGAAGAGTTAAAAAATCAGATAAAAGTTGATACTGATTTTGTAAGAAAAAAATATATAAAATAAATATAAAAATTTAATAAAAAATTTGCAAATATTTAAAAGATGTGTTAATATAATTAAGGTAATTAACCCACACTCAGCAGTTGAATACTCCAATCACTGCTTGGTCAAGGGCGATTAAAAAATATACGGAGGATATACAAATGATAACAAACAAAGCAGAAATAATCAAAGAATTTGGAAGAAAAGAAGGAGATACTGGTTCTCCAGAAGTTCAGATAGCTATATTAACAGCTAGAATAAACGAATTAAATGAACACTTAAAAGTTCATAAAAAAGACCACCACTCAAGAAGAGGTCTATTAAAAATGGTTGGTAAAAGAAGAAACTTACTTTCTTACTTAAAGAAAAACGATCTAGAAGGATACAGAGCGTTAATAGCAAAATTAGGTTTAAGAAAATAATTTGTTTATCAGTAAAAAGCAGGTATATGATTACCTGCTTTTTTCAAATACAAATAAATATAAAATATAAAAAGTAAAAGAAGTGTGCTTTTCTTTTTTAAAGTTTAGTAATAACTAAAGGAGGTATAATATGAATATTCAATTATTATGCGATAGTCTATGTGATATACCGGAAGAAATAATAGAAAAACCTTATTTAGAGATTGTTCCTCTTACGGTAATGTTTGACAATAGAGAATTCAAAGACGGTATCGACATAAGTAAAGAAGAATTTTATGAAAGGGTAAAATCCACAGGAGAAATACCTAAGACTTCTCAAGCGACATATATAGATTTTAAAGAAGTTTTTGATAAGTATACTTCACAAGGCAAAAAAATCATATGTATAACAGGTTCTTCAAAATCATCAGGGACTTTCCAAAGTGCTAGTTTGGCTAAAGATGATTGTAATGAAGGTGATATAGAAGTATTCGATACTTTAAATTTATCATTAGGAAGTGGTCAGTACGTTATAAAGGCATGTGAAATGTTAGAAGAAGGAAAAAGTTATGAAGAAATAATAGATGGACTTGAAACTATGAGAGAAAGTGTAAAACTATTATTTGTTCCATCAACACTTACATATTTACAAAAAAGTGGACGTGTTCCTAGTGCTACAGCTATGATAGGAAATCTTTTACATGTAAAACCATTATTTAATGTTGAAAATGGTGATATAAAAATGTTAGAAAAAATAAGAGGCTCTAAAAGAGTGCCTTCTATAATGGTTGATACATTAATAAAAATGAACAATGGTAATTTAGAAGATAAAATAGTTACTATAGGTTGTGGTTCTAACTATGAAGATGTAAAAGGTCTTGAAGAAGAAGTTAGAAAAAAAATAAAAGCTAGAAAAGTAATGTTTACTAGAGGTGGAGTATGTATTTGTTCACATACTGGACCTGATATAATAGCATTGAGTAGCTCTATTTAAAAAATTTATTTTTATTTCAATTTTAAAAAAATATATTTATTGTAGAAGTAATATATTTTTGATAATATATTATTGAAAAGAGTTAAACGGAAGAATTAGGAGGAAAAGTATATTATGGTTGAACATAGAATATATACTACAGAATTTGCTGGAAGAGAGCTTTCTGTAGAAGTAGGAAAAATATGTGAAATGACTAATGGAAACTGTATAGTTAAGTATGGTGATAGTGTAGTCATGGTTAATACAACAAAATCAGCAGAACCTAGAGATGGAATAGATTTCTTCCCTCTAAGTGTTGATTATGAAGAAAAATTATATTCAGTAGGTAAAATACCTGGTGGATTCTTAAAAAGAGAAGGAAAACCTTCTGAAAAAGCGATATTAACATCAAGATTAATAGATAGACCAATAAGACCATTATTCCCAAAAGGATTTAGAAATGATGTTCAGGTAGTTGCAACTGTTCTTTCAGTAGATCAGGATTGTACACCAGATATAGTTGCTATGATAGGTTCATCAGTAGCACTTTCAATATCTGATATACCATTTAATGGTCCAACAGGATCTGTTTGTATAGGTTTAGTTGATGGAGAATTTGTAGTTAATCCTAATGCAGAACAGAGAGAAAAAAGCGAAATGCATTTAGTTGTATCAGGTACAAAAGATGCAATAATGATGGTTGAAGCTGGTGCTCAAGAAGTTTCAGAAGATACAATGTTAAAAGCTATATTATTTGCTCATGAGCATATTAAAAAAATAGTTGAATTCATAGAAGAAATAGTGGCAGGTTCAGGAAAAGAAAAACAAGAAGTAAAATTATATCATGCTGATGAAGAAATAGAAAATCAGGTAAAAGAATTTGCTTCAGCTAAAATGAGAGAAGCTGTTAAAACTGTTGAAAAAATGGAAAGAATGGAAAATATGGACAAAGTTAAAGAAGAAACATTTGCCCATTTTGAAGAAGTTTTAGAAAACTTTGAAGAAGTAGCTGGAGATATAGAAGATGTATTACAAGCTATAATAAAAGATGAAGTAAGATCTTTAATATCAGACGAAGAAATAAGACCAGATAACAGAAAATTTAATGAAATAAGACCTATATGGTGCGAAACTGGTATGATACCAAGAACTCATGGTTCAGCAATATTTACAAGAGGACAAACTCAGGTAATGAACTTAGCGACATTAGGTGCTTTAGGAGATGTTCAAAAACTTGATGGACTAGATGAAGAAGAAAATAAAAGATATATGCATCATTACAATTTCCCAGCTTACTCAGTTGGTGAAGCTAGACCATCTAGAGGTCCAGGAAGAAGAGAAATAGGTCATGGTGCACTTGCAGAAAGAGCATTATTACCTGTAATACCATCTCAAGAAGATTTCCCATATGCAATTAGATTAGTTTCAGAAGTATTAAGCTCAAATGGTTCAACTTCTCAGGCAAGTGTTTGTGCATCAACACTTTCACTACTTGATGCTGGTGTACCTATAAAAGATATGGTAGCTGGTATAGCTATGGGTCTTATAAAACATCATGATAAAGTAGTTGTACTTTCTGATATACAAGGAATGGAAGACCATTTAGGAGATATGGACTTTAAAGTTGCTGGTACAGAACATGGTATAACAGCTATACAGATGGATATAAAAATAGATGGTATAGATGAAGATATCTTAAGAAGAGCTCTTGCACAAGCTAGAGAAGGTAGAATGCATATACTTGGAGAAATGAGAAAAGTAATATCTGAGCCAAGAGCAGAACTTTCTCCATATGCACCAAAAATAGAAAGAATGAATATAAATCCAGACAAAATAAAAGATGTAATAGGACCTGGTGGAAAAGTTATAACTAAAATAATAGATGAAACTGGTGTAAAAATAGACATCGAACAGACTGGTGAAGTTTATATAGCTGGTGTAGAAAAAGAAATGATAGAAAAAGCAAAAGAACTTATAAATAACATAGTTGCTGAAGCAGAAGTTGGAAAAGTATACACAGGAAAAGTAACTAGAATAATGAATTTTGGTGCTTTTATGGAAATACTTCCTGGAAAAGAAGGTCTACTTCATGTTTCTCAGATATCAAAAGAAAGAGTAAATAATGTTGAAGATGTTCTAAGTATAGGAGACGAATTAGAAGTTAAAGTAACTGAAATAGATGAAAAAGGAAGAATAAATCTTTCTAGAAAAGTTCTTTTATAAAATTAAATTACAAATAGAAAATAAAGAGGGTGGATATAATCCATTCTCTTTTTTTATTTTAAATATTATAATTAAATGTATTAGATTAAATATTAAATAATGTTGGTTGATAATAATTAAAAGCTAAATTATAATTATATAATGGAGTTAATAAAATGTTTTGGAGGAGTTATGTATAAAACAAAAAAATTAAAAAATGGATTGACTATTATAGCTGAGGAAATTCCATATTTAAAATCAATTGCTATGGGAGTATGGATTAAAGCTGGAATAAAAACAGAAGAAGGATATGTTGATGGAGTATCTCACTTTATAGAACATATGATGTTTAAAGGAACAAAAAGCAGAACATCTAAAAAACTGGTAGCAGAAATTGAAAACTTAGGTGGAGTAATCAATGCTTTTACAGGAAGAGAATGTACATGTTATTATGTTAGACTCCTTGATGAACATTTAGACAAAGGAATAGATATCTTATCTGATATGATTTTGAACTCTAAATTTGATGAAAAAGATATTGAAAAAGAAAAGAGTGTAATTATTGAAGAATTAAAAATGTATGAAGATTCTCCTGAAGATTTAGCATATGATATACTACTTGAAAAAGTTTACAATAATAAAGGAATTGGGAAAAATATTCTAGGAAATAGAGAATCTATAAATAGCATGAATAGAAATTCTATTTTAGAATATTTCAAGAAATTTTATGTACCTAAAAATGCAGTAATATCTATATGTGGGAATTTCAACTTTGAAGATACTGTAGAAAAACTAGAGAAAAGTTTTTATAAATGGAATGGTGAAAAACCAGATTTTGAAAATGTACAAAATGAAATTTTTACACCTACAATTATAAAAAAAGAAAAAGAGTATGAGCAGACAAATTTAGCAATATGCTTTGAATGTAGTAATATAGGCTCTGATTCAAAAGATGTTTACACACTAGATATTATAAATAATATACTTGGAGGAAGTTCTACATCTAGATTATTCCAAAAAATTAGAGAAGATGAAGGATTAGTCTACTCAATATATTCAGAACAAGAGTTTTATCAAAATAAAGCTGAATTAGGGATATATGCTAGTATGAGTTCGGAAAATTTAGAAGAAGTTTATAAATTAATAAAAAAAGAGATAAACTTGTTTAGAGAAAAGGGAATAACAGAAGAAGAACTTAAAAACTCAAAAGAACAATTAAAAGGTGAGTTTATGCTTGGAATGGAGAGCAATGAAAGTAGAATGGAAACTATTGGTAAATCAATGCTTATAACTGGGAAAGTAGAAACTATGGAAGATGTCGTAAATGGACTAAATTCAATAACTATGGAGGATATAAATAGAGTTATTGATGAGGTAGTGAATATAAACAAAATGGGTGTTTGTGTAGTAGGAAAAAATATAGATTGTATAGAATTATAAAAAATATTTCAAAATAAAAATAAGATAAAAACTATAGAATTATAAAAAATATTTTTAAATTAATATGATATAGAAAGTAATTTTAGGAGGAAAAAATGAATATAATAGTTCAGAAATTTGGTGGCACTTCAGTAGCTAATTTTGAAAAAATGGCTGAAGTATGTGAAATAGTAAAAAAAACAAAAGAAAAAGGAAAAGATGTAGTTATGGTCGTATCAGCTATGGGTAGAAAAGGAGATCCATATGCTACAGATACTTTATTAAGTTTACTTGGAGAAGTAACAGATAAACCAAATGATAGAGAAAAAGATATGCTGATGTCTTGTGGAGAAATAATATCTTCAACTCTTATGGCAAGTATGCTTACAGCAAAGGGAATAGAAGCTGTTGCATTTACAGGAAAGCAAGCTGGAATGATGACAGATGGAGTTTATTCAAATGCGAAAATAAAAGATATAGAGCCAAATAGAATCAAAGATGAATTAGAAAAAGGAAAGGTAGTGGTTGTAGCAGGATTCCAAGGTGGAGATGATAAAGGAGATATAAATACTCTTGGAAGAGGAGGTTCTGATACATCAGCAGTTGCACTTGGAAAGGCACTTAATTGTAAATATGTAGAAATTTATACTGATGTCGATGGAATAATGACTGCAGATCCTAGAGTAGAGCCTAATGCTAAAGTATTAGATTATATAGATTATGAAGAAGTATTCCAAATGGCAGATAAAGGTGCAAAAGTTATACATCCAAGAGCAGTTCAGATAGCAAAAGATGGAAACATAACTTTAGCTATAAAAAACACTTTAAACCCTAAACATGAAGGTACAAAAATTTGTTCAATGAAAGATGTTGAAAATAAAGGATTTGAATGTTGCTGTAAGCAAGAAAGATTTGCAGTAGCTAATAAAAAAGATATAGTTCAAGTTAAAATTAAAGCTAATGGAAATTTCACAAAAATTTTATCTGAAATGGAAAAAGAAAATATAAGTATGGATATGATAAATTTCTTTATAGATGAGAAAGCATTTGTAATAGATAGAAAAGATGAGAAAAAATTAGAAAAAATATTAAAAGATAATAAAGCTGATTATAAAATAAAAACTAATTGTGCAAAAGTTACATTAATTGGTTCTTTTATGACCGGAATTCCTGGTGTAATGTCTAAAGTTGCAAAAGGATTTTCTGATGAAGGAATACCTCTTTTACAAACATCTGATTCAAATATGACAATATCTTGTTTAGTAGAAGAAAAATATATGGAAAGTGCGGTACATGCTATACACAATAAATTTTGTTGTTAAAATATGTAAATTTGTTTAATAAGCAATATATATGATATAATAATAAGATAACAATTTAAGTTATTGACTTTATAATTGCTTTAAATTACAAATATGAAAAGAAAAGGAGTGATATTTTTGGCGAGTTTAAAGAAAAAGAAAAAAAGAAAAAAGAAACAAAAAGTAAGATTTAACTCAGAATATCATAATCTTATAACTATATTTTTAGGTATATTCCTTTTATACAGTTTAAATTCTAACTCTATGGGATGGATACCAGTATTTATGCAAAATTTATTTAAAGGAATATTTGGAGGACTTGCAATATTTGTTCCAATACTTCTTATAATAACTGGTATTTTAGGATTTATGGATGGAAATGAATATATTTATCGACTTAGAAAAACAAAGGTATACTATTTAATTATTTTATTTTTATTTGTATTCTATGGTCTTTTCAATGCAAATAGTATAGTTATAGACAGTCCATTTAAACAGAGTATGATGACAGAAATAATACATCAAGGTGTAAATGGAAATGGATGTGGTCTTATATCCACAGTAATAGTTTATTATATGTGTAAAATATTTGGAACAGCAGGTGCTTGGTTAGTAAGTATTTTTGCATTGATAATAAGCATAGTATATATATCAGATATATCTGTAAAAGATATGTTTATTAAGTTTAAGGAAACTAAAAATAGTGGTCTTTCTCCAAAAGAAAGGTTTGGAAAAATAAAAGATGCAGCACTTAATTTAGTGACAGATGAAGTTGATGAAATGGATGATAAGACTATGATTGCCAAAGAAGAGAAAAAAGGTGTCTTTGGAGGCATAAAAGAAAGACTAAAACATGATAACGAAAGTATATCTCAAGAAGATGATGAATTCAATGATGACAAGACTATAAAAATAGTGGGATTCAATAAGGCTGAAGATGACTATTTAGAAATTCTTGAAGGAACTCAAAGTATGTCTGAACTAGATGTATTAAAAGAATTACAAAATCAAGAAAAGACTTTTGATAAAAAAGAAAAAATGGAAGATACTAATCCTTCGATGAGTAATTTTTCAATGAATAATAATGATATAAAGAATTATAATAGTCCTTTTGAAAAAGAAAAAAATGTAAATAAAATCTCTCCTTTAGAATCTACAATGTCATTTGAAACTAAGGCAGATAATGAAAAATATAAAAATTATACTCTACCACCTGTAACACTTTTAAATAAAGTAAATAAAAAATCTAATGAAAATGTAAAAAAAGCTGTCATAAAAAATGCAGGTTTATTAGAAAAAACTCTTTCTGATTTTGGAGTAGATGCTTCTATAAGTCAAGTTACAGTAGGTCCTACAATAACTAGATATGAAGTACAACCTAAACCAGGTGTAAAGGTTAGTAAAATCGTAAATTTAACTGATGATATAGCACTAAGTTTAGCAGCAAGAAGTATAAGAATAGAAGCTCCTATTCCTGGGAAAAATGCTATAGGAATAGAAGTTCCAAATGAAGAAACACAAATGGTTGGAATAAGAGAAATAATAGAAAGTCCAGAATTTAAAAACTTTAAATCACCATTAGCAATGGGACTTGGTAAAGATGTTTCTGGAAAAATATTTGTAAGTGACATAGCAAAAATGCCACATTTATTAATTGCAGGTTCAACAGGTTCAGGTAAAAGTGTATGTGTAAATACTCTTATAAATAGTATTATATTCAAAGCAAAACCTGATGAAGTAAAATTGCTTTTAATAGATCCTAAAGTTGTAGAGCTTTCTAATTATAATGGAATACCACATCTTCTTATACCAGTAGTAACAGATCCTTCAAAAGCTGCAAATGCTTTAAATTGGGCGGTTACAGAAATGAATAGAAGATATAAGGCATTTAGCGATACAGGCTCAAGAGATATAAAAAGTTATAATGAAAAAGCTGAAGAAAAAATGCCTAGTATAGTAATTATAATAGATGAGTTAGCAGACCTTATGATGACTAGTGCAAAAGAAGTAGAAGATTATATTTGTAGGTTAGCTCAGAAAGCAAGAGCAGCAGGTATGCATCTTGTAATAGCTACACAAAGACCTTCAGTAGATGTAATAACAGGTGTAATAAAAGCAAATATACCTTCAAGAATAGCATTTGCAGTATCATCTCAAACAGATTCTAGAACAATTTTAGATATGGGAGGAGCAGAAAAACTTCTTGGAAAAGGAGATATGTTATTCTATCCTTTAGGTGCTGCAAAACCAGAAAGACTTCAGGGAGCTTTTATTTCTGAATCAGAACTTTCAAATGTAATAGACTATGTAAAATCACAATTTAAAGATGAAGAAGTTAAGTATGAAGAAGATATACTTGAAACTATTTCATCAGTTAGAAATATTGAAGCTGATGATGCAGATGAATTACTTTCAGAAGCTATTGAATTTGTAGTAAATAATGGACAGGCTTCATCATCTATGTTACAAAGAAAATTTAAAATAGGATTTAATAGAGCTGCTAGAATGATTGATTCTATGGAAGAAAGAGGAATAGTAGGTCAAAATGAAGGTAGTAAACCTAGAAAAGTTCTTATATCTAAAGAACAATTAGAAGAAATGAAAAAATAATATGATATAAAAATTAAGGTGGATATTATCATCCACCTTAATTCTAAGTTGAAAGGAGAATAAATGTTAAAAATAGCACTAGAATCCCTTGGATGTTCAAAAAATCTAATGGATGCAGAGATAATGACTGGTATCTTAAAAGAAAAAGGATACGAATTTGTAATGGAATTTGAAGAAGCTGATATAATAATAGTAAACACATGTGGATTTATAAGGGATGCAAAACAAGAATCAATAGATACTATAGTTGAATTATCTCAACTAAAAGAAGAAGGAAAATTAAAATACTTAATAGTAACAGGATGTCTAGCACAAAGATATGCAGAAGAATTATTAGAAGAAATTCCAGAAATAGATGCAATGGTTGGAACTGGAAACTTTATGAATATATCTGAAATCATAGATAGACTAGAAAATGAAAAAAGTGTAACAGAAGTAGGAAATATAGAATTCACTTTTGATGAAACTTTACCAAGATATGTTTCTACTCCAGAACATATGGCATATCTTAAAATAGGAGAAGGATGTTCAAATCATTGTACTTACTGTATAATACCAAAGTTAAGAGGTAAATATAGAAGTAGAAAAATAGAAGATATTGTAAAAGAAGCAAAAGAACTTTCAAAAAAAGGAGTAAAGGAACTAGTAGTAATTGCTCAAGATACTACTAGATACGGGGAAGATTTATATGGAGAAGCTAAATTACCAGAACTATTAGAAGAATTAGCTTCTATAGAAGGTATAAAATGGATTAGAATAATGTATTCTTATCCAGAATCTATAACAGAAAAATTGATAGATGTAATGGCAGCACACGATAATATATGTAGTTATTTTGACATGCCTATACAGCATGCAAGTAATAGAGTGCTAAAAAGAATGAATAGAAGAACTTCTAAAGAAGATATAAGATCAAAAGTTGAGATGATAAGAAATAAAATACCAAATGCTACTATAAGAACGACTGTTATAGTAGGTTTCCCTGGTGAAACAGAAGAAGATTTAGAAGAATTAATAGACTTTATGAAAGAAATAAAATTTGATAGATTAGGAGCTTTTGCATATTCAAGAGAAGAAAATACTCCAGCAGATAGAATGGATGGACACATGGACGAAGAAATAAAAGAAGAAAGAAGAGAAAGAGTCATGTTGGTTCAACAAGAAATTTCTGAACAAATAAACAAAGAAAGAGAAGGAAAAGTTTTAGAAGTTTTAATAGAAGAAAATGCTGAAGAAGGAATTTTTGTTGGAAGAACAGAGGGAGATGCAGAAGATATAGATAGCGTAGTTTATGTAAATTCTGATAGAGAACTAGAAATTGGTAGTTTTGTAAATGTTTATATAACAGAAGCTATGGAATATGATTTGATAGGAGATGTTGTAGATGAACTTGCCAAATAAATTGACTTTATTTAGAGTATTATTAATACCTATTCTTGTAATTGTAATGATGATGGACGTACCAGGAAAATTCTTAACAGCTTGTATAATATTTATAGTAGCATCAATAACAGATTTTTTAGATGGAAAAATTGCTAGAAAATATAATTTAGTAACAGACTTTGGTAAATTTATGGACCCTCTTGCAGATAAATTATTAGTAATATCAACTTTAATATGCATGATAGAAAATGATTTAGCATCAGGATGGATGGTAATTATAATAGTATCAAGAGAACTTGCAGTAAGTATTCTTAGAGCAATAGCAGCTGCGGATGGGACTGTTATAGCAGCTGGAAAAAGCGGTAAATGGAAAACTGCAACTCAAATGATATCAATAGTATTACTACTATTTGGTAGACATTTAGGAAATTTAACAGTATTAAAAGTAGGAAATGCATTACTTATAATATCAGTACTTCTTACTTTATATTCAGGATGGGAATATCTTTACGGAAATAGACACGTATTTATGAATTCAAAATAAATAATAAAAATAAAAGGTATAAGATACGAACTTTGTGTTTTATACCTTTTTTATACAAAGACTATTATAGTTTAATCAATGAATTATTATTTATATATATTCTAATTAAGAATTAATAAATTCTGCAATTAGCAAAAAAAATTTTATAATATGTTTATAATATTAAAAAAATGGAAATAAATAATATGAAAATATTTTTACTTTATTATATTAATAAAGTAAAATATTGATAAGTATATTTGTTGACGAGTATCTTTTTATACGATATAATAAATATATATAAAAGAGAACAAATGTTTGATATATAAACTGAAAGGAGAAATATAATGAGTGTAGATCAAGAAAAATTAAAAGCCCTTAATGAAGCTCTTGGTAAAATAGAAAAAGACTTTGGTAAAGGTTCAGTAATGAGATTAGGAGAAGCAACTTCTCTAGAAATAGATACAATTTCAACAGGTTCTATAGGATTAGATATAGCTGTAGGTATAGGAGGTCTTCCAAAAGGAAGAATAGTTGAAATATATGGTCCTGAATCTTCTGGTAAAACTACAGTAGCATTACACTGTGTTGCAGAAGCACAAAAAACTGGTGGAATAGCGGCTTTCATAGATGCAGAACATGCACTAGATCCAGTATATGCAAAAGCACTAGGTGTTGATGTGGAAAATCTTATAATATCTCAACCAGATACAGGTGAACAGGCTCTAGAGATAGCAGAGGCACTTATAAGAAGTGGAGCTATAGATATAATAGTTGTCGATTCAGTTGCAGCATTAGTACCTAAAGCAGAAATAGAAGGAGATATGGGGGATTCTCATGTTGGTCTTCAGGCAAGACTTATGTCACAGGCGTTGAGAAAATTAACAGGTTCTATAAAAAAATCAAATTGTGTAGCTATATTTATAAACCAGTTAAGAGAAAAAGTTGGTATAATGTTTGGTAATCCAGAAACAACTACTGGTGGTAGAGCACTTAAATTCTATTCATCAGTTAGATTAGATGTTAGAAAAATAGACACTATAAAACAAGGAGATAAAGTTTTAGGTAGTAGAACTAGAGTTAAGGTTGTAAAAAATAAAGTAGCTCCACCATTTAAACAAGCGGAATTTGATATAATGTATGGTCAAGGAATTTCTAAAATAGGTGATTTATTAGATACAGCTGTTGAAATAGATGTAGTTAAAAAATCTGGTTCTTGGTACAATTATCAAGATGTGAAACTAGGACAAGGTAGAGAAAATGTTAAAAAATTCCTTGAGGATAATATGGACTTAACTAATGAAATAGATGCAAAAGTTAGACATTATTATCATTTAGATGGATCTTCTCCAGAAGAAGAAAAAACAGATGATAAAAAAGAAAATGCTAAAAAAGAAGAAGCAAAAGAAACAACAAAATAGATAAAAAAAGAGGCTTTAAAAGAGCCTCTTTTTGTGTGTAAAACATCAATAAAAATAATATAAAAGACAATTTTAAAAATATATAAAAAAATTGTAAATATAATATCTTTATTATAAAGGCACAATCTTGACATGGGTATGAAAACATTATAAAATTAAATAAGGGTATTTTATCCAAACTTAACTATATCCAAAATAAATTCTTTAATAATTAAATAAAATTAAAGATAGTAAAATATAATATTAATATGAATGTGGAGAAATTGGCAAAAGAATGGAGAAATCCTTGAAACTATTGTGAAATAGTTTTAAACATTATAAAGGAGGTGGATGTCATAGATACGATATTAGTAACAATAGGTTGCGCAATAGTAGGTATAATAGTAGGTTATTTTGTTAGAAGAAATATATCTGAAGCTAAAGTTGGGCAAGCAGAAACTAGAGCTAAAGAAATTATAGATAAAGCAAACCATGATTCTGAAACAGTAAGAAAAGAAAAACTATTAGAAGCTAAAGAAGAAATTCATAAATTGCGTACTGAAGCGGAAAAAGAAAACAGAGAAAGAAGAAATGAAGTACAAAAATACGAAAGAAGGGTTTTACAAAAAGAAGAAAACCTTGATAGAAAAACATCTGAATTAGAATCTAAGGAATCAAGCCTTAGAGATAAAGTAAAGGCATTAGACAAAAAAGAGGAAGAAGTTGAATTTATAAAACATAAACAACTTGAAAAACTTGAAAGTATATCAGGAATAAGTTCTGATAAAGCAAAAGAAATAATCCTTACAAATGCAGAAAGAGATGTAAGACGTGAGATGTCTATAATGATTAAAGAAGTAGAATCTCAAGCAAAAGACGAAGCTGAAAAGAAAGCAAGAGAAATAATAGGATATGCTATCCAAAAATGTGCAGCAGATCACGTTGCAGAAACAACTGTTACAGTTGTAAATCTTCCTAATGATGAAATGAAAGGAAGAATAATAGGTAGAGAAGGTAGAAACATAAGAACACTTGAAACTTTAACAGGAATAGATTTAATAATAGATGATACTCCTGAAGCAGTTATACTTTCTGGATTTGATCCTATAAGAAGAGAAGTTGCAAGAATAGCTCTTGAAAAACTTATAGCAGATGGAAGAATACATCCTGCAAGAATAGAAGAAATGGTAGAAAAAGCTAGAAAAGAAGTTGATAATATAATTAAAGAATACGGAGAACAAGCTGCATTTGAAACAGGTGTACATGCTCTTCATCCAGAATTAATAAGACTTCTTGGTAGATTAAATTATAGAACAAGTTATGGACAAAATGTTCTTAAACATTCTATAGAAGTTGCTCATATAGCTGGAATAATGGCAGCTGAATTAGGTGCAGATGTCAAATTAGCTAAAAGAGCAGGTCTTCTTCATGATATAGGTAAATCTGTTGACCATGAAATGGAAGGAACTCATGTTGAAATAGGAATGGATTTACTAAGAAGATACAAAGAATCTAAAGAAGTAATACATGCTATGTCAACTCATCACGGTGATTATGAACCTCAGACAATAGAAGCTGTTTTAGTAACTGCCGCAGATGCTATATCAGCTGCTAGACCAGGTGCTAGACGTGAAACTCTAGAAGCATACATAAAAAGACTTGAAAAACTAGAAGAGATAGCCAATTCTTATGAAGGTGTAGAAAAATCATATGCTATACAAGCTGGTAGAGAAATAAGAATAATGGTAAAACCAGAAGATGTTAGTGATGAAGAAATACATTTATTAGCTAGAGATATGACTAAGAAAATAGAAGAAGGACTTGAATATCCAGGCCAAATAAAAGTAAGCATAATAAGAGAAACTAGAGCAATAGAATATGCAAAATAATAGAAATAAAAGCTATCTCATATGAGATAGCTTTTAATGTATAAAAAATAAATATAGATACTAAAAGGGAATAGAGATGTTAATGTTTAAATATATAAATAGAAAAGACGAGGGGGGAAAATAAATGAACTATTACGAAAATATAAATTCGCAATTAGAAGCCCTGAAACTTAAGGAAATAGAAAAGTTATTTTATAATAAAATAAAAAAAGGTGGAAAAGTAATTCCTAAAGTAATACCTTTCAAAGGTGTAAATACTGATATGTTATATATAAAAGATAACAAAGTGCTATTTCTTAAGTTTATGAATACAACTGATGAATTATTCTCTATACTAGATGAAGAACTTTTGGAGATAATGAAGGAAGAATATGATTTACTAAAAATAAAAATGCAGCAAAATCATCCACAAATATCGTTTGATTATATATTTGTAATGCCATATGTAAACTTAGATGGAGAATATGGATTTGGAGAATTTGCTAAAAATAATATAATAGACAAGAAAAAAAGTAAATCAATTTTAAATGGTAAAAAACATATAGAAGATTATATGAAAAAAGAAAATGAAGAAATAGTATTAAATTTATTCTTATTTGATGTATGTTCAGAATATTATATATTAGATAGTAGATTACACTTAAATAAAGATTTTAAAAAAATATCTTTCTTCAATAATGATTATGAATATACAGCAACTATTATGGAAAATAGACAGATTGTTGAAGTCGATTCTATAAAATATGGAACTACACTATACAATGGTGCATCAGGAACTGGAAAAACATCTCTAATGCTTAGTAGAGCTATCAAATTATCAAAGATATATCCTCATCATAAATTCTTGATTATAACAGAAAATAAACAGTCTAGCAGCGATTTAAGAGAGAAGTTAGAACTGTTATATGGTGATGTTGCAAATCTAGAAATACATACATTTAGTTCTTTTGTATTTAAACTTGCAAGAATATATAATTTAGTGTTTGATTATAGTATGCTTAAAAAAGATTATGAAAAAACTTTTGAAAATTTAATAAAACAAGCAAAAAATGTAATAAAAAATAAAAGAATGTTTAAAGGAATATTTATAGATGAAGCAGAAAACTTTAATGAAGAACAAATAAAATTCTTAGAAAGCTTCTTATATAAAACTAAACATATATTTAATATATTTAACTGCAAAGCTATGAACCTTACAAATAATATGAATATTTTTAAAAGTAAATTTGAAAATATCCATATAGATAGAATTATAGAATTAAAAAATAATTATAGACAAATAGGAAGTCTTGTAGATTTTTCTAATAAATTAGGAGAAAATGCAGATAAATATTATAAAAGTATAAGAAAAGATGTTAAAAAAGATATATTCTTAAAATCAGAATCAGTTATTGATTATGGTAAAAATCAGGTAGCTTTAATAAAAGTAAGTGATTTAGATGACCAGATTAGTTCTGTTATATGGGAAATTGAATACTTTGTAGATAAAAAAGGACTTGATTATTCTGATATAGCAGTTATATATCCTTTTAATAAAAAAAGACTCAAAAATGGAAAGACTATATATTTCCAATATATGATAAAAAAAGCATTAGATGAAGCTGGTATAGAGGTTATAATGTCAGATGAAAATCTAACTAGCTTAAGTAGAAAAAATGGTGTTACATTATCAAATATATATACAGTAAAAAATCTTGAATTTAAAGCTGTAATAATATGTGAATTAGAAATGCTTTATAATCAAAAAATAGCTGATACTACTCAAGATTATCAAGTAAATGATTTTGCTGGAGATATAAATAAAGTATATCATGCTGTGAATAGAGCAACAGATTATGTAAGTTTTGTAACAACTTTTAGTGAAGATACTAGTGATATAATAAAAATTATAAATGATGCTGTTGAGAGTGAAAAAATTATAAATATATAATAGAAAAAGGGATTTGTTAACTACAAATCCCTTTTTTATACATACATTAAGAACTGTTTTATATTTTTCAGATCGATTTATTTAAGAAGTCCAAAGTATAAAAGTACGATTATACCAAGAACAATTCTATAATATCCAAATACCTTGAAATCGTGTTTTTTAATATAGTCCATAAAGAATTTTATAACTATAACAGAAACTACAAATGCTACTACAGAACCAACACCTAATATCAACCATTCAAAACCAGAGAATGCAAATCCAGTTTTTACTAATTTTAATAAACTAGCACCTAACATAGTAGGTATTGCTAAGAAGAATGAAAATTCTGCAGCTACATATCTAGAAGCACCTAAAAGTGTAGCACCTATGATTGTAGAACCTGATCTAGAAGTTCCTGGAATAAGTGCTAAACATTGGAAAAGACCTATTCCAAGTGCAAGCTTATAAGATACTTGAGAAAAATCAGAAGCTTTAGGTTTTTTATCTCTATTTTCAATAACTATCATAATAACACCATACACAATAAGTGCAAGTGCTACTGTAGTAGAATTGAAGAATAGACGGTCTATATCATCTTCAAATAAAACACCAATTATACCAGATGGTATAACAGCTACTATTACTTTTGTCCAAAGACTAATAGTTTCTTTCTTTTCAACTGTACTTTTACTTGAATCAAAAGGATTTAATTTTTTGAAGAATATAAGTAAAACTGCAAGTATTGAACCAAATTGAATTACAACAAGAAAAGTACTTATAAATGTTGGTGAAAAATTAAGTTTTATAAATTCATCAACAAGAATCATATGCCCAGTACTACTTACAGGTAGCCATTCAGTTATACCTTGAACAATACCAAGTAATACGGCTTTAAGTATTTCTATCAAAATGTTACCTCCTAAAATAATTTTTATATTCTAATAAATTATATAAAATTTTATAATCTTATACTTAAAATATGATATCATAATGAAAGTAAGTTAACAAGTAAGTATAAGTAATTATTAAGTAATCTTAACATAATCTATAAATCTAAATATGCAAAATAAAAAAGAAGGATAATAAATTATCCTTCTTAAATATATTTAAAATAAAATTATTTATTAAGCTTAACGTATGCTTCTATACCTTCTTTAAGAAGTTTTGCAGCTTTTCTAAGGTCTTCTTCTTTTAATATATAAGCAAGTCTTATTTCATCTTTTCCAAGTCCTGGAGTAGCATAGAATCCTTCTGCAGGAGTAGCCATTACTGTTTCTCCATCAACTCTAAATTCAGTAAGCATCCATTTTACAAAGTCTTCTGCATTATCAACAGGAAGTTTAGCAACTATATAGAAAGCACCTGTTGGTTTTTCGCATATTACACCATCAACTTTCATTAATTCAGAATAAAGAACATCTCTTCTTTTTCTATATTCATCATTAACTTCTTTGAAATAAGATACTGGAGTTTTATAAAGTTCAACAGCACCGATTTGTTCTAATGTAGGAACGCAAAGTCTTCCTTGACAAAGTTTCATTATCTGAGCGATAAGACCTTTATTTTTAGAAGCTATAGATCCTATTCTAGCACCACAAGCACTATATCTTTTAGAAACAGAATCTATTATTATAACTCTATCTTCAACTTGTTTTAAGTTACCAAAACTAGTATATTCAAGACCATCATATACAAATTCTCTATAAACTTCATCAGATATTATCCATAGATTTTTTTCTATTGCTATTTCAGCTATCATTTCTAATTCTTCTTTAGTGTATATAGCACCAGTTGGGTTTCCTGGATTAGAAAGTAATATAGCTTTTACTTTATCATCTATTTTAGAAAGAATTTCTTCTTTTGATGGTAAGTGGAATCCATTTTCAGCTTTTGTTGTTATTGGAGTAACCCCTACATTAACACATTGACCAAATCCATTGTAGTTAGTATAGAATGGCTCTGGTATTAAAAGTTTATCTCCTGGGTCACAAGTAGCCATCATAGTGAATAATAATGCTTCAGAACCCCCATTAGTTATAAGAAGTTCATCTTTATCAAAGTGCATATCATAAGTTTTATAATAATTTTGAAGAGCATCTATAAGTTCAGGTATACCCTGAGATACAGCATATTCTAATACTTCATGATCAAAGTTTTTAACAGCATCAAAAAATCCTCTTGGAGTTTTTATATCTGGCTGTCCAATGTTAAGATGGTAAACTTTTACTCCATCAGCTTTTGCAGCAGTTGCAAAAGGAACTAATTTTCTTATTGGTGATTCCTGCATAGCGCAGACTCTGTTTGAATAGTTATTCATTTTATAAATACCCCCTAAATTTAAATATACAACTATATATTTTAATAGTATTAATATATTTTTAAATATATAAACTTTATAAAAAGCTTTTCCTACTCCATAATAACATATAAGTTTTAAAAAGACACCCTATTTATTAAAAAAAAATTGACAGATATATATTTAACAAAAAATAAGAAATTTTCAGAAAATAAAAGTTTTTATATAATATTTTATGTAAGATAAGAGAAAGTTTTATAAAAATCTGATATAATAAAAATAACAAATTTTATTTTTAAAATGTTATATTAGGAGGTAGCCGACTTGAAAAGAGAGTTAAGAGTTGATCCTACAAATAATGATATTATAATATTTGCAAGAGAAAGAGCAGCTAGACCACTTGATAAAGTTAAACAAAATATTTCAGAAGAAAATCATAATGAAGAGGAATATAAAGAAGATTGTCCATTTTGTAGCGGAAATGAGGAAAAAACATCAGAATCAGTTGAAGAAATATGTATAAATGATAAATGGATTGCAAAATCGATAAAAAATAAGTATCCAATTGTCGATATGGAATCAGAAGAAATATATGGAATACACGAAGTAATAATAGAAAATTTTAGACATAATGCAAATTTTTTTAATATGACTGAAGAAGAATTTAAAATAATGTTTAAACTTTATATAAATAGGTATAAATATTTATCGAGAGAGAAAGGAATAGAATATGTAAATTTATTTAAAAACTTCTTAAGAAGCTCAGGTGCATCTTTGATGCATTCACATGCACAAATAATAGCATTATCAATGATACCACCAGAAGTTCAAAAAGAATTAGTGATAGCACATGATTACTATGGTTGGGAAAAAACTAATTTATATGAGGATATTTTATCAGAAGAAAGAGAATATAAAAAAAGAATAATTTATTCTGGAACTAGATTTTTAGCTTTAATACCATCTGCAAGTAAAAATCCAACAGAAGTTAGAATAATATTTGATAAGGGAGTGAAATTTGAAGATTTAGATGAAAACGATATAGAAGAACTTTCTTATTCTTTTAAAAATATATTTAAAAATTATGAAGAAATGTTTGGTATTATACCGTTTAATATATGTGTTCATTCACATCCACTTGGAATAGAAACAAAAAAATATTTTAATTTACATATACATATATTTCCAAGAAAATTTAATTATGGAGGATTTGAATTGAGTACAAGTATGTATGTAAGTTCGTTTCCACCAGAAGAAATAGCCGAAAAAATGAGAATAAAAGAAAAATAAGGAGAGTAGTATGAAATTTATATCATGGAATGTAAATGGGATTAGAGCTTGTGTAACAAAGGGCTTTATGGATTTCTTTAATGAAATAGATGCAGATATATTCTGTCTTCAAGAAACAAAATTACAAGAAGGTCAAATAGATTTAAATCCTGAAGGATATGAATCTTATTGGAACTATGCAGATAAAAAAGGATATTCAGGTACTGCAATTTTTACAAAAAAGAAACCTTTATCAGTTAATTATGGAATAAATATAGATGAACACGACCATGAAGGAAGAGTTATAACATTAGAATTTGAAGATTTTTATTTTGTAACAGTATATACTCCAAATTCTCAAACAGGATTAAAAAGATTAGAATATAGAATGAAATGGGAAGATGATTTTAGAAATTATTTAAAAGAATTAGATTCTAAAAAACCTGTTGTTATGTGTGGGGATTTAAATGTTGCACATAAAGAAATAGATTTAAAAAATCCTAAAACTAATAGAAAAAATGCAGGATTCACAGATGAAGAAAGAAATAAATTTACTGAGTTTTTAGATAGTGGATTTATAGATACATTTAGATATTTTTATCCTGATGCTGAGGGAATATATTCTTGGTGGTCTTATAGATTTAATGCAAGAAAGAATAATGCAGGGTGGCGTATAGACTATTTCTGTACATCTGAAAAAATGAAAGATAGATTAAAAAGTGCAAAGATACATACAGAAGTACTAGGTTCAGACCATTGTCCAGTAGAACTTGTAATAGAATAAATTAAAATTGTATATTTACTAATACAAAATATAGATTTATTAATATTAAATATTTATTTACTTAAAATACAAATAAATGTACGGTATATAACGAATAATAATATAAAACAAAAAAGAGATAGGTTTTATTACCTGTCTCTTTTTTTATGCTTTTTAAATTTTTTCTTCAAATTATGTCTTCTTAAAATTTCATCATTACTTATATTTTTTTTTATATATTGTGTCATACTAAGTATTTTTTTTTCTTCTTTAGATAAGTTTCTTTTCAACTTTTTTTCAAAAGAAGTACATTCTTTTTGGAAAATATCATCATCTAAAGGATCTAGACCATACGGAGATTTATTTGATAAATTAGTGTATAAATAAATATTTGGTTTAATATTTTTGGGGTTAATAGCTGAAAATACTTTTGCAGTATAATAAGCATCATTTAAAGCATTGTGGTAAGGGATATTATCTTGTAAATTTAAAGCTATAATAGCATTTTCAAGTCCTATTGATTGTGCAGTAGTATTGTTAATAAAATCAGAAGCATAATACTGTACATCTATATAGGATTTTGGAATTTTAGATGAATCTAAATTATGATATGTTATATTTCTATAAAGTTCCCTTAAATCACTTTTTCCCCAAACACAAAATATAGAATCTTTATCTGATAAAAAATCTGTAAAATTTTTAAAGGCCTCTTTAAAACTAGGAGCATTTTTTAAATCTTCAATACTAATACCTGTTATTTTTGATACATAAGGATGCATAGATGTGTAAAGACATGGTTTTACGAAAGTGTCAAAAGCAGCTATTATATTAAAATTACTATCCAATTTAACAGCACCTAACTGTATAATCTCAAAAGGACATGAATTATCTGAAAAAGTTTTGTTGGATTTTCTATTAAATCCTTGATTAAACTCTAAATCAAATACGATATACTCCATCATAACCTCCATAATATAATAAATTAATATAATTAGTATAATACAAAAATTGATTTGAGTAAATTAATAAAACATTAATAAATGAAAATATAAAAAATATAAAATAAATTGAGAAATTTATTGAAAAAAATGTATTATTAGAAAACGTTGAATTATCAAAAAATATTGCAGATAATTTGTATATGTTATATAATATTAAAATAAAAAAGACGAATATTTTTTTGTTAAATATTAAAAAAGTACATATAAATAAAAAAGAAAAGAGGGCAAAATATGGGTAAAGAGCTATTATACAAAATAGATAAGAATGAACATACAACTGAAGATATTAAAAGAATACTTGAAGAAAATTCAAATATAAAATTTGTATCTTTAATGGGAGTTGACCTTGGGGGAAATGCTACAGATGAAAAAATACCTATGAAAATTTTTCTTGATGATATAGAAGATTTTTTAGCATCAGCAGTACAGACTGATGGTTCTAGTGTTGAGCTATACAACATTGCCACTTTAAATAATGCAAAAGTAGATCTTATGCCAGATAGAGATTGTAGATGGTATGTAGATTATAATATGGAATATATAGACGAAGAAACAGGATTACCAGTAGGGACTTTAAAAATTCCTGCATTTTTAATTCATGATAATAAAAAAGTTTGTTCAAGAGGTATTCTTCAAAAAGCTGATAAATATTTTAAAGATACTTTAATGGAAATATTTAAAAATTATCCAAAGGTTTTAAATAACTTAGGTATAGAATCTATTTCTGAAATAGAAGAAATAGGTCTAACAGCAGCGACAGAACTTGAATTTTGGGTAAATACTCCAGAAGATAAAGCTGACCTTGAAAAATTATATACATCTCAGAGCTTAAAAGAACAATATTGGAAAAGAACTCATGGTGTAATAAGAACTTGTTTAGAGGAATCTTTAATTATACTTGAAAAAATGGGAATAGAACCTGAAATGGCACATAAAGAAGTTGGTGGTATACCAAGCTCTATAAGTATAGAAGGTAAAACAAATCATGCTATGGAACAGCTAGAAATTTCTTGGAAATTCTCTAATCCTCTACAAGCAGCAGATAATGAACTTATAGTTAGAGATGTTGTTGAAGATGTATTTACAGCACATGGACTTGAAGTTACATTCAAAGCAAAACCTATAGATGGAGTTGCTGGAAATGGAGGACATACTCATTTTGGTGTTAGCGTATTATTAAAAAATGGAAAGAGAAAAAATGTATTTGCTCCAACAGATATGAAAAATGATTATCTAAGTATCGCTGGATACGGTGCACTTATGGGAATGTTATATAACTATGAAGTTATAAATCCATTCGTTACGTCATCTATAGACGGATTTAACAGATTAGTACCAGGGTTTGAAGCTCCAATATGTGTTGTTACATCATTAGGACATACATATGAACAACCATCAAGAAATAGATCTGTTCTAGTTGGACTTATAAGAGATATGAAAAATCCAAAAACTTTAAGATTTGAATTAAGATCTCCAAATCCATTATCAAATAAATATTTAGTTATAGCTGCGGGATATCAAGCTATGTTAGAAGGAATAAAAGTTGCAGCTGAAAGTGGTTTTGATACTAAAGAATTAGAAAAAGAACTTTCTAAAAAGGCTGGAGAAGAAGGATTCTATCTTGAAAAAGATAGATCTTATAGAGATGAACATGATATATTTGAATACTACAGTGAAGAAGAAAGAAGAAGACGTTTTGGAAATCCTCCAGCTACAGTATATGAAAATATGAAAAATATTGAAAAATTCTCTCATAAATTAAAATGCTTAAAACAGGGAGATGTATTTACAGATGCAATTATACAATCTTTCAAAGTTGGAGCAATAGATAAATGGCAAAAAAAATTAAAAACAAGACTTATAGAACAGAATATAACTAGAATTAGAGCATTAAAAAAATTACATACCCCAGAAAATATGGATGCACTTGATGAAGTTATATGGAAATCTATATCAGATATGAAATATGATTTAATGAAAGATACATTAACTAAAGAATCTTTATTTACAAAAGTTAGAAATGCTGTAGATAATAAAGAATATGCAGAAGCATCTAGATTACAGTTAGAAATGAAAAGAAAAATGAATGAAATAGAACAGTTATACTTAAAATACAAGAAAAACATCTACTAGAATTTATAAAAAATAATTGATGTAAATACAAGATAGTTTTAAAGTATATAAAATATACTAAAATTAAATATATTAAAATCAAATTTATAAAAAAATAATCCTCTTAAAATGAGGATTATTTTTTATATACTATATTTTTCTAAAATATTTTCTATATAAAGAGCAATATTTTCTGGTTGAATAGTTTGCCTAAACGATTCAATATTGTTATTCATAAAAGATATAGTAGAATCAAATTTACCAGATGCGATATTTTTTAGTATAGCTTGTAAATCTTCCTCATCACTATATAAAAGACCAATACCTTTATCTATAATAAATTTACCATTTTCTATTTCTTGTCCTAATTTAGGTATTTTAACCAAAAGAGGAGTTTTTGAATAAATTGCTTCAAATAATGTTGCTCCACCTGGTTTTGTAAGCATTAAATCATGTGATTTTAGAAGTTCATCCATATTATTTACAAATCCAAGTACTTTTATATTTTTTAGAGGAGATTTTTTAGTTAGATTATTATATAATTTATCATTTGTTCCTGTAACTATAGTCGCCTCTATTGAAGAGCCTTCATTGGAAATAAAATCATCAATCCATCTCATAAAGTCTTCTGATATATCAAATAATCCTCTTCCACCACCCATAATAATTATTCTGTACTTTCCTTTTTTATAATCTTTTTTTTCGACTCTGAATGTATCACTTATTGGAACACCAACAACTTCAACCTTATCAGGAGAAATTCCTCTTTGCATAAACCTATTTTTTATTTCAATAGAAGGAACAAAATATAATTCTGTGTTTTCAAAAATCCATTCCATACTATCGACAACATCTGTAATAACTGTTACAGCAGGAATAAAATAGCCATCATCTGAATTTCTAAAATTATTAACACAGGCAGCAGCAAGTGGAAATGTAGAAATTATAAGGTCTGGATTTAAATCTTCTATAAATCTAGAAAGTTTTGGCGTATACACTCTATGAGCGAGATCATATTTAGAAGTAAATGATTTTTTTAAATAATAATAACAGTTATATAATTCCGGTGTATACTTAGTGTTTTTTTCATAAAATTTAACCATAGGTTTATTTAACTTTGGAACACTAGCATCAATAAAATTTTTTATAACGATATTCACATTTTCTTCGCTTTGTAAAATAGAGTTTTTAATTGCATTTGCTGCACTTACATGACCAGCACCAAATCCAGCAGTAAGTATAAGTATTGTTTTACCTGAAAGAATAGACAATCTATCACTCCTAACTAAAAATATATTTAATAATTATTTAATTCTTTTTCAAAAACTTTATTTCCAAGTACAGTTAAATCTTTTAAGAAATACTCAAACATAACTCCATCATTTCTACTAATATCAAATTTTGAAGTATGTTCTATAGATTTTGAAACAAAGTCTATAGCAGTATTTACGGAAAATATAAATTCAAAACCACCAGTTAACATAGCACTTACAATAGATGCAAAAATATCTCCAGTTCCACTATATGATGATTTTAAATATTTTTTAGAAATAAAAGATTTTTCTCCTGTAACTTTATCATACACAAAGTTTGTAATAATTTTGTTATTATCTTCATGTATACCTGTAATAACAACTTTAGAAGGACCCATATTTGAAATCTGTTTAGCTATATCTTCTATATCATCTCTATTTAAATTATGATAATCCTTATGTCTATTTGTAAGAAGACAAGCTTCTGTTATATTTGGAGTAGTTAAATCTGAAAGCTTTATAAGATCTTTTATTTCTTTTATTATCTTATCAGAAAATACAGGATAAATTTGACCTTCATCACCCATTACAGGATCGACTACTATAAAGGATTCTTTATTTTCAGAAATAAAGTTTTTGACAAGTTCAATTTGTTCTATAGAACCTAAAAATCCACTGTAAATAGTATCAAATGAGAGATTTAATTTTTTCCAAGTATTAGTATAATTTTTCATTTCAGATGTGAAATCTAAAAATGTAAAATGTGGATATCCAGTTTGAGATGAAAGAATGGCTGTTGGAAGAGGACAACATTGTACTCCTAGTGATGAAATTATAGGTATTGCAACACTGAGCGAACATTTTCCTACACCTGAAAGATCATTAATTGCTGCGATTTTTTTTTGCATTTTTATTCCTCCTAAATAATATCTTCTATTAATAATAATATAATACTATATACAAATACTAAATTCAAATTTAACAGAATAATTATCAAATATATTTAAGAATATAAACGATTACACTATAAAAAAAATGGTAAAATAAATAACATTTGACATAAAAATATAGATATGTTAATATTAGATATATACTTATCAAATGATAAGTAAAGTGTTTTAGTTCTAGGAGGATTTACTAATGAAAACTGGTGTAGTAAAATGGTTTAACAATGAAAAAGGATTTGGATTCATATCTGTAGAAGGTGAAGATGATGTATTCGTACACTTCTCAGCTATACAGACAGAAGGATACAAATCATTAGAAGAAGGACAGAAAGTTGAATTTGAAGTAGTTGACGGTGCAAAAGGACCTCAGGCTGCTAACGTAGTTAAATTATAATAATAATTTCGATTATAAAATAAATTCATATAGATGAGTTCGATATTCTAAAAAAAG
>NZ_JARIBH010000086.1 GCF_029264495.1 Peptacetobacter sp.
CTCTGAAAAGAAGATTATGTGGTTATTATAGCAGAGAGGATACACCTGTTCCCATTCCGAACACAGAAGTTAAGCTCTCTAGCGCTGATGGTACTTGGGGCGAAGGCCCCTGGGAGAGTAGGACGTAGCCACGTAATCTTTTTTATTTTTTGTGGATTTTTACGTACAATTATAAGATAAAGATTAATACAATTTATATAAAAATAAATATGAAATAAAATTAATACATTAATAAAATACATTAATAAATATAATGATAAAATTATAGTTATTAAAATTATAGTTATTAAAATTATCTTAATTTTATTATTATAGCTAATTGTATGACAATATATTTAATATCGGATTTGTATTATATTCTAATTATATAAAATAATAAAAATTTTATTGTTAAAATGATTAATAAAAATTATTTATAAAAAAAGCCTTCTTTCAATAGAAGGTTTTTTTTATTTTAAAATATTCAAAAAAATATTAATTTATTAATAAATTTAAAAAAATAAGTAAAAAGGCTATAAAATAATGTTATAATAAATAAGACGTCACAAAAAACAGTATTTACTTTATTTTTGAAAATATAATTTATTTATAAGATATAAAGTTTTAAATGTATATAAATTAAAAATAAAAGAATAAATTAATATTTCATATAAATATATTAATTTATTATGTAATGGGGAGGTAAGACTTATGAAAAAAAAGTTTACTAAGATACTTGTTGCTAATAGAGGAGAAATAGCAATAAGAATTTTTAGAGCATGTTCAGAGTTGGGAATTAGAAGTGTAGGAATATATAGTAATGAAGATAAATATGGATTATTCAGAACAAAGGCTGATGAGTCTTATCTTATAGGAGAAGGTAAAGGACCAATAGATGCTTATCTTGATATGGATGGGATTATAGCATTAGCTAAAAGAAAAAAAGTAGATGCTATACATCCTGGATATGGATTTTTGGCTGAAAATGCTGAATTTGCTAGAAAATGTGAAGAAAATGGAATTACATTTATAGGGCCATCTTCAGAAATAATGGACCTTATGGGAGATAAAATAAATTCTAAAAAAATAGCACATGAAGTAAATGTCCAAACTATACCTGGTGTTGAAAAAGCAATAAAATCAACTCAAGAAGCTAAAGAAGTTGCAGCAAAAATAGGATATCCAGTAATGATAAAAGCTTCTAATGGTGGTGGAGGAAGAGGAATGAGAATAGTCCACCGTGAAGAAGACTTAGAATTAGAATATGAAACAGCTTGCAGTGAATCAAGAAAAGCATTTGGAGAAGATATAATATTTATAGAAAAATATATTGAAGATCCTAAACATATAGAAGTTCAAATATTAGGAGATAAATATGGAAATTTAGTACATCTTTATGAAAGAGATTGCTCTGTACAAAGAAGACATCAAAAAATAATAGAATATGCTCCAGCATTTTCATTAAGCGATAAAACAAGACAAGAAATATGTGATGATGCAGTGAAACTTGCAAAACACGTTGGATATTCAAGTGCAGGAACTCTTGAATTTTTAGTTGATAAACATGGAAATCATTATTTTATAGAAATGAATACTAGAATACAGGTTGAACACACTGTATCAGAAATGATAACAGGAATAGATATAGTTCAAAGTCAGATATTAGTTGCAGAAGGTTATTCACTAAACAGCCCTGAAATAGATATAAAATCTCAAGATGATGTACAAGTAAGAGGATATTCTATACAATGTCGTGTTACAACAGAAGATCCTAAAAATAATTTTATGCCTGATACAGGAAAAATACAGGTATATAGAACAGGTTCAGGTTTTGGTATAAGACTTGATGGTGGAAATGGATTTACTGGTGCAAATATAAGTCCATACTATGATAGTTTACTTGTTAAAACTATTTCTTATGATAGAACATTTAAAGGAGCTATAAACAAAACTTTAAGATCTATAAAAGAGATGAGAGTTAGAGGGGTAAAAACTAATGTAGGATTCTTGGTAAATGTACTTAATAACCCTAAATTTGAAAAGGGTCTATGTTCTACTAAATTTATAGATGAAAATCCAGAATTATTTGATATAAAGGAAAGTAAAGATAGAGGAACAAAATTATTACAATACATAGGTAATGTAATAGTAAATGAAAATAAATGTGCAGAAAAACCTAGATTTGATGCATTACATGAACCAAATCTAAATAGAGAAATTCCAATAATAGAGGGAAGTAGAACAAAATTTGAAAGATTAGGTAAAAAAGCATATATAGAAGAAATCAGTAAAGATAAAAAAGTATTACTTACAGATACAACAATGAGAGATGCCCATCAATCATTACTTGCTACTAGATTCAGAACAAATGACTTTTTAAATGTAGCAGAGGCAACAGAAAAATATCAAAAAGATTTATTCTCTCTTGAAATGTGGGGAGGAGCAACTTATGATGTTGCATATAGATTTTTAAAGGAATCTCCATGGAAAAGACTTCAAAAGTTAAGAAAAGCTATACCAGATATAAACTTCCAAATGTTACTTAGAGCATCTAATGCTGTTGGATATAAAAATTATCCAGACAATGTAATAGAAGAGTTTATAAAAGCATCTGCAAGAGAGGGTATAGATGTATTTAGAATTTTCGATTCTTTAAACTGGGTAGAAAATATGAAACCATCTATAACAACAGCTTTAGAAACTGGAAAAATAGTTGAAGGTACAATGTGTTATACAGGAGATATTTTAGATAAGAGTAAATCAAAATATAATCTAGAATATTATATAAAAATGGCTAAAGAGCTAGAATCATTAGGTTCTGATATAATAGCGATAAAAGATATGTCAGGTTTATTAAAACCATATGCTGCATACACTCTTGTAAAAGAACTTAAAAAAGAAGTAAAAGCACCAATACATATACATACACATGATACTAGTGGAAATGGAGTTGCATTATCTTTAATGGCAGCAGAAGCCGGTGTTGATATAATAGACTGTGCACTTGAATCAATGGCAGGTCTTACAAGTCAACCATCACTAAATGCCATAGTTGAAGCTTTAAAACATACAGAGAGAGATACAGAAATAGATTTATATGGATATGATCAATTAGGAAGATACTATAAAGACTTAAGAAAAGTATATAGTAGATTCGAATCAGATCTTACAAACTCTTGTGCTGAAATATACAATTTTGAAATCCCTGGAGGACAGTATACTAACTTAAAACCACAAGCAGATAGTTTAGGCTTAGTAGGAAGATTTGATGAAGTAAAAGAAAACTATAAAGTTGCCAATGAAATAGTTGGTGATATAATAAAAGTTACTCCATCTTCAAAAGTTGTTGGGGACTTAGCTATATTTATGTCTAAAAATAATTTAACTAAAGAAAATATATATGAAGAAGGAAAACATCTTGCATTCCCAGATTCTGTTGTAGATTACTGCAAAGGAATGATTGGACAGCCAGAAGGTGGAATACCAAAAGAATTATCAGAAGTAGTATTAAAAGGTGAAGAAGCTATAACTGAAAGACCAGGATCATTACTTCCTAATGAAGATTTTGAAGCTATAAAAGAACATTTAAAAGAAAAATTCAAATTAAAAGAAGTAACTGATTTACAGGCAATAAGCTATGCACTATATCCAAAAGTATATGAAGAATATTTAGAACATATACAAGAATACAATGAAATATCAAAATTAGAAAGTGATGTATTCTTCTATGGACTTAATAAAAATGAAGAATGTGAAGTTGAAATAGAGGAAGGAAAAATATTAACAATAAGACTTACAGATATTGGCGATGTAAAAGATGATGGATATAGAACAGTTGATTTTGAATTAAATGGTATGATGAGATCAGTAGAAATAAAAGACAACAATTTCTCAGGTGCTATAAATCATGTTGAAAAAGCCGATATGGGAGATCCACTTCAGATAGGTGCAAGTATACCTGGTAAAGTAGTTAAACTTTTAGTTGAAGAGGGAGAAAAAGTAACTAAAAATCAACCTCTAATAGTAATTGAAGCTATGAAAATGGAAACAAATATAGTTGCAAAAACTGATGGAATAATAAAATCTATTAAAGTATCTAACGGAGATATGGTAGTAGATAAACAGTTACTTATGATAATGAAAGAAGAAGCATAATAAAATAAAGCAATTCTCCTTTTTAGTTTTGAGTTTTACACTTAAAATTAATTGTGAAGTAAATAGATTATTATAAAAAAATTTATAGATGATTAAATAAGTGATATATTAATTAAAAAATTTTAATAAAAGATCGTGAGATAAACAAGTCTATAAATAATGAATTAGATTTATAATATAAATCATCTCGGAATTTCCGAGATGATTTTTTTATTTTTAATCATATGAAACTAAGTTAAAAAATTTTTATATTTTTTTACAATAAAATATGTTATTATATTATCAATAAAATATATTACTATTATTTAAATGATTTTTATTGGTTGATGAAAAAATGTAGATAATATAAATATAACTATTGATGTAGTATATGAATAAGTCTGCAATAAGTATAATGAGAATATATTTTTTAGATAGTTTTACTTAATAATGAATTCATAAAAATGTATATTTAAATAAATAGGAGGTTATTATGAAGATCTTAGAAATTAAAAATTTAAAAAAGACTTATAATACATCTGATCATAGTATAGATGTATTGAAAGGAATAAATTTAACGGTGAATAAAGGGGAATTTATTGCTATT
>NZ_JARIBH010000067.1 GCF_029264495.1 Peptacetobacter sp.
CAGCAGAAACGCATGGTATTCCTTACCAGTACTTTGTCTCTAAAGGTGGAACAGACGCAGGTGCAGCTCATCAGTTAAATGAAGGGATACCTAGTGCTGTCATAGGGATGTGCGCGCGCTATATTCACACACATCAAACAATGTTCCGTATTGATGATTATGACGCAGCTTTAGAAATGATAAAGCAAATAATCTTAACATTTGATCAAAGCACATTAGAAACAGTACGACCAAAAAATTAAACTAAAAAAGAGGGTATAAGATGTTAGTCACAAGTTATAATAATCAAGCATTTGAAGATTTATTAGTCATTCAATTAAAAAATACAACAGTAGAAGAACAATCATTTGAAAGAAAAGGTGATATTACTCGTCTGGCAAATAAAAAAACTGGTGAAGCAGTAGGCTTCAACTTTTTTAACGCCTCAAAATGGTTAAAACTAGATGAAAGTGGACCAGTAATCTTATCAGAAGAAGAGGTAAACTCTTTAAACAAAGCATTAGCAGAAGCAGGTTTTGAAGATGAGCTTGTTGCAGATCCTTCACCTAAGTTTGTTGTTGGATATGTTCAAGAGTGTGAGCCAATGGAAGATTCAGATCATCTATCTATTACGCAAACAGAGATTGATAATGGAGAAGTATTACAAATTGTCTGTGGAGCAGCAAATATTGCCAAAGGACAAAAAGTTGTGGTTGCCAAACCGGGTGCAACGATGCCAGATGGAATGGTTATATGGCCTGGAGAACTTAGAGGAACAAAGAGTGTAGGAATGATTAGTTCTGCTAGAGAATTAAATATCGATGTTCCAGAAGAAAAACAAGCAGGTATCTTAGTACTCGATGAAGAGTTGGAAACTGGTTCAGCATTTGAATTTTAAAGAATAAAAATGGAAAGGGGAGTTTACAGATGAACTATGATGGGCCGAGTTTCTATAAGAAAAGAGAGCGAGAACATTCAGAGGAAAAGAGTCAAGAGATTGAAACTCCTCTAGACCGCCTAAATAAAGAAGAGAAAAGAAGAAATCGATTGAGTGAAGAAAAATTGAGTAAGAAAAAAATAAAAGAGACACGACCAGCGAGTTATTATTTTAGAAGTACACAGATCCCTAAGAGCTTACAAAGTAGAGAGGGCTGGAAAAAAGAGACATGGGACCAAGAGTTAGTCGGTGAGTTAGAAAAGCGCGTAAGAAAAGGACCAGCAGACTATTTATTGTTTTCAGATAACCCAAAACCTGAAGAAATGATCGGAAATAAGGAAAAAAGGACAGTAGATACGTCTGCCAAGGCTATGCGAATTAAAGAGATGGTTGCTGAGATTGAGAGTACATTAGATACGGTCGCTCTTGTTCAACAGGATATGAAACCTGATTTGACCAAGCCAAATACTGGACTGCATCGAACTTTATCCAATCTGAATGAAGAGCATAAGAATAAATTAAAAGGTTAGAAATGAAAAGTACTGAAATAAAGGAAACTAAAAATAAGAGGTTAGGCAATTCATTTCTAGCTATTAGCTAGTTTTTGCTTTAATATTAGACCTTGAAAAAATAAGCCAGTATAATTATTGGAGGAATTAAAATTAATCACGAATCAATTTATAATTTTGTATTAATTAAATTTTAAAAGGTACTCTTTATACAACTAAGTATATTGAGTACCTTTAATTTTATATCTTAATTTTATTTGTTATTGTATTATCTGACTAATTTAATTATACTATTTTAGTTGTAAAATCTTCAATATTCCATACATCATCTACAAAGTCCATATAAAATTCTGGTTCATGTGATACTAGTAAAACTGTTCCTTTAAATTCTTTAATCGCTTTTTTAAGTTCATCTTTTGCATCTACATCTAAATGATTTGTAGGTTCGTCCAGTACAAGGAAGTTTATTTCTTTTAACATGATTTTACATAATCTAACTTTTGCAGCTTCTCCTCCACTAAGAACTCTAACTAAACTTGTTATATGTTCATTAGTTAATCCACATTTTGCAAGAGATTGTCTTACTTCATAATTTGTTAGTCCAGGATATTCTTGCCATATTTCTTCCATTGCAGTATTATTATTTTCACTTGAGCTTTCTTGTTCAAAATAACCTACTTCTAAATAATCCCCTAATTTAACTTCTCCATCATAAGGTTTTATCATTCCTAAAAGAGTTTTTAATAGTGTTGATTTACCTATACCATTCATACCTTTTAGAGCTATTTTTTTTCCTCTTTCTAATTGGAAATTAAGAGGTTTTGTAAGAGGTTCTCCATAACCTAAAACAAGATCTTTTGTTTCAAAAACAATTTTTCCTGATACTCTAGCATTTTTAAATGCAAATGTAGGTTTTATTTTCTCTTTTGGTCTTTCAAGTATTTCCATCTTATCTAATTGTTTTTGTCTTGAGTTTGCCATACCTCTTGTAGCAACTCTAGCTTTATTTCTAGCTATAAAATCTTCTAATTTTTCTCTTTCTTTTACTTGTTTTTCATATGCTTGTTCTTCTTGTCTCTTCTTAATTTCATTTAATCTTTCAAATTCATCATAATTACCTTTATATCTATTCAATTCTCCATTTTCAAGATGATAAACTACATTACAAGTGTCATTTATAAAGTTTATATCATGAGAAACTAAAACAAATGCATTTTCATATTCTTGTAAGTATCTAGTAAGCCAAATTATATGTTCTTCATCAAGGTAGTTTGTCGGCTCGTCTAGTATTAGAATTGTTGGATTTTCAAGAAGTAATTTAGTTAAAAGTACTTTTGTTCTTTGACCTCCACTTAAATCAGTTACATCTCTATCAAGTCCTATTTCTCCTAGTCCTAATCCATTTGCAACTTCTTGTATTTTGGCGTCTATTGTGTAAAATCCACTATGTTCAAGTATTGTCTGTATTTCAGCTGTATCTTCCATAAGAGCTGACATTTCTTCATCAGATGCCTCTCCCATTTTTTCATACATCTGTAACATTTCTTGCTCTAAATCAAACATTGGTTTGAAAGCTTCTCTAAGAACTTCTCTTATTGTTTTTCCTTGGCCTAATACAGTATGCTGGTCTAAATATCCAACCGTTACTCTTGAAGACCATTTTATATTTCCAGCATCAGGCATTAATTTTTTAGTTATTATATTTAAAAAACTTGATTTACCTTCTCCATTAGCTCCTACTAGTGCTATATGCTCCCCTTTTCTTATTCTAAATGATACATTCTCAAGTATTACCCTAGCACCAAAGCCATGACTAACATTTTCTACTACTAACATTTTTTCCTCCTCAAATAATTCTTTATATCAATTTCATATTTTCAAAATACATATATATTGTATTAAATAATTCCTAACTTACATTATAATATATTTTTTTTGGCTTTATTTCAAGACTTACAGTTACTTTATTTGTTTTTCTCTTATAATACCAATCATTTTATATTTATGTTATAATATTATCCTAGAGTAAGGAGGTAAACTACTTATGAAAAACGATAATAATAATGATAATAAGATAAGAAAGAAAAGAGTTAGTTCTTCTAATTCTCAATCTAAATCTACAGTTAGAAAGTCTTCTTATACTAGAAGTAGTGGTAGTAGCTCTTCTTCCAAAAGTAGTAGAGGGTCTAGTACTGTAAAAACTTCTAATGTAAAAAGAAAAAGAAGAGTTCCATCTCGCAGAAAAAAAAGAAAATTTTCAAAAACTAAAATAGCATTTTCAGTATTTTTTGCGGGTATAATTATTTCTTTCTCAATTATTTTAGCAGTAATTTTCTCTTCTCTTAGAGATGTTAAACCTGTGACACTTGCAGATTTAAACAAAAGAACTTATGTAACAACTACTCTTTTATACTCTAATGGTGAAAAGATGTCTACTGCCCCTAGTATAGGTAAAAAGACACCTGTACCATTGTCAAAAATGTCACCTTACCTAAAAAAAGCTATTGTATCTATAGAAGATGAGCGTTTTTATGAACACCATGGATTTGATTTTAAAGGTTTAGTTCGTTCTGGTGTTATGACACTTTTAGGAAAAAGACAGGGTGGTTCTACAATTACTATGCAGGTATCTAAAATGCTTTTAACAAGTACAGAACAAACTATAGATCGTAAAATTAGAGATCTTTATTATTCTACAGAGCTAGAAAAAAAACTTACTAAGGAACAGATTCTTGAGCTATATTTAAATAACTTCTTTGTAGGTAAAGGTCTTTCTGGTGCTGAAGCTGGTGCGAGGGGATATTTTGATAAATCTGCAAAAGATCTTACTTTAGCAGAATCTGCTCTTTTAGCTGGGTCAACAAAAAATCCAGCTGCATATTCAGCTTATAAAAGTGATAAATTAGATGGTACTGAGTCAAAAGAAGACTTAGATCATCGTATTCTTACTTTTGTAAATACAAAAGATGATAGTTTTGATGATCCTTCTGAAACTGAGTTAAAAATGATAGATAAACTTTATAATTGGGGTCTTATAAATGAAGGTGTTTATAAGCAAGCAAAAAGTGGAGCTATTGTAATAAGAAAAGCTGTAAATAATCCTAAAGCTAAAGAAAGACAAGAAACTGTTCTTGGAAAAATGAAAGAATTAGGATATATTACTCAAAAAGAATATACTGAAGCTTTATCAGAAAAAATAGTTATAAAATTACCAGAAGAATCTAAAAAAGTGTCTAATTCTGTTGAAGATTTAGTTGAAAGTGAAGTTATTTCTTCACTTATGGAACAAGGTAATACTAGAGAAGAATCTGAGAATATGTATTACAATGGTGGTCTTATAATAAATACTACTATTGATCCAAAAATACAGGAAGCTATAGAATCAGAGTATAATAATTCAAGTAATTTCCCTGGAAATATTTTAGGACCAGATGGAGTTTATCAACCTCAATCTGCAACAGTTATTATAGATTATAAAACTGGACAAATAAAAGGTCTTGTTGGTGGTAGAAATATTTCTGGTAGAAAAACTTTAAATAGAGCTACTACTCCTAGACAGCCTGGTTCTACCATAAAACCTCTTGCAATATATACTCCTGCAATAGATACGTTGTCTATAACTCAGGCAACTGCATTTAGTGATGCTAGAGGTGGATATAGATTTGAAGAAAATAGAAAATGGAACCCTAAAACAACTACTAATGGTAGTGGTTCTATGAGTTTAAGATTGGGACTTGCTAAGTCATCTAATACTGTTGCTGTAAAAGTTGCAGAGCTTCTAGGTAATTCTTACGATGAATCTGTTGATATTATGATTGATTACCTTAAAAACTTTGGTATAACATCACTTGCAGATAATAAGGCAACTTCAGATTCTAATAATACTGATAGACGTTTCCCTGCCCTTACACTTGGTGGTCTTACTTATGGTATATCACCTTTACAATTAACTACAGCATATGGTGCTTTAGCTAATGGTGGACAGTATATAGAACCTACAATATTTACAAGTATTAAATCATTTGACGATCAATCTATTGTACAAAGTAACCCTGAAAAGAAAAGAGTTGTCGATCCTCAGGTTGCATATGTCATGACTGATATGCTAAAAGCTGTTATAACAGAAGGTACTGCTGGTAAAGCTGCACTTCCTAATAAGATGCCTACTGCTGGTAAAACTGGTACTACAAATAGTTCTAAAGAAGCTTGGTTTGTTGGTTATACACCTTATTATGTTGCTGCAACTTATATTGCCGATGACGCTGGTGTAAGAACTCCTGATGGAAAAATAGTAAAAACAAGAAATATCGGTGGTGGTAGTTCATCTTCAGCTATATTATGGCAAAAAATAATGTCTAAAATTCATAAAAATTTAAAAGTAAAGGATTTTGAAAAACCAGATAAAATTTACTTTACAAAAATAAATTTAAGAGATGGTGGTGCTTCATCATATGGTGTAAATGCTGCATTCATAGATGGAACATCTACAGATAGAGTTTCAACTGCACCTATCGAATCAAAAAAAGAATATAATCATGAATCAGAAAATAAACCTTCTGGAAATAATGATGGTAATTCAGGTGATGGTAATAATAGCAACAATGATAATAAACCAGCTCAACCTGATAATAACAATAAGCCAGCTCAACCTGATAATAACAATAATCAGAATAATGCTGGAAATAATAAACCAACTCAACCTGATAATAACAATAATCAATAAAACTAATAAAAAAAGGCTAAATCCCAAAAGATTTAGTCTTTTTATTATATATTTAAACTATCTTTAATATACAAAAAGAACACTATCTAAAACAGTGTTCTTTTTATTGTTAATATCTCGATATATTTATTAAAATTTATATTTAATTATTTTTTCTTTTTATTTGCTTTTTCAATATTTAATTTGTTACCTTTGATTTTTTTATTTTTCATTTTTTCAATTATAACTTTTGCTTTTTTCTTTGGTACTTCAACAAAAGTAAATTTATCATATATATCTATAGTTCCTATTGTTTTTCCAGGTACTCCAGCTTCTCCTGCTATTGCTCCAAGAATATCTTTAGCCTGTACTCTCTGTTTTTTACCTACATTTATAAATAATCTAACCATTCCATCTTTTCCAGAAGATTCATCTCTTCTTCTATTTTTCTTTGGTTTTTCTTCTATTATTTCTTCTTTTTCTTCTTCACCCATAGATAATTTTAAAAGTGCTGCAGCTATATCTACTATAGAATATTCTGTTTCTTCATTTTCACAGAAGTTTTCTAGCCATTGTATTTGTTTTGCAAGTTTACCTTCTTCTACTACTCTTTTAACTTCTTCAAAGTAAGCTCCAACTTTCTTTTCTTCAACATCTCCTACTGTAGGTATTGGATGTTTTTCTAATTTAGATTTAGTATATCTTTCTATATCTTTCATTTTTCTCATATCTCTACCATATACAAATGAGAATGAAAGACCTTCTCTACCAGCTCTACCAGTTCTACCTATTCTATGAACATAATACTCTTCATCCTGTGGAAGATCAAAGTTAAATACACATTCAACATCATCTACATCTATTCCTCTAGCAGCAACATCTGTAGCAACTAATATGTCTATAGTACCATTTCTAAATTTATCCATTACTATATCTCTTTGTACCTGTTTTAAATCTCCATGTAAGGCATCTGCAAAATATCCTCTACCCTGTAATTCACCTACAAGTTCATCCGCACCTTTTTTTGTATTACAGAAAACTACAGAAAGTTTTGGATTATATACGTCTATTAATCTTGAAAGAACTTCTATTTTATTAGATGATCTAGTTTCTATATAATACTGTTTTATATTTTCAACAGTTAATTCTTTTCTAACTACCTTTATATGTTCCGGTTCATTTTGATATTTTTTAGTAAGTTCTAAGATAGCTTTTGGCATTGTAGCTGAGAAAAATGTAGTCTGTCTATCTTCTGGTACATTTTCAAGTATAGTTTCTATATCTTCTCTAAATCCCATATCTAGCATTTCATCTGCTTCATCAAGTACTATCATTTTTACATTTTCAGGTTTTATTGTTTTTCTTTTTATATGATCTATTGTACGCCCTGGAGTTCCTATTATAACTTGTACTCCACCTTTTAATGCTTTTATCTGTCTATCTATAGGCTGACCACCATATATAGGTAGAGTTTTTATTCCATGCATATATTTAGCAAGTTTTCTTATCTCCTGAGAAACCTGTATTGCAAGTTCTCTTGTAGGACAAAGTACTATTGCTTGAAGTGATTTATCTTTTGGGTCAACTTTTTCAAGTATTGGTATTGAAAATGCTGCTGTTTTACCTGTACCTGTTTGTGCTTGACCTATAACATCTTTTCCTTCTAAAATAACTGGGATTGATTTTGACTGAATTGGAGATGGCTCTTCAAATCCCATTTCAGCTATTGCTTTTTTTATATTTTGATTTATCTCTAAATCTTCAAATTTTTTTATTTCCATTATGTAATTCCTTTCCGTCTCTAATCTAAATACTAACTTTTCTATTATATACCCTTAATTAAATTGTGTAAACCTAAAACAAAAATATAACTTACTCTTTATGTACTTATTTATGTTTTATCAACAAAATAATATTATTTTTCTTTATTATACTATGCTTTTTCATTTGATTTTATTTATCATTTATCTTTTATTTATGTTTTATTTTATTTTTTTGGGGTATATTAGAAGTACAGTTATATTATTATATAAGATTATGTTCTTTACATATCGAATATTAGTTTGATTTTTTAGATACAATACATTTATTTTACTAGTATTGTTTAATACAATATTAATAAGTAGATAAATTTAAAAAATTTATAAAAATATTTACATTTTCTTGTATACAATATATTCTTTTTATGGTAATATAACAATTGCAGATTATTTTATTTTTTATATAAATTTTTTATTATGGAGGTAACTATATGACTACAGCTTGGAATGGTTTTAAAACTGGAAATTGGTCTAAAGAAATAGACGTTAGAGATTTCATACAGTTAAACTATACTCCTTATGAAGGAGATGCTTCTTTCTTAGCAGGAGAATCAGAAAGAACTAAAAAATTATGGGATGAGGTTGCTGATCTTTGTAAAAAAGAAATAGCTAATGGTGGAACTCTTGATGTTGACACTAAAACTATAACAGCAATAGATGCTTATGCACCAGGATATATAGATAAAGATTTAGAACAGATAGTAGGTCTTCAGACAGATGCACCTTTAAAAAGAGCTATAATGCCTTATGGTGGTATAAGAATGGTTGAAAATTCTTGTAAAGCTTATGGATATGATTTAGATCCAGAAGTATCAGAAATATTCACTAAATATAGAAAAACTCACAATCAGGGTGTTTTCGATGCATACACTAAAGAAATGAGAGCTTGTAGAAAATCAGGTATAATAACTGGTCTTCCAGATGCTTATGGTAGAGGTAGAATAATAGGAGACTACAGAAGAGTTGCTCTTTATGGAGTTGACAAATTAATAGAAGATAAAATAGCTCAGAAAGATTCTTTAGAGCTATCAACAATAGATGAAGATACAATAAGATTAAGAGAAGAAATCTCTGAACAGATAAATGCTTTAGAAGCTTTAAAAAGAATGGGTGAAAGCTATGGATTTGATATATCTAGACCTGCTGAAAACTCAAAAGAAGCTGTTCAGTGGTTATACTTTGGATATCTTGCAGCAGTTAAAGATCAAAATGGTGCTGCAATGTCATTAGGTAGAACTTCTACTTTCCTTGATATATACTTTGAAAGAGATTTAAAAGCAGGTACAATAACTGAAGAAGAAGTTCAGGAATTAATGGATCATTTCGTTATGAAATTAAGAATGGTTAGATTCCTTAGAACTCCAGAATATAATGATTTATTCTCAGGAGATCCAACTTGGGTAACAGAATCAATAGCAGGTATGGGTATAGATGGTAGAACTTTAGTAACTAAAAACTCATTCAGAGTTCTTAATACTCTTTATACATTAGGACCATCACCAGAACCAAACTTAACAGTACTTTGGTCAACTAGACTTCCTCAAGGATTCAAAGATTTCTGCTCTAAAGTATCAATAGATACTAGTTCAATACAGTATGAAAATGATGATCTTATGAGAGAATACTGGGGAGATGATTACGGTATAGCTTGTTGTGTATCTGCTATGAGAATAGGTAAACAGATGCAGTTCTTCGGAGCAAGAGTTAACGTAGCTAAAACTTTACTTTACGCTATAAATGGTGGTGTCGATGAAAAATCAGGAGTTCAGGTAGGACCTAAATTCGAACCAATAACTTCTGAATACTTAGACTATGACGAAGTTATGTCTAAATTCGATTTATTCACTGATTGGTTAGCTAAATTATATGTAAATACATTAAATGTTATACATTATATGCATGATAAATATTCTTATGAAGCTCTAGAAATGGCACTTCATGATAGAGATATATTCAGAACTATGGCTTGTGGTATGGCTGGTTTATCAGTTTGTGCTGACTCATTATCAGCTATAAAATACGCTAAAGTTAAAACTATAAGAAATGAAGATGGAATAGTTGTTGATTTTGAAGTTGAAGGAGATTATCCAAAATACGGAAATAACGATGATAGAGTTGATGATATAGCTGTATTCATAGTTAAAGATGTTATGGAAAAAATTAAGAAAAACAAAACTTATAGAAACTCTTACCCAACTCAGTCAATATTAACTATAACTTCTAATGTTGTTTATGGTAAGAAAACAGGTAATACTCCAGATGGTAGAAGAGCTGGTGAACCATTTGCTCCAGGTGCTAACCCAATGCACGGAAGAGATAATAGTGGTGCTTTAGCTTCACTTGCATCAGTTGCTAAACTTCCATATGAATATTCACAGGATGGTATATCAAACACATTCTCTATAGTTCCAAAATCACTTGGTAAAGATATGGATGAAAGAGTAACTAACTTATCATCTATGTTAGATGGTTACTTTGCTCAGAAAGCTCATCATCTAAATGTTAACGTATTTGATAGAGCTACTCTTGAAGATGCTATGGAACATCCTGAAAAATATCCTCAGTTAACAGTTAGAGTTTCTGGATATGCAGTTAACTTTATAAAATTAACTAGAGAACAGCAGTTAGATGTTATAAACAGAACATTCCACAACAAAATGGCTTAATCAGAAATATAATAAATCCTTTCTGATTAGCAGAGAGGGTTGATTAATATGATAAAAGGAAAAATACATTCAATAGAAACTTTCGGGACCGTAGATGGTCCCGGAATTAGATATATAGTATTCTTACAAGGCTGTCCTTTAAGATGTAAATATTGCCATAATAGAGATACTTGGAATAAAAATGGTGGTACTGAAAAAACAGCCGAAGAAATAGTACAAGATGCTTTAAAATATAAAACATATATGGAATTTTCTGGTGGTGGTATAACTGTCTCTGGAGGTGAAGCTACTGCTCAACCTGAATTCCTATATGAAATATTTAAATTAGCAAAAGAAAATGGTCTTACTACTTGTTTAGATACATCTGGTTGTACTAAAGCATCTGATATTAGTGATATTTTAGATATAACTGACACAGTGTTATTAGATTTGAAACATATGATACCTGAAGAAGCTAAAAATTTAGCTGGAATTGATATAAATACAGCTATTGATTTTGCTAGGTATTTAGATGAAAAAAATATTCCAGTTTGGATAAGACATGTTCTTGTACCTGGAGTTACTGATTCAGAAGAAAATCTTAATAAAATGGGCGAATTTGTATCTACTCTTAATAATGTAGAAAGATTTGAAATACTTCCTTATCATACATTAGGTGTTCATAAATGGGAAGAACTTGGATTAAAATATCCTTTAGATGGAATACCACAAGCTGAAGATGAGGATGTTAAGAGAGCCAAAGATATAATTGAAAAATACGGCGTTGAAATATATAATAAATTAGATTAATTTATAAAACCCCTACTTTATTTGCAGTAGGGGTTTTTAAATATGTTAATTATTTGTATTTTTAAATATATAATAGTTTTAAAATCAAAAATATTATATAATAAATTTATATTATATAAAAGGGAGGAACTTTATATGAATTTCGAAAATTGTATAAAAGAAAGAAGAAGTGTTAGAAAATTTAAAGAAGAAAAAATATCTCATGAAGTATTTGAAAAAATAATAGAATTATCTAGATTTTCTCCATCTTGGAAAAATAGCCAATCAACTAGATACCATATAATAGAAAGTGAAGATAAAAAAAATAAATTAGCTGATGAAGCTGTTTTAGATTTTGTATTTAATGCAAAAACAATAAAAAGATGTGCTGCATTAGTTGTTCTTACTTCTGTTGGAAAAGTAAGTGGGTATGAAGAAGATGGAAGCTTCTCTACTCCAAAAAATACTCATTGGGAATCTTTTGATGCAGGTATAGCTTGTCAGACATTCTGTTTATCTGCTTATAATGAAGGTCTTGGTAGTGTTGTTTTAGGTATATTTGACGATGCAAAAGTAAAAGAAATATGCTCTATCCCTGAAGAAGAAAATGTATCAGCTTTAATAGCTGTAGGTTATAGAGATGGCGATGCAAAACCAGCTCCAGAAAGATTAGAAGTTAAAGATTTACTTTCTTTTGAAAAATAAGTAAATTATTTATACATATATAAAAGGTGCTATCTATTAAAAATCCTTAATTTGATAGCACCTTTTTGTTTGATATAAGATTATTTGTATATTATTTTAATTATTCTACTTCACAAACTATTGTTTCTATTGTAGCCATTGCACCTTCTATAAGTGCTTCTACATCAAGTTTTTCTTCAGCTTTTTCTATTCTTTCTAATTTTGGTTTTGTTATAGGTTTTTTAGGAGCAAATACACTACAACAATCTTCTTCTGGAACTATAGATAATTCATAAGTTCCTATTTCTTGAGCTATATCTATTATATCTGATTTATCCATAGCAATAAGTGGTCTAAATACTGGTAATGAACAAACTGCATTTGTACAATTAAGACCATATATTGTCTGAGAAGCAACTTGACCTATACTTTCTCCTGTTACAATAGCTTGACAATGTCTTTCTTCTGCTAATCTTTGAGTTATCATCATCATAAATCTTCTAGAATGTATAGTAGTTTCTTCTCTATTTAATTTTTCAGTTATTTCTTTTTCTATTTCAAGTATATTACAACAATGAACTTTTATAGGACCACAATATCTTGAAAGAGTTCTAGCTAAATCTAACACTTTTTCCTTTGATCTCTCACTAGTAAAAGGATATGTATGGAAATGTATACATTCTATATCCATACCTCTTTTTGCAACCATCCAAGTTGCAACTGGACTATCTATTCCTCCTGATAAAAGTGACATAGCCTTACCAGCAGTTCCCATAGGAAGACCACCATAACCCGGCACAGAGTCTGTATATACCATAGTATTTAATTCTCTATATTCACATCTAACTTTAACTTCTGGATTTCTAACATCTACTTTTATTCTATCTTTTACATTGGAAAGTATATATCCACCTATATCTATACTCATTTCTTGAGATGTAAGTGGTAGAGATTTATCTCCTCTTCTTGATTCAACTTTAAAAGTTTTAGCACCTTCTTCTATCTTTTGTTCTATCAATTTTAATGCTGTTTCTTTTAAGACATCATAGTCTTTCTCAGCTTTTATACCTGGACAAACACCTACTATACCGAATACTTTTCTTACTTCTTCCATTACTTCTTCATAATTATCATCATTTACATCCACATATATTCTTCCATATTCTTTATATACATTGTATTCGCCTAATGGTTTAAGCATATTTTTTATATTTTTTATTAATTTATTTTCGAAAAGATATCTATTCTTACCTTTTACTCCAATTTCTCCATATTTAACTATTAATATATTATACAATATTAGCACCTCTTTTCATTTATTTTCTTATTCTTATTATTTTTCTTAAATCTTCTATTGATATTTTTAAAATTTCAACAGCTTTATATATTTCCTCTTCTGTATTCATTTCTGATAAGCTAAATCTTATTGCTCCTTCTATTTCATTAGATTTAAGACCCATCGCATTTAATACATGACTTCCTTTTTTCTTAGATGAACAAGCAGACCCTGTAGAAACATACATTTCTTTTTGCTCTAAATAGTGAAGTAATACCTCTCCTCTAATATCTTCAAATGAAATATTTAGTATATGACATACACCATTTTCTGGAGAATTTATCTTTATCCCATCTATATTCTTTGATATTTCTTCTTTTAATAAATCTCTTAAAGTAGATATTTTTGATATAGATGAATTTAAATCTTTAAATAATTTATCTATTGCTGTACCCATGCCATATATTCCTGGAACATTTTCAGTCCCAGATCTTAAATTATTTTCTTGTCCTCCTCCAGTTAGAAGTGGTTTTATTTTATTACCATCTTTAATATACATAAATCCTATACCCTTTGGTCCATGTAACTTATGTGCACTAACACTCATATAATCTATACCATATTTTGATGGCTTGAAATCTATTTTCCCATATGCTTGTACTGCATCTACATGTAAAAATATCTTTTCTTTTCTGTTTTTTAATATATTAGAAATTTCTTTTATCGGTTGAATACTTCCAACTTCATTATTAACAAACATTATGCTTGCAAATATAGTATCTTCTCGTAAACTTTTTTCAAAATCATCTATATTTATTAATCCTTTTGAATCTACTGGAAGATATGTAACTTCAAATCCATCTTTTTCTAAATCAGAAAGTGTATTTAAAACGGAAGGATGTTCAATCACTGTTGATATTATATGCTTTCCTCTATGTTTATTTAGATTTGCACAACTTCTAATTATAGTATTGTTACATTCTGTACCACCAGATGTAAATACTATTTCTTTTTCTTTAGCTCCAATAGTTCTAGCTATATTTTTTCTTATCTCTTTAATATTTTTTTCTATTTTCATACCCATTCTATGTGCAGCTGATGGATTTTCATAGTCTTCTGTAAGTGCCTTAGTCATACTTTCTACAACTTCTCTGTATGGTTTCGTAGTAGCACTATTATCTAAATATATTTTCATTGTACCACCTTTCTTTGCATAAATACTATTTATACATATATCTCTTTATTATATCATATTTTTTTGTTTTAAATATATATCAATATGAATTTTAATTATCATAAATATATTTATATTTTTTTATTCTTATTAAATTCATTTATTATAATTTTCCATGAATGCTAAATAAATCTTTTTTTATTCTTTCTATTATTTTTTCATTGATTTTTCAACAAATTTTTGTTAAACTTTAATTAAGGTTATCCCCCTGGTAACCCCAGTTAGTTAATATATCTATTCCCAAACCCTTTCAAAGGGATATATTTTATGTTTATTGAATTTAGTGTGAAGATTACGGAAGTTTTCGCACAATGAAAAAGGAGCTTACCCCGAGCTCCTTTTTTACTGCCTATTTTTAATTTGAGTTAGATTAAATTAGAACATATTTTGATATAATTAAGATAATACTTTTGCGAAAAATTCTTTTGTTCTATCATTTTTAGGATTGTTAAATACTTCTTCAGGAGTATCATCCTCTATTATTTTTCCTTCATCTACAAATATAACTCTATCTGCTACTTCTTTAGCAAATCCCATCTCATGAGTTACTATAGCCATTGTCATACCTTCATTAGCTAATTCTTTTATAACTTCTAAAACTTCTTTAACCATTTCTGGATCAAGTGCTGATGTTGGCTCATCAAATAACATCATATCAGGCTCCATAGCAAGTGCTCTAGCTATAGCTATTCTCTGCTTTTGACCTCCTGATAATTGAGATGGATATGAATCTTTCTTATCATAAAGACCAACTCTTTTTAAAAGTATTTCTGCTTTTTTTATAGCTTCACTTTTATTCATTTTTTTCAAAGTTATTGGAGCCAATGTTACATTTTCAAGTATAGTTTTATGTGGGAAAAGATTAAAGTTTTGGAATACCATTCCTATCTTTTGTCTAATCTCATCTATATTTGTATTTTTGTCAACTAAGTTATTTCCTTCAAAAATTATATCTCCAGATGTAGGTGTTTCTAATAAGTTCATACATCTTAATAGTGTACTTTTTCCAGAACCACTTGGTCCTATTATTACTAATATTTCACCTTTTTCTACTTCTAAATCTATGCCTTTTAGAACATGATGTTCTCCAAAAGATTTATATAAATTCTTTATTGTTATCATAATTATCACTTTCCTTTGTCTTTTACATTAATTTGATACAGACATTTTCTTTTCAAGTAGTCCAACTAGCTTTGATAAAGTAAATGTTAATACAAAATATATTGCTGCTGCAAATATATATGGTCCAAAACTATCATATGTAGCATTTTTTACTGTGTTTGCAGTAAACATTATATCTATTACACCTATAAATGATAGTATAGCTGATTCTTTAACTAATGAAACAAATTCATTTGCTAATGATGGAAGTATATTTTTCACAGCTTGTGGTACTATTACATATCTCATTGTAGACCAATAACTAAGTCCTAAAGATCTACTAGCTTCCATTTGACCTTTATCAACTGATTGTATTCCAGATCTCATTATTTCTGCTACATATGCTCCTGAATTTATTGATAATGCAAATGCACCTGCAATGAAATCACTTGGTATACCAAATATACTTGGGAAATTTATTCCAACTTGTGGTAATCCATAATATATAATTGATAACTGTACTAAAAGTGGTGTATCACGTATTATTTCTATGTATATACTTGATAATGCCTTTAATATGCCATTTTTTGACATTTTAGCAAGACAAAGTATTAATCCTATTATAAAACCGAAGAACAATGCTATAAATGAAATTTCTATAGTTGTCATTGTTGATTTTATAAATGTTGGTAAATATGGTCCTATAAAATCAAAACTCATTTTAATATCTCCTATTCTTTCTATATTATTTACTATTTTACTTCAGCTGCTAATGCTGAGTTATTTTCTAATGATTTTTGAAGATCATTTTCTTTGAAATCTTTTACTACTTTATTTATTACTTCTAAGTATTCTTTATTTTTTCCTTTTTGAACTGCTATTGCCATACTTTCTTCTATATCACTTTCTGGTAAAGTGAAGTTAGATATTGCTATACCATCCATCTGATTAACATTTATAAGTCCAACAGAATCATTTACTAAAACACCATCTACATTTCCATTTTTAAGTTCCATCATTAAATCTGGCACTGCTTCTAATGCTTTTACACTTTTACAACCTATTTTTTTAGCATATACTTCCTGTATTGATCCTTTTTGAACTGCTATTTTCATATCTTTTACTTGATCTTCTGTTTTTATTTTATCTTCCTGTCCTTCTTTTACTATAAGAACTTCTTTACCTGTATAATATACATCTGAGAAATCTACATTTTTCTTTCTTTCTTCTGATGGTGACATTCCTGATATTACCATATCTACTTTATTAGCTTTTAAAGCTCCTACAAGCCCATCAAATTTCATTTCTTTAAATTCTGCTTCAATACCAATTTCTTTTGCTACTGCTTTTGCTAAATCTGCATCAACACCTACAACCTCATCTGAACCGCTTTTTGTTGAGTGGAATTCAAATGGTGGATAATCTGCTGATACTGCTACAACTAATTTTCCTTTTTCTTTTAATTCCTCTAATTTGTTTGCTGATTCTTTTTCTTTTCCATTACAAGCTACTAAACCTAAAGATAATATCATTGCCATTCCTAAACTTACTAATTTTTTCATTTTCATTTTTCTAATTCTCCTTTTCTTTTTTTATTTTATCTATCTTAAATTATTAATTTAGTCTATTTATTTTGTGTCGCTAAATCTGTATTTTCTTTTAATGATTTTTCAAATTGATTTGCTTTGAATTCTTTTACTGTTTTATTTATTTTTTCTAAATATGCTTTATTATCACCTTTTTTAATAGCTGCTGCCATACCTTCATCGGCATTATCATTAGGAAGTTCTAAATTTGCTTTAGCAAGCCCTCCCATTTCTTGCATATTTAAAATACCAACTGTATCATTTACAACTACTGCATCTACATTTCCATTTTTCAATTCAGTCATAACATCTGGTATAGATTCAAGAGATTTTATAGATTTACAACCTAATTTTGTTATATATGCTTCTTGAATAGACCCTTTTTGAACAGCTACTTTTAAATCTTTTAATTCATCAATAGTTTTTATTTTATTTTCTTCTCCTTCTTTTACAGCCAGTATATTTTTACCAACATAGTAAAGATCTGAGAAGTCTACACTTTTTTCTCTTTCTGGTGTTGGAGACATTCCTGATAATACAATATCTATTTTATCTGCTTTTAAAGCTCCTATAAGTCCATCAAATGTTATTTCTTTAAATTCTGCTTCCACACCAATTTCTTTTGCAATTGCTTCTCCTAAATCTTTATCAACACCTGCTATTTCATTTTTACCGCTTTTTGTTGAATGGAATTCAAATGGTGGATAGTCTGGATATATACCTACTACTAATTTTCCACTTTCTTGTATTTGTTCTAATTTTTCTGTTGAAGATGACGTTGAATTTTTATCTTCTCCTCCATTACATGCTACTAGGCCTAATGATAATATCATTGCCATTCCTAAACTCACTAATTTTTTCATTTTCATATGAAACACTCCCTCCTTAAAATTTCCCCTATTTATATAATTAATATATCTGAATCTAAATTCAATATATAAATTAACAATAAAAAAATCTCTTAGCTAATTTAATTAGCTAAGAGACGAATATACCGCGTTACCACTCTTATTGATAGGTTTAACAATATTTAAATAACAAGTATATTATTTGAAATTAAAAAAGTCTCTTGGCCAAATGACCAAGAGACGAATATACCGCGTTACCACTCTTATTGATAAGTAATTAAACCTACCCTCTTAAACCCTTAAGGCGGGTTACCTAATTCCATACTGCTATTTCTGGAATTATCCTCAAAAGCTCTCTTCACTCTATATTTCATTATTAGGCTCACACCAAATCCTAACTCGCTGAAAATCCATAATAGGCTACTCTCTTTATCATCGGATTTATTTGTTTTAACTTGTTGATGTAATTTATTATACTTTCATAAACATTTTTTGTCAATAAATTTTTTGAAAATTTTTTATTTATTTACTTTTTTGACTCCATTTCATCTAAAAATCTAGATTTTTTTATTTTTTTAGAATACCTGTTTTTAGGAGAACTTATGCACAAATTATTCTTCGCTCTAGTTATTGCAACGTACATAAGTCTTCTTTCTTCCTCGATTTGCTCAAATATTTTCTCTTTATCGTCAATTTCATATGTTTTTTCATGAGGAGAAATTCCTTCACTCGCTCCTATTATATACACATTTTCAAATTCCAATCCTTTTGCACTGTGCATGGTTGTAAATATAACTCCATTTTGTTGTGCATTTAAAGTATTTTCTTCTGACTTTTTCTTTATCATATCTATATGTTCTAAAAATTCTTTTATTGTCTTAAAATTGATTGCAGAACTCTCAAATTCATCCATTATTTCTACTATTCCAGCTGGTTTTATTTTCCTATTTTGACAATAATCTAAAATATATCTATCGTAATCTAGAGTAGATCTTATATAAGATATTGCATTTTTAGGATTCAAACTTTTAATATAGCTCATGTCTATATCTAATTCTTCTAGTGTTCTCGTTTGTATCTTTTTTAAGTCACAGTCTGAAATTAAACATCCTATGAAATTTTTTGATGTTTTAGCTTTTGCTATTGCCACCTTTGGAATATATCTTAAAGGTCTGTTTATTATCCTTTCCCAATCAGATATCAAATTAGGATCTAATGCTAATTTTAAATAAGATATAAGGTCACAAATTGCCCAATGACTATATATTGTAATAATAGAATCTTTAACTGTAAATGGTATTCTCATATTCATAAATACATCTATAAGTGCTCTAGATTGTATATTAGTTCTATATATTACAGCATATTCACTATACTCATCATCTTTTTCTTTTATATTTTTTTGTATTTCTTTTGCTATAAATGTTGCCTCTTCTTCAGGGTCATAAGGTTCTATATACTTTATATTTGCACCTTCTCCTATTTGGCATTTTATATTTTTTTCAAATCTATTTACATTATTTTTTATAAGATTATTAGAAATATCTATTATTTCTTTTTTAGATCTATAATTAATATCTAAAAATATTTTTTTTGTTCCTTTAAAAAATTTTTCAAAGTCTAGTAAAAAATCTGGTCTTGCACCTCTAAAGCCATAAATACTTTGATCTTCATCACCAACAACAAATATATTATTTAATGGGTTTGCAATCATTCTTATTATTTCAAACTGTACTTTATTTATATCTTGAAATTCATCTATCAATATATATTTATACACATTGCGTACAAATTCAAGTCTATTTGGATATTCCTTAAGCATATAATAAGTTTTTATAAGCATATCATCAAAATCTATTTTTCTAACATTCTCTTTGTATGACTCATACATAGAATAGATTCTATTAAAATCATCTCTTGTTAAAACTTCTGAATCAAAATCTATTGGATTTGTAAGCTCATTTTTTAAATATGAAATTTCAGTCATTATCTGAGTAATACTATCTTCATCATCCATATTTTCTATTTTTAAATTTTTAATTATATTTTTTATAGCATATCTTTTTTCTTTATCATCAACTATACTTTTTAATTGTAAATTTTCAAAATATCTTAAAATCCTAAAAAATACAGAATGAAATGTACCACATGTTACTTTTGATAATCTAATATCATTTGATATACTATTTAATCTGTTTTTCATTTCTATAGATGATGCTTTTGTAAAACTTATGGCAAGTATTCTAGTTGCTGGAATATTTTTTTGTAACACCATATTGGCTATTCTATACGTTATTACTCTAGTTTTTCCAGATCCAGGACCAGCTAAAACCATACAAGGTCCTTCAATATGCTCTACAGCTTTTAACTGATTTGTATTCAAGCTATTTAAATTCATATATTTAAGTCCTACTTTCTAAATTCTATATTATTTTGACTAACTTATTTTTAAATTTGAATCTTATTATTTTCTTCATTACTATATGTAAATGTTGATATTCGTTTTAATTCTTCTAATACATATGGAGATTTATCTTGAGATGTCATAACTGTTATGAAATCACCATGTATTAATTTTAAATCTCCTTTAGGTATAATTTCTTTTTCTCCTCTATTTACTGCAACTATCAATGATGTTTCAGGCCATTTTATTTCTTTTATTTTTTTGCCATCAGCCAAGCAGTCCATATCTATAGACACCTCTAAAAGTGTTTTTTGTTTTGAAGCTCCCTTATATTCATTTGTTTTATTGCTTCTTTCAAGCAGTCTATTTAATAAACTTTCGTATATTGGCTCTGATTTCAATATATCTGAAGTAAGTTGTGCTATAACTGTCACTATTGCAAGTGGTAATAAATGTACTAAAGAACTTGTCATTTCTGATATTAATATTATTCCTGTTATCGGTGCTTTTACAATCGCTGCAAAATGTCCTGCCATCGCAAGAACTACAAAGTTCATTATATATATACTCGGTATTCCAAGATATCTAATAGATACAATGCCAACTATATTTCCTACAAGTGCTCCCAATACTAATAATGGGAAAAATATTCCTCCTGGAACACCTGAACCAAAACATATAAATGTAAGTAAAAATTTTATTATCAAAAATACTACAAGTGTAATAAGTATGAAATCACGATTTTGTAATTCCATTATAAGTTCATGTCCTCCACCTATAAGTATTGGAGATATCATACCAACTATACCTGTTAAAATAAATGGTATCATTATTTTTACATTTTTATCAATTTTACTTTCTTTAAACATTTTTTGAGTTTTTAATATACCACTATTAAATATTACCCCACTTATACCAACTGCTATCCCTAAAATTATAAGAACCCAATAATATTTTATTGGCATTACATTTAACTGTTGAAATTTTAAAGATGGTATTATTCCAAAAAATTGTTTTGCAATACAATCAGCAGTAAGGGATGCAATCATAGCTGACAATAAAATCATCGGTGAAAAATTCTTATGAGCTTCTTCAAGAGCAAACATTACTCCAGACATAGGTGCATTAAATGCAGCAGATAATCCAGCACTTGCTCCACATGTAGTTAAATAAACTTCTTCATAGTCTGGTTTTTTTGTTCTTTTTGATATTTTTTCTCCTATACATCCTCCCATTTGAACCGATGGTCCTTCTCTACCTACAGACAATCCTGCACCTAAACAAAGTATTCCACCTACAAATTTATAAAATAAAACTCTCCCCCGATTTATACTCAATTTTCTAGATAATATTCCTTCTAACTGAGGAATACCACTTCCCGATATCATAGGTTCTTTCTTAACAAATTCAGATATAATAAATGCAATTGATGCTAATAAAATAAATACAGCTGGAATCATTATTATATTTTGAGATGCTACAGCATAAAGTCTATTAAATATACCTGCTAGTTTCAATGCAAGTATTCTATATACTACTATAAAAATCCCTGTTACAGCACCAACTATTAATGAATCTACTATTAGTCTGTACTTTATATCTCTTGTTCTTTTAAAAATTTCAGATATTTTTAATCTTTTTCCTTCCATTAGGTCACTTCCTTATTAAATTTTTATATTATACACTATATAAGTATAACATAAGTTTTATATTTTTTATTTTTGCATAAAAAAAAGACCTAAATAGGTCTTTAACTGGCGGAGAAGGAGGGATTCGAACCCTCGCACCGGTGTTACCCAGCCTAAACCCTTAGCAGGGGCTCCTCTTATAGCCTCTTGAGTACTTCTCCATACTATATTAATATAATACATTATCGTATATAATAAGTCAAGTAAATACTCTTTTATAGTTTTATATTTTAGAAAAAAAATAATTTTAATTATAAAAAGTAACAATATATTAATATAATATTTAAAAATATTCTTTTTAGAAATATTTTCTATAATCATAAATAGTTGATGAATCGTGAGAATCTGAACCTAAAACCATTTTTATCTTATTCTTCTCAACTAATTCTTTTAAATATCCTGATATATATATTTCTCCACAATTAGCCTTTCTAAGTCCTGAAACATTATAATCTAATTCAAAGCCATTTTCCTTTATATTTTTAACCAAAACTTTTAATATTTTTTGTTCTTTATAATCATATGTAAAAATTTTACAATATTTTCTTATTAAATTTAAATGTCCTATTCTTTTAGGTTTGTATTCTCCTAAATCAGAAAATATCATATCATTTATTGTTTCATAGTATTTTTTATATAGGTTATCTATACCATTAAAATACTCAATTAGCTTTTCAAACTCTTCTATACTATAATCTATACATGAATATCCATAACTTGTTTTTAACATATGTATTGATATTATTGAATCATCTAAGAATTTTCCATATTTATTTAAATTTTCTTTTATTTCTTTTTCAAATCCCTCTATATAATCTACTTCTGCACCTATATTTATCTTTATTTTATTTTTATATTTTTCTTTTATATTTTTCGCTTCATTTAAATATTTTTCAAATTCTTTTTCTGTTGGTGCACTATCTTTTTTAGGTGAAGGGTCAATGAAATTTTTAGGTAATGGAAAATGCTCCGTAAAACTTATTTCTGTATATCCATTATTTATAGCATTTTTTATATATTTTTCAAAAGGATCTTTTGTCCCATGTGGGCAATAATGTGTATGTATATGTCCGTCTTTCATATTTTCTCCCTTCTTATTGATTAATTGATATAGGAATCTATATATTCTTTAATATCACAAGCTAAAATTAAATTCTTAGAAGAAACTAATACAGGTTTTCCATATCTATTAGAAAGCTCAATTAATAGTTTATGGTCTACTAGATTTTTATAAGCTTTTTTAGTCTACTAACAGGTAGATTTAAAGTTTTAGAAAGTGAAGAAAACTTAATTTCAACATTTGTACTGTTACAATCAATAACTAAGTCTATAATACTATCTGCTAGAGATATTTCTAAAAAATCAGGAACTAGACTAAATAAATATTTTTTAGCTATTTGAATATCAGTTATCCTATTTTTTTGCTTTTAAATTCATTTAAATAAATAACATTGGCCATAAAAAATCACTACCTTTGTAATTTTAAGTATATATGTGCTTTTTTATAGTGTCAATCTTTGAAATTTTAAAATATGCAAATTGGGTACTAACTAATACCTTCTAAAATCAATTTTAAAGACACTTTTAAAAAGTTTACGATTTTATCACAAGCTTCTTCTTCGTGTAGAACAAGATCTATTTTATTAGCTTTCATAGCTCCTGTTGTTACAGTATATTCTTTGTGTTTGATTTTTACTTCTAACTCATCTACTACCTTTAAATCTTTGATTACTAACATACCAACTTCTAAAAGTTAATTTTTATCCTTGTTAAGTACTGTTGTTTCTGTGTCTATTAACACAAATATTCTGTATTTTAAAAGCCTTTTTTATCCTCCCTTTTATAATATAAAGTTTTAAATTTAAATATAAAGTCTAGTATAAAATTATTTCTATTATTAATAATATTTAAAATCTAAGTTTTAATTTTGTATATAAAAAACCTGTATAAATTTATACAGGCTTTTTTAATCTATTCTATTTTGTTTTTTACAAGCTCTTATTACGTGTTCTGCAAGTACAGATGTTGTTACAGATCCTACTCCACCAGGAACTGGTGTAACCATTTTTGCTTTTCCTCTAACAGAATTTGTGTCAACATCTCCGCAAAGATTTCCATCTTTATCTAGATTTATCCCTACATCAATAACTATAGCATCTTCTTTTATATATGATTTATCTATTATTTTAGCTTTTCCTATTGCTGATATTAAAACGTCTGCTTTTTTTGCTTCTTTTACTAAATCATCCGTTTTAGAATGGCATATTGTAACAGTGGAATGTTCTTCCATCAGCATCATAGCTACTGGTCTTCCCACAATTAATGACCTTCCAAGTACTACTGTATTTTTGCCAACTAAATCTACATCATAATACTCTAATATCTTCATTACCGCTTCTGGAGTACAAGGAGCATATCCTTCTTTATCACCTTCAAATAATTTAGATGTATTCATAGGATTAAAACAATCTACATCCTTTTCAGGATCTATTATATTTTTTATTATATTCTCATCAATATTTTCTGGTAATGGTCTTAAACAAAGAATAGCATTAATGTTTTTATCTTTATTTAATTTTTCTATTGTTTCTATATATTTTTCTTCTGATACATCTTCATCTAAGACTATTCTTTCAGTATCTATCCCTATTTTACTACATCTAGATACTGCACCTCTTTCATAAGATATATCATCTGGTTTTTCCCCAACTCTCACTATTGATAGCTTTGGTATTATATTTTTTTCTTTTAATTCTTCTACTTCTTTAATTAATTTATCTGTTATTTTATCTGCAACTGGTTTACCTTTTATTATATCTGTATTCATATTATTCCTCCATGATTTCTAATACTCTATCAAATACTTGATCACATATATATATACCCTCTTCAACTATAGAATTTACTTCTTTAGAAATTTTATCTGCATATTCTCTATCTTTCATGGATTTAGTATTTATCTTTACATTTAATTTTGATCCAAGTAAACATGCTCTCAAACATTGTATACCAACACCAATATCGCTTATAACTAATCTAGATGATTTATCAACTATTTTTTCATGAATTTTTATAGCCTTAAAACAAGTTTTTGCTGATTTATATGGTATTTCACATGCTTGCTTTAATACTATTTCCATTTTTTGTGATTTATAAGCTCTTTGTTCTTCTGTTTCTGTAGGTAGCTTATATGCTCTAGAAAGTGGCATAAAATATTCTGCATCTTTATCAACCATAGATAATAATTCTTTTTCTATTTTTTTTGCCTCTATTAAAACTTCTTTAATTTCTTCCTCAAATTCTTTATATTTTTTCTTTCCAACTGTAAGATTTGCTACCATATTGCCAAGTGCAACACCTATTGCTCCAACAAAAGCAGCTCCTCCTCCCCCTCCAGGAACAGGTTCTTTAGAAGAAAGAACTTCTATAAATTCTACACAGCTTTTATCTACTATCTTCATTTATCAGCACCTTTTCTCTTATTTAAATTTTCTTATATTTTATTATATCAATTTCAAATAAATAATAATAGATTTTTACATCAAATCTTAAATATTTATATAAATCGAAATTTATATAAATCTCATAGAATCATTTCATTATTAAAATAAAAATATGGGCTAAAGACTAATTAAATCTTAGTCGATAGCCCATATTCTATTCAGTTTATTTCATTCCTCTTGCTTTATATATTATATCTTCTACTATATCGTAATTTCCATATGTAAACCCATCTTTTTTGAATGTTACAGCATAGTCTTTATTAAAAACTAATACAACTACATTTTCGCCTCGTCCCATTCTTTGAATTTTTCTATATTTTAATTCTGATTTAAGACCATTTTGATTGTTTATAACAAGATGATCTTTATAAAAATCTATCTTTAATTTTATTTTATCAGTTCCATTTTCTTCTACTACTTTCTTATAACTTTTAGAACCCAATACATTATATGATATAAACAGTTCCCAAATAAGCATAACAAATCCAAATATGGCAAATGCTATTCCATATGCTATACTTGCAGTTACAGCACCATATCCTCCAACTACAACTAAAATTATACTAAGAAGTATACTTACTGTTTTTATTTTTCTATTTGTAGATAGTTTTACAGATTCTACATAATCTTCTTTTGTTATATAACTTGTATTTCTAGCTTTTATAACTTCTGACTTAGCCACTTTTATTCCTCCATTAAGCTTTTTTTGAATTATTTTTTTCTATTATTGGTACTAGTAAATTTTTAAGATCATCTATATTACCTTCTTTAAATCCATCTTTTTTTATCAGCATTATTACATTTTTCCCAAAGATAATTATTAATTTATCCTTCATCTCTTTTAACATCTGCATATCAGAGTATTTTAATTTTATCATTTTTGAATCACTAGTTATCATTTCTGCATGGTTATTAAAGAAATTTACATTTTGTACCATTCCTCTACCATTTTGAGATTCTTTTTTACCTCTATACTGCATTTTCCCCATTTTTCTAGGTAAATAATAATATCTCCAAAAAACTATACCTATTGCAAGTGCTATAGATGCTATCCCTGTAAAAACTTTTCCATTTGATACTCCATAAATCCCCATTGAAATACCAAGTATACCAAAACCTATACTCATTATTGAATAAATTTTAGGTATTCCAAATTTCATAACTTCTATCATATCTTTTTCCGTTATTTCATTTCTCGTTCTAATTGTCATTTTATCACCTCTTATTAGTAATTTTCACAAAAATATTTCGTTAGCTATAATTTTACTATTAATTTTCTTTTTAACAACTATTATATTATAACATAAAAAATCCCTGAATTTTTAAAAATCCAGGGATTATACAAATCATATTTTTAGAATAAACCTGATATTACTCCATTTTCATCAACATCTATTCTTTCTGCTGCTGGAACTTTTGGAAGACCTGGCATTTTCATTATAGCTCCTGTAAGAGCTACTATAAATCCTGCACCTGCTGAAACTGTTAAATCTCTTACTGTTATTCTAAATCCTTCTGGTTTACCAAGTTTAGTTTGGTCATCAGTAAGTGAGTACTGAGTTTTTGCCATACATATTGGTAATTTATTAAATCCTAATCTTTCAAATTTAGCTATTTCTTTTTCAGCTTCTTTTGTAAAATCTACTCCATCAGCACCGTAAATTTTTGTAGCTATTGCATTTATTTTTTCTTTTATTGATAAATCTTCTTCATAACAATATTGGAAATTATTTTCTTCTTCTTCAATTAATCTTAATACTTCCTTAGCTACTTCTATTCCACCTTCTCCACCTTTTGCCCAAACTTCAGATAATGCAACATTTACACCTAGTTCTTTACATCTATCTTCTACTAATTTAAGTTCTGCTTCTGTGTCTTGTGGAAATCTATTTATAGCAACAACTGCTGGTAATCCAAATACTTTTGTTATATTTTCAACGTGTTTTAATAAGTTTGGAAGTCCTTTTTCTAAAGCTTCTAAATTTTCTTCATTTAAATCATTTTTAGCTACTCCACCATTATATTTTAATGCTCTTATTGTAGCTACTATTATAACTGCATCTGGCTTTAAATCTGCCATTCTACATTTTATATCTATGAATTTTTCAGCACCTAAATCTGCACCAAATCCTGCTTCTGTTAATACATAATCAGAAAAATGCATAGCCATTTTTGTAGCTATTACTGAGTTACATCCATGTGCTATATTTGCAAATGGACCTCCATGTACAAATGCTGGAGTTCCTTCTAATGTCTGAACTAAGTTTGGTTTTAAAGCGTCTTTTAATAAAGCAGCCATAGCACCATTAGCTTTTAATTCTCTAGCTGTTACAGGTTCATTATCATAATTATATGCAACTATAATATCTCCAAGTCTTTCTTTTAAATCTGATATATCATTTGCTAAACAGAAAGCTGCCATTACTTCTGATGCAACTGTTATGTCAAATCCATCTTCTCTAGTAACACCATCTACTCTTCTTCCTAAACCGTCTACAACATTTCTAAGCTGTCTATCATTCATATCGACACATCTTCTCCAAGTTATGCTTCTTGTATCTATATTAAGCGCATTTCCTTGATGTATATGATTGTCAAGCATTGCTGCTAATAAGTTATTTGCTGCTCCTATAGCATGAAAATCACCTGTAAAGTGAAGATTTATATCTTCCATTGGAACTACTTGAGCATATCCACCACCCGCAGCTCCACCTTTTATTCCAAAAACTGGTCCTAATGATGGTTCTCTAAGTGCAACTAAAGCATTTTTACCCATTCTTGAAAATGCATCTGCCACACCAATTGTAGTTGTTGTTTTTCCTTCTCCAGCAGGAGTAGGGTTTATAGCTGTAGCAAGTATTAACTTAGCTTTTTTACCTGTATCTTTTTTTAATAGATTATAGTCAACTTTAGCTTTATATTTTCCATAAAGTTCTATATCATCTTCTGTAAGACCTACTTTTTTTGCAACCTCTCTAATGTCTAAAGGTTTTGCTTCCTGTGCTATTTCGATATCAGATTTAAATCCCATAATCTTCCCTCCAACTAATAATTAAATTTATAGATAAAAAATTTTTTTCGTTCTTATATCTTAAATTATATGTAAAAACACGAATAATTTCAAGGAATTTTTTAAAATTATTCTTATTTTATCTTTGATATTTATTTTTTAGTTTTTGTTACTATTTTTTGATATTATTGCTCCATAAGCTATAGAGTATAATTTTGATTCATGAGTGTCTGCTCTTGAAACTAGTACTATTGGAGATTTTGCACCCATTATTATTCCTGCCGATTTAGCATTTGCCATATATGTAAGTGCTTTTCCTATTCCATTTCCTGTTTCAATATTCGGTACTAATAATATGTCTGCATCTCCACCAACTTCACTTTCATATCCTTTTATTCTACATGCTTGTTTTGATATAGCTAAATCAAATGCTATAGGACCTTCAACTATAATATTTTTTCCGAACATTCCTTGTTGATTCATATTTTTAAGTTCATCTGCATCTACAGTCCGCTTCATTTTAGGATTAACTTTTTCTTTTGCAGCAAGACATGCTATTTTTAGTGTATCTATTCCTAATGATTTTCCAGCTTTTATAGCATTTTCTATTATTTTTTTCTTTTGAGGTACATCTGGATCTATATTCATACCTCCATCTGTAAGAATTAATAATTTATGATAATTTGGAACTTCATAAATCATAACATGACTTAATAAACTATCTGTTCTAAGCCCATATTCTTTATTTAAAACTTCTTTTAAAATTATAGATGTATCTAATAAACCTTTCATTACATAATCTGCTTTTTTTGAAGATACTAATTTTACTGCTTTTTCAGCACATAACTTTAAATCTACTTCATTTATTATTTCAACTTCAGATAAATCAAAATTTATTTTTTTAGATATTTCTCTAATTTTTTTTTCATCTCCAATAAGTATTGCTTTTATTATATTCATTTTACAAGCATCTTTTACAGCTAATAAAACCTCTTCATCGTGTGCAGCTGCAACTGATAAAATAGGTTTTTGTTTACTTTCTTTAAGATTTAAAAAAATATCATCTAATTTTTTTATCATAAATTTTCCTCCTTTTAGTTTATTTTAACAATTATTTTATAATACAAAATTCTAATTCTTAGTTATATTATACTCTATATACTACTGATATACGAATTAAACTTATGTAAGTCATATAAAAAAATAGTGAATTAAAATTTTAATCCACTATTTTTATAATATTTATAATTATTCTTTATTTAATTTTTTCTTAGATATTAAAAATTCAATATATTTATGATTAACTTCTTTTGCATCGAATTTTACTATTTTAAATATAGTCTGCATTATAATCCCCATACCAAAAGCACTTATAATAGTCCCCAATCCAACTGGTCCACCTAAAAAATACCCTATTATTAAAACAACCAGTTCTATTAAACTTCTTATTACTCCTATAGGTTTACCACTTCTTTTGTGAAATAGCATCATCATTCCATCTCTTGGACCTGTTCCAAGCCCAACACCTATATAAAGCCACATGCATATAGAAAGAAAAATAAGCCCTGAAATTATCATAAATATACTCATTAATAGTCCAGTTGTATGTGGTACAAAATCTAAATATGTTATTAAATCTATAAACAATCCAAAGAATATTACATTTAAAACTGTTCCCCATCCAATATATTCTCCTGATATCTGGTCTAGTATTATTACCATAATAGAAACAGTTATAGATGCTTGTCCCATTGTAATTCCAAGATTTTTTGATACTCCCCGATGAAGTACATCCCAAGGACTAAGTCCGATATTTGCATTTATCATAAATACAGTTCCCATTGCACCTATAAAAAATCCTAAAAATAATCTAATAAGTTTAAATAGACTAATATTATTATTTATTTTTTTACCATCTAGTGATTTATTCAAAAAAACTCCCTCTTTTCACTTTGAAACTATTTTACTATCTATATTTATTAAGTTCTCTAAGACAAGCATTTGTAACTTCATCCATAGGATCTAATTCGTATGCTCTTTCAATATAATATCCAGCATCATCTATATTTCCATTATTAAAATATGCCATTCCTAAATTACAAAGTATCTCAGGATCTTCTTTTCTAAGTTTAGCTGCTTTTTCAAAATATTCTATTGCACCATCAAGATTATATTTTTGAGCTTCTAATAATCCCATTTCTACTAGTGTATCCACTTGTGTAGGTCTTAATACTAATATTTTTTCAAAATAATTTTGAGCCTTTTCTATATCTCCCATACCTTTATATCCAAGTGCTATCATAAATAATAAATTCCACCAATCTGGAAAATCATTTTCTAAAGGAAGAAGTTTTTCTATTCCTTCTTCACATTTACCAGAAAGTATAAGTGTATATCCTTCTTCGTATTGTACTTTATAGTCCATTTTACCTAAATTATCTTGTATTTCAGCTACTATATCATCATCTAATCCTAATTTTAATGCTTCTTCCCAAGTTAATTTTGATTTTATAAATTGGTCTTGATTGTAATAGTGATAGCCTAATTGATAATAGGCTGGTCCAAATTTATCATCTATATTTATTATTCTTTCTAATTTATCTAAAGCATCAAGTAAAAAATCATTAACAGCCTTTGCATCCTCATCTTTTTTATATTGTTCTGCTATCTGTTGGCAAATTATAGCATAGTGGTATAATCCATTTACATCTTCTGGATATTTATTTATAAGAGATTTCATATATATCAATGAATCTGTATATTCTCCTATCTCAAAATATTTATTAGACATATATCCCATATATGCTTTTAAATCTAAATCTAAATTTTTCGCAAGTGCTTCTATAAATTTATAATATTCTTCATTATATTTAAAATTAGAATCTATTCCTATTATATATATCATAGCATCTGCTATAGACATAGAATTTAAACTATCTTGAGCTGTTTTATCTTTTATTCCTTTTACAAGAACTTCATTTTTTATAGGAACATCTAATCCTTCTGATGGAATATTATATCCTTTTATTTTAAAATCTCCATCAGATTTAAGAGTTATAAACGCTAACTCATCAGTCTTTTTAAGAAGGTATTTTTCTATTTTATATTTCATATTTATCCACCTTTCTATTTAATATTTATTTTATAAATTAAATTTCTACTCTATATGACAATGACTTTTCAAATATTTTTGAGATATCATAATCAAACATTATAATATTATCTTCTTTTTTTGGATCTATCATTATATCATTTTTTAAACTTTCTATATCATATCTAAATGGTTCAAATTGAACATATTTAATTATCATTTTTGCTGGTGTATCAAAGTGTTTTGGTATATATTTTTTAACATTTTCGTCATTCTGTAAATATATATGACATCTATTTTTAAAATCTTCAGGATAATTTCTAACTAAGAAATCTGGTACATTACTAGTTTTTCCAAGTGATACATAATCATATTTTAATATATCTCTAAATAATTCTATTTTTTCACCAATTTTTTCCATATAAAAATCTAATAATATTTTATAATTTTGATTTTTACCTTGTGCAGCATCAAAATATCCATTTACATCATGGAAATTTGCAAATTCTTCATAGAATTTAAATGGTGAATCTTTATAATATCTTTTTACAATAAAGGATACTGACATTCTAAAGTTTCCTGAATTATAATATCTTTCTACCATTTCTTCAATATCTTTTAATTTCAATATCTCTTCATAAGATATATATCTATTAGATAATACTTCATATGGTGGATATGATTTATATTTAAATCCATGCATATCTGCCATACTTCTTATACCTGTACCTTTTATCATTTTTAAAAATCCAAGTTGTAATTGTTCAATTCCTAAATTATATACATCATTAAATGATTTTTCAAATCCTTCATAACTTTCATACGGTAATCCAGCAATTAAGTCTAGGTGTTGATGTATATTTTTATAAGATTCTATTTTTGTTACAACTCTTGATAATTTTTTAAAATCATCTTTTCTTCCACAAGCTTCTAAAACATTTTGATCTGTTGATTGAACTCCGATTTCAAATTGGAATAGCCCTGGTTTACATTCTTTTAAAAACTCTAACATCTCATCATCTATGAGATGTGCTGTAACTTCAAAATGATATGTTGTAAATCCATTATCATTTTCCATCAAAAACTTCATTATTTCCATTGCCGTTTTTTTCTTTGCATTAAAAGTTCTATCTATAAACTTTATTTGAGATACCCTAGCATTTATAAGGTTTTTTAAATCTTTTTTTACTCTTTCTAAACTAAAGTATCTAAGACCTTTTATTGCTGATGAAAGACAATATTGACAATTAAAAGGACATCCTCTAGATGATTCATAGTATACTATTCTATTTTCATATTCTTTAGTATCCATATTATCATATGGACTTGGTATTAAATCTAAATCTTGAAGATACGGTCTTTCTTCATTAACCTTTATATATCCTTTATCTCTCCAAACTAGTCCTTTTATATCTTTACTCTCCATCTTATTATTTAGCATAAGGCAAACTTCTCTAAATGTAACTTCACCTTCTCCATATAAAATGTAATCTATAAAACCATATTTTTTCATTAAATTTTCACTATCATAGCTAACTTCTGGTCCACCTAATCCTATTATTAAATTAGGCATTACTTTTTTTAAATTTTCACAAAGACTCATTATATCTAAAACATTCCAAATATATACTGAGAAAAATACTGCATCATATCCACCTTTGTATATATCTTTTAATATATAGTCTGCTTGGTTGTTTATTGTATATTCTCTTATATCTACTTTTTGAACATCTTTTGCAAATTCTTTTAAATATCTTATTGCTAAATTTGTATGTATAAATTTAGAGTTTAGGGTTGTTAATAATATTTTCAAATAATCCCCTCCTAAATAAATGATTTTAATTTATTGAAATATTTTTTTCTTTTATTATTTATATTGCAATGTTTTTATCTTTTCTTGTATTTTATTCGTTATTTTATTATTATTATAATTGTAATAATATATAATAACTCCGCCATTATGGCAGAAAGGATATTTCCATGGAAAATTTTAAAAACGTTTCACTTAATGATTTATCAATCCAAGATCTTCTTCTTATAATAAAAGCTCTTGAATATACTAATGAAAACACTAATCTCAATGTTTTTGGAGATCTTAGAAATAATATTGTAAAGGAATTATGTTTCTTAACTGAAACAACTGAAGAAGAATTTCTTTCTTATCTAGAATCAGCATCTGAATAATTTATTATTTTATTAATTCTTTTTTAAAAATTTGAAACAATATTCTCCTGACTTTGATAATACATCTATTTTTAATAAATTTCCATTTATCTTTTTAGATTTTATTGTGATTTTGTTTAATATAGGGTTTTTTGCAGTTTCTCCCTCATTTAGTGATATTATCTCTAAAGGATTTGATATATTATTGTATTCTTTTTTATTAATTTTATATTTTTTTAATTTAATAAGATATTCAGCCATAGAATTTATAAAGTCTGTATTCTCTATTTCTGTTGATGTATTTTGACCTAATAGTGAGAATAGGACTTTTTTTATTGATTCAATATCATTATTTTCTTTCCTTTCCTCTACATATATATCAAAAATTGCATCGAATAAATTTGTACAAATGTCATTATTTGAATTTCTATTCATGTCTTTATAATCATCAATAGTTTTTATTAAATTTATTCTATACATTTGAAACTTAACAACTTCTTTTTTTTCCATAGGTATATTTATAGAAATTACTTTTTCTTTTATTTTATCCATAACTTCTTGATACTCTACCTTAGAATTTTTTAAAATCAAATGTACTACTTCATTATAAACTAATGTAGCTATTACATATTCAGTATATTTTTCATCTATCTTTAAATACATTACATATTTTTTTACTAATTCTATCAATTCTGTTTCACATTTTTCCCCATTGTTATTACTTAAAATTACAGGTAAAAATATATTTAAAATATTTTCGCTTTTATATTCATTTCCATAAAATCTATAGTATTTTAATTCATCTCTAAGTCTATTATTGTCTATATATATATATCTTTGTTTATAATTATCTATTAAGCATTTCGTATTTATTAATGATAACTTTTTTATTACATCTAAGTTTGTATCAAATATGCTTATATATGCATTTTTTATAATATTATCAATTTGATTTTCCATAATTTCACCTCTTTATAGAAAAAAGAGAGGCTTATATAAATAAACCTCTCATCTAAATCTAAACTACATTTTCTGTGGTGCATGCATTCCTAATAGTGCAAGACCATTTTCTATTGACTGTCTTGTCGCTTCCACAAGAGCAAGTCTTGCTTTTCTTAACTCAACATCATCAACAAGAATTGGATTGTCATGATAGAATTTATTGAATGCTTGAGCAAGATCTAATACAAATCTTGTTACTATATGAGGTTCATTCTTCTTCATTGACGCAAGTATGCATTTATTAAATGATTCTATAACTTTTAGAACTTCTGAACTTCCTTCATCTGAAAGTAAGCTATAATCTATATCAGAAGTAACCTCTTCATTTGCTTTTCTTAATACTGCACAACATCTAGCATGAGTATACTGTACATATGGTCCAGTTTCTCCATCAAAGCTAAGTGTTTTATCCCAAGAGAATGTGTAATCTTTTATTCTACTATTTGATAATTCTTGGAATACTACCGCTCCAACACCTACTTGTTTTGCTATTTCATCTACATTTGCAGCATTTGGATTTTTAGTAAGTATTATTTCCTTAGTTTTTTCTATAGCTTGTTTTAAAACATCTTCAAGGAATACTACTCTACCTTTTCTTGTAGACATTGTTCCACTTTCAAGTGCTACCATACCAAATGGAACATGAATTAAATCTTTTGACCATTCGTATCCCATAAGTTCTATAACTTTAAACCATTGTTCAAAGTGTAGTATTTGCTGTGATCCAACTACATATATACATTTATCAAAATCATAAGTTTCTTTTCTGTATATAGCTGCTGCTAAATCTCTTGTCATATATAATGTAGAACCATCATTTTTTGTTATTAAAGCTGGTGGCATATTATATTCTTCAAGTTCAACTATTTTGGCACCTCTAGATTCTTTAAGAAGTCCTTTTTCTTCTAATTCATTTACTACCCTATCCATTTTATCTGAATAGAAACTTTCTCCTGCAAGAGAATCAAATTCTATTTCAAGAAGGTCATATACTCTAGAGAATTCTTTTAAACTTTCATCTCTAAACCACTGCCATAATGCTTTAGCTTCTTCATCTCCATTTTCTAATTTTGTAAACCAAGCTCTAGCTTCATCTTCCATTTCTGGATGAGCTTCTGCTTCATCATGGAATCTAACATATAGTTTTAGTAATTCTGGTATTGGATTACTTTCTACAGTTTCTTTATCTCCCCATAATTTAAATGCTACTATTAATTTACCAAATTGTGTTCCATAGTCACCAAGATGATTTATTCTTATAGTTTTGTAGCCTTGAGAATCATATATTTTATAAAGAGCATTACCTATAACAGTAGTTCTTATATGTCCTATATGGAAAGGTTTTGCTATATTAGGTGAAGAATATTCAACTATTACAGTTTTATCTTTACCTATATCACTTTTACCATAGTTTTCTTTTTCTGTAAGTACTTTATTTATTACAGTTTCAGCTAATTTTGATTTATCAACGAAAAAGTTAACGTATCCTCCTAGCTGTACAACTTTTGATATAGCCCCTTTTGGTTCTATTTTTCCTGCTATATCTTCTGCTATCATATTTGGAGCTTTTCTAAATACTTTAGCTAATTTGAAACAAGGAAATGCATAATCTCCCATTTCTTTATTTGGTGGTATTTCTATTAAACTTTGTATTTCTTCTAAAGTAAGATCTTCTATCTGTTCTTTTAGACTTGAAGCAACTTCAAATTTAAAATCCATTTTTATTTCCTCCTCATATATATTCGAATTTATAATATAATAACTATATATAATCTTTTTATTTAATATGTAAAATTCATATTTTTCTCTATTTTACACAATTACACTTATCTCTCTATGTTAAATCAAATTCAACTATTTTTCAAGATATTTGAATAATTTAATAAATTTTATTTTTTATACTTTGATTTTCTAAATCTTTTTCACTAATTATTTCAATCCCATTGATTTCAAATAATGATGCTGTTACTCCTTTACCACTTTTTTTAATTCCTTTAAATTCCCCATTATGTATTTTATTGACTCCACAAGATGGACTTCCTTCTTTTAAAATTGCTTCTTTTACATTATATTTTTTTACTTCTTCTAAACTTATTTTAGCTCCTTTTAGATATTCATTTGTTACATCTTTTCCAATTCTAGATATTACCTTGCTTCTGTTTTTTATTACATCTATACCTTCACCATCTATTATTTCCGCTGCTTCTCTTGGTGTTTCTAGACCTCCACTACATTCTGGGCATATTGTTATATACTCTTTTCCTTTTAAGTATTTTAATACTGTTTCATTCTTATTGTTTCCACCATTATATTTGCAATTTTCTCCTATTAAACAAGCTGATACTGCTATCATTTTTCCTCCTATATACATTAATATAAATTATAGACAGAACTAATTAGCCCTGCCTATAACTTATATATTCATATTTTTAATTTATTTTAATGTAACTATGGTAACCCCTACGCCACCTTCTCCATATCCACCTTGTCTTTTCTTTTTGACATGTTTATTTCTTTTTAATACATCTTGTATTCCTGATTTCAACACTCCTGTTCCTATACCATGTATTATTGTTACTTGTTCAAGTCCAGCAACAGTGGCATCATCAAGATATTTTTCAACTTCAAGAGTTGCTTCTTCAAGATTCATTCCTCTTAAATCTACTTCTCCTTTTACTCTTCCTGATTTAGCTTTTATAACACTTCTTGTTTTCTTTGTAACTGTAGATTGTTGTTGATTTTTTATTCTTTGAAGAGATTTATATGGTAAAGTCATTTTCATTATACCTATTTGTACAACTGCTTCTTTCTTTTTATCATCTGCAGATACAACAGTACCTTCTTGATTTAATGTGATTACTCTTATATCTTCACCTGCTTTTAGATTTTTAATTTCTTTTGATGCTACTTTTGGCACTATCATACTTTTAACTGTCGGTTGTAAACTTCCCATAGAATCCGTTAATTCTTTTCTAAGCTGTTCTATTTGTCTATTTTTTTCTTTTGATGCTCTTTGATTCTCTAATTCTTTTAGATGTTTTATAATTTCATCTACTTCCTCTTTTGCCTGTCTTGTTATAGAGAACGCTTCAGATTTAGCTCGTTCTATCATTTTTTCTTTTTGGTTTATTATCTTATCTAATTTTTCAGCTTCTTTATCTCTAATTTGCTGTATTTCTAATTTTAATTTTTCAGCTTCTGCTCTGTCTTCTTCTGCCTTTATTCTATTCTTTTCAACGTTTTGTAAAAGATCTTCAAGTTCTATATTGTCTGTATTTATAAATTCTTTAGCTCTATCTATTATATAATCTCTAAGACCTAATTTTTTAGATATTTCAAATGCATTTGATTTACCAGGAACACCTATTAATAATTTATATGTTGGACTAAGTGTTTCTATATTAAATTCTACGGCTGCATTTTCAACACCTTTTTTAGTAAGAGCATAGTTTTTAAGTTCACTATAATGAGTTGTTGCTATACATTTAGCTCCTGCCATTTTTACATCTTCAAGTATCGCTATTGCAAGAGCTGCCCCCTCTATAGGATCTGTTCCTGCACCAAGTTCATCAAATATAACAAGAGAATTTTCAGTAACATTTTCTAAAATCGATACTATTCTAGTCATATGAGATGAAAATGTAGATAAACTTTGTTCTATACTTTGTTCATCTCCTATATCTGCAAATACATTATCATACACACACATACTACTTCCAAAATCTGCTGGTATATGAAGTCCACTTTGTGTCATAAGTGCAAATAATCCAACTGTTTTTATTGTTACTGTTTTACCTCCAGTATTTGGACCAGTTATGACAAGTGTATGGAATTCATCTCCAAGATAAATAGTATTTGCAACAACTTTTTTAGGGTCTAAAAGAGGATGGCGTCCATTTTTTATAACAAATTTTTTATCTTCATTTAGTTTAGGATCTATACCTTTCATTTGAAGAGATAGTTTCCCTTTTGCAAATATAAAATCAATTTTTTCCAATATTTCTTGATTTGAAATAATCTCTCTAGATACTTCTCCAATCATTCTAGATAATTCTGATAATATTCTTTCTATTTCTTCCTGTTCATCTAATTTTAACTTTCTAAGTTCATTATTCATTTCCACTATACTCATAGGCTCTATAAATAATGTTGCCCCTGATGATGATTGATCATGTACTATACCACTTACAACAGATCTATACTCTGCCTTTACAGGTATTACAAATCTATCTCCTCTCATAGAAATTATACTATCTTGTAAATACTTTTGATATGTTGATGAAGATATTATAGAGTTTAATTTTGATCTTATAGATTGATTTTTTTGTACTATTCTTCTTCTTATATCTCTCAATGTAGATGAAGCACTATCCGCTATTTCAAGTTCACTAACTATAGCATTGTATATAGCATCTTCTATTTCTTTATGTATATATAAAGATGTTGTTAGTGATTGTATTATCGGATAATTAAAGTCTTCTTCTTCATCTCCAGAAAGACTATTTGAAAGAACTCTCGCTGCTCTTAATGTATCTGCCACCATTAATAGACTAGCTGGATCAAGAGAAGCCCCTATTTCTGCTCTTTTTACTTTATCTAAAACATCATGTATTCCCCCTAAATTTACATGACCTCTTTTTATTAATATTGATTGTGCTTCTGTAGTTTCTTGTAATCTATATTTTACTTCCTCAAATTCTGAACTTGGTTCTAATCTCTCTATTCTCTTAAGTCCCAAAGATGATGATGCTTTTGATTTTAAAATTTCTATAATTTTATCAAATTCAAGAACTTTAAATGATTTTTTATCCATTTTATCCCTTCTTTCTAAGAAAATTTTTAAATTTTTTTATTAATTATCATTTTTATAAATTATATAAATAAATATAAAACGTTGATTTTTCAAACATCTTAGGAAAATCGATTTCTTTTTCAAAAAAAGTTTTCCGATTTTAGATATAATTTTGACGTTTTCCAATGTTTTTTTTCGTATTTTGTATTATACTGTTAATGTAGCTATTTAATATTATACATAATCAGACTTTATTTGTATAATAAAAAGCAATTTTATTTATTCTTATTTTATTCAGGAGGACTTTATAAAATGTCAAACGTATTAGGACACTTAGAACCAAAAAAAGTTTTTGAAGCTTTTGAAGCAATGAACCAAATCCCAAGAGCTTCTTATCACGAAGAAGCAGTTAGTAACTGGTTAAAAGAATTCGGTGAAAAATTAGGATTAGATACTACTCAAGATGAAGCTGGTAACATAATAATAAGAAAACCTGCTACTCCAGGATATGAAAATTGTCCAGGTGTTATACTTCAGGGACATATGGATATGGTTCCTGTAAGAGGAAAAGGATCTAACCATAATTTTGATACTGATCCAATAGAAATGAAAATAGTAGATGATATGATTTACGCTAACAACACTACTCTAGGTGCTGATAACGGTATCGCAGTTGCTATGTCTTTAGCTATATTAGAAGACAATACTTTAAAACATCCAGCATTAGAAGCTGTTTTCACAGTAAATGAAGAAAGTGGTATGACTGGTGCTTATGCTTTAGATGCATCTCAATTAAAAGGTAAATACCTTCTTAATATAGACTCTGAAGAAGAAGGATGCTTCACTATAGGTTGTGCTGGTGGTAAAACTCCACTTCTAACTTTAGATAAAGAATACAAAGATGCTTGCAGTTGCAAAAAAGCATTAAAATTTGCTGTTACTGACTTACTTGGTGGTCATTCTGGACAGGAAATACAGTTACAAAGAGCCAATGCAACTAAAATTGTTGTAAGAATGTTAAATATGCTTTCAGTTGAATTTGATTTAGCTGACTTAACTGGTGGTACTATGCACAATGCTATACCTAACCATGCAGAAGCAGTTATATTAGTTTCTGATGTTGATGCTGCAAAAGCTGAACTAGAAGAATTATTTAACAAATTTAGAGCAGAGTTCTCTGTTTCTGAACCTCATATGAACTTAGTATTTGAAGATGCTTCAGTTGAAAAAGTATATACTGATGAATTTAAAACAAAATTATTAACATTATTAACATTATTACCACATGGTGTTAATTCTTACACTGTAAATGAAGATGGTAGCCTTGATACTTCATTACCTGAAAGTTCAACAAATATGGCTATAGTTGCAAATGACGGAGATCAAGTTAAAGTTACTTTCTCAATAAGAAGTGCTAGAGAAACTATAAAAGAAGAAATAGCTAAAAGAGTTGAATTATTAGCTGCTGATTTAGGATGCAAATTCGAAATAATAGCAGGATATCCAGCTTGGGAAGTTATACCTCACTCTACAATAGAAAAAATATGTACAGCTTCTTGGGAAAAATTAACTGGAAAAACTCCAGAAATAATAGCTATACATGCAGGTCTTGAATGTGGTCTTCTTCTTGATAAAATGGAAGGTGTAGAAGCTATATCTATAGGACCAGATATGTATGATGTTCACTCTGAAAAAGAACATTTAAATATACCATCAACTAAAAACTGCTACGAATTCGTTCTTGATGTATTAGAATCAATGAACCAATACTAAGATTTAGATACAAATTTAAAATTGAATAAATAATAGCTTAAAGAGATTGTGTAATTTTTTTTCACAGTCTCTTTTTTATATTTACAAAATAAAAAAATTATAGACACCACCTTGTCATCATCTGACTTTTCAAGAGGTGGTGTCTATAATATATCACCGTTTTTCTTTACCATTTTATTATTTGTCCTTTTTAATCTATATTAATTTTGTTTATTAATTATTATTTATACATCTAAATCGCGTTTAATATCTGTTTCTATATATATTTAGATGATTTAATCTATATAAACAATTGTTATATTACCCTATAACATATTTGATAGTTTATAACGAATCCATTTTCGGATCCACTTGCTTTAACCTTTAATTTTAAAATCCTTTTGCAAATTATTTTAGTTCTATTTTATAAATAATGTTTTACTACTTTTCCCAGAGGTTTTTATTTTTTAGAATAAAGTTTCAAATTGCTTTTGCTTTTTAGAGAATAGATTCTTATATCAGTATTTTACTTTTAATTTATATTGTAAATAATTTAAAATTTATAATACTAATATATTCGTTATATTTTCATTGGACTCACCACTTTCTATCTATATTTTTGGATTCTATCCAAATATTGTGTCTAGCTTTTTATTATTAATAAGTTAGGTTTTAAAAGCTTTTTTCTTTTTCTTTAATTGAATTATATCACCCTAAATGAAGGATGTCAATTATTTTTCAGAATATTTTTTTAATTCTTTCTTTTTTAATTTTTTTATTATTTTTCCATAAAAAAAGCAAGATATTTAATAATAATACCTTGCTTTTTGCCACATAATTTTTTTTATATATATTTTTTTAAAATATATTTAAACTTTTATAGTTTAATTTTGATTTGAATATTCTTCTTTAAGTGCTTTACTTAGAGAGCTTAATACATCTGGTGGAACTGTATTTTCAGTGGATGGAGATAATGCTATTGCTTTTTCTGCTACTCCATATTTTATATTTTGACCACCTTTAAAATCATTTCCTCCATCATATACCATTGAACAAAGATTATAAACTGCTTTTGAATAGCTTTTTGTTATTGAGGCGATTACTTTATCTTTGTTATAATGATACTGATCTTTATTTATCGCTATAACCTTTGAATAATTACTATTTACAGAATCTATTGCAATTTTTGAATCATCTTCTGTTGGTGAGAATACAATATCTGCACCATAATATTCTGAATCTACAATTGCATTTTTGGCATCTTCTTTGGAATCATATATATTTATATTTCTAACTATAATTTCTGGACTTTTATCATTTGATTTTTTTATCCCTTTTTCAAAACCTCTTCTATATAGTTTTTCACTACTTCCAGATATTCCACCTATATATGCTACTTTATTTTTTGAAGTCATTTTCCCTGCTATAAAGCCTGCTATAAAACCAGATCTTTCATCATCAAATGTTATAGTAGCTAAATTTTTAGGGATTTTTCCTTCAACAGTTCCATCAATTATAGCGAAATCTTGATTCGGATATTTTTCAGCATAAGCATTTATTATTTTTTCAAATCTAGGTCCAGCACCTATTATCAATGATGTTTTACCACCTTTGATAAGTACATCTATATTACTTTTTATATCATCTGTTCCTGAACACTTTATAATTCTACCGTCTATTCCTAGTTCAGATTCAGCCTCTGATAGTCCTTCTCTAGCTGATGAAATAAGTGTTTCTCCAGCTTCACCTTCTGTATCCGTCAATAGAGTTACATTTACTGTATCTGATACTATTTCTTCTTTTTCTTTACTTTTATCAAATAATCCACATCCAACAAGACTAGTTCCAATTATAATAGCAGAAATAGATGAAATTATAACTTTTCCTAATCTCATCTTATCCTCCATAAAATAATTTATTTTTTAAGACAAATTAATCCCATAGCTCCTGGACCTGAATGTGTTCCTATTCCTGTCCCTATTTGGAATAGTTCAACTTTGTCTGGATTAAGATTTTCTTTTATACTATTGACAAACTTATCTATTTCTTTTTTATCATTATCTGTATATCCTACATAAACAGTTTGTCCTGATAAATCTTTACATTCACTTTTTGCAAGTTCAACCATTTTAGATATTAAATTCTTCTTACCTCTAACTTGAGATAATTGTGATACTAAACCATCTTTTACATATAATATTGGTTTTATATTTAATATATTACCTATAGCTGCTTTTGTAGATGAAATTCTTCCGCCTTTTTGTAAATATTCAAGTGTATCTGCACAGAACATAACAAAAACTTTTTCTTTCATTTCTTCAAGTGAATTTAGTATTTCATCAATATTTTTTCCTTCATCTCTAAGTTTTACAGCTTCTACAACAAATCTACCTATACCATAGCAAACTTGTTGTGAATCAAATACTCTTATATCTCCATCTATGTCATTTTTAGCCATAACAGCACTTTGGTAAGTACCTGTAGCTGTTGATGATGCAGCTATATATAGTATGCTTGTTTCTTCATCAATGTATTTTTCAAAAACTTCTTTAAATTGTGCATATGTAACTTGAGATGTTTTTGGATATACATTTTCTTCTTTTAATTTTTTATAAAAATCATCTTTTGAAATATCTATTCCATCTTTATACTCTTTGTCTTCTATTATAACTGTCAAAGGTATCATTTCTATATCATTTTTTTTAGCCATATCTATATCTATATCAGAAAGACTATCGCATATTATCTTTATTTTTTTCATATATTTTCTCCTTTTATTTATCTCATTCCAGGGTAATCAAGCTGTCTCATAGCCTCATAAGTCATAACAGCAACAGCATTTGAAAGATTTAAACATCTAGCTCTTTCTAAATCGAGCATAGGTATTCTTGCACAATCTTCTATATGTCTTTCTATTATTTCTTTTGATAAACCTTTTGTTTCACTTCCAAAAACAAGAAAACATCCATCTTTATACTCTACATCCGTATGTGTTCTTTTTACTTTACTTGTTCCTAACACATACTGTGCATCTGGATATTTTTCTTCTAGTTCTTCAAAATTTTCATATATTTTAACATCAGCTATATCCCAATAATCTAAACCACATCTTTTTAAATGTTTATCTGTAAGTTCAAATCCTAATGGTTTTATAAGGTGAAGTTTTGCACCTGTAACTGCACATGTTCTTATTATATTCCCTGTATTGTGTGGTATTTCAGGTTCTACTAAAACTATATTAATCGCCATGTTTTATTCCTCCTAATTATAACTTTTTTAATTCAATTATTTAAAATAATATTATATCCAATTTAAAACTATTCTCAATGTTTTATTTTACTATCTCTAAAAAATAATTACAATGCTTTTTTATCGGGCAGACGGTACATTCTGGTTTTCTAGCCTTACATATTCTTCTTCCTAAAAATATAAATAAGTGGTGTGCTTTTGACCATCTTTCTTTAGGAAGAACTTCCATAAGTGCAAATTCAGTTTTTTCTGGTGTTTGAGTATGTACTATACCTATTCTATTTACAATTCTAAACACATGTGTATCTACTGGTATAGCTGGATGTCCAAATGCATTACTAAGAACTACACCTGCAGTTTTTCTTCCCACTCCAGGAAATTTGATTAACTCTTCTAAAGAATCTGGTACTTCTGAATTATAATTCTCATAAAGTATCTCCGATGTCATTTTTATTTTTTTAGCTTTACTTTTGTAAAGTCCACAGCTCTTTATCATTTCACCAATTTCTTCTTCTGTAAGATTTGCAAATTGCTTTGGAGTGTTGCAAACTTTGAACATTTCATCTGTCACTTTATTTACTCTAATATCCGTACATTGAGCTGACAGTATTGTTGCAACCAATAACTCAAATGGTGTTTTATAATTTAATTCACATTCTGCATTTGGAAATTCTATTTCCAATAAATCTAGAATTTCATTTATTTCTTTTGAACTTTTTGACATTAATCTTTTTCCTCCATAATTTCAAGATTTCTTTTTATAATTCCTTTTCCTCTCCAAGAAAATGCTCTATCAAAATATTTTCGTTTAAATTCTCTATTAGATATTTGATTTATCTCGTCTATGTTCAAATTTTTTATTATATTATTTTTAAACTCTTCAATATTCGTATATTCTATATTCTTATTGTGAGGGCATACTTTTTGACATATATCACAACCAAATATAATTTTATTTTTTTTCATAACATTTTTTTCTATTTCTGTTAATTCCCCTTTTTTTTGTGTTATATAAGAAAGACATTTTTTTGCATTCATATTATAATTATCTAAAAGTGCATTTCCTGGGCAATTTTTTATACATTTTTTACATTTTAGACAAGTTTTATTTATAGGTTCATCTTTTTCTATATCTAAATTTGTTACAATATAACCTATAAATACATAAGAACCATATTTTTCCGTTATTATACTTCCATTTAACCCAAAAAATCCTATCCCTGATAGATATGCTAAGTGCCTATCAACTAAAGGTCCATTATCTACAAATATTTCTGTTTTTAAGTTTTCCTTTTTAGTAAATTTTTCTTTAATTTTTGAACATATATTTTCCATTATACCCCTAACAACTATATGATAATCGTATCCTCTGCAATAACAAGATAAGTTTGAATTTTCTATTTCTCCTATATAATATGGAAAAGCTGCAACAATTAGAGATTTAGCATCTTCCATTATTAAAGTTGCATCCAATCTTTTTTCTATATCCTTCTCTTCCATTCCACTTAGAAATCCATCTTCTTCTCTTTTTTTTAGTATTTTTTTTAGATTTTCATCAAATTTTACTGGTGCTATCCCACAATATTCTATTCCATAATCTTTAAAAATATCTTTTATAATTTCATTATTTGATTTTTTTTTATTTGACAAAATGCTCCTCCTTTTATTATTTCAGAAACATTCAATTTGATTTAACAACATTAAAAAAGTATAATGTTATTATTAATATGATAACATAATTTAAATAAAGGTGGTAAGTTATGATAAAACTAGTAATACCAGGAAGGCCTATTAGCAAGTCTAATTTTAAGTTGCACAATATAAATGGTCAGGCTTGGATGCCTTCAAAAGGTAAATATTCAAAATATCTCGCTTATGAGAATATGATTGCAGGATATGTAAATCAACAGTATTTTGGCGAACAAATAGAAGAAAATTTAATAACTGTCTTAAAACTATATTTCCCAAATAAAAAAATGGGTGATTTACATAATTATCCTAAAAGTATTTGTGATGGACTTGAAAAAAGCGGAATTATAAAAAATGATAAACAGTTAAAACCCGTTATGCTTTTTGATTTTATAGATAAAGAAAACCCCCGTGTTGAAATAGAATTATATCCTGTATCTGAGTATTCTATAGAGTATAATATTTTTAAAAATAATCCTATAAATAACTCAGATAAAAAAACTAAAAATAATAAGTAATAAAATAAAACAGTATTTCTACTGTTTTATTTTATATCAATATTTTTTAATTTTTAATAATTTATATATTATTTTTTATCATCTCTATTTCTCTAGCATGACCATCTTCATCATAAGGTGTTTCTAAGAAAAATGGTATTTCTTTTAATTTGGGGTGATTTACAATTTCTAAAATAGCTTTCATTCCTATTTCTCCTTCACCTATTCCCGCATGTCTATCTTTATTATTATTAAAAGGCATCATACTATCATTTAAGTGTATAGTTTTTAGCCTTTCAAGACCTATTATCCTATCAAATTCCTCTAGTACACCATCTAAGTCATTTACTATATCATATCCTGCTGAAAATACATGGCATGTATCCATACACACACCAATTTTTTCATTATGTTCTACACCGTCTATTATAGCTTTTATTTCTTCAAAATTTCTTCCTATTTCAGTTCCTTTTCCAGACATTGTTTCAAGTAGTACTGTTATATTTTCTTCTCCTGTTATAGCTTGATTAAGTCCATCTACTATTTTTTTTATTCCTGTTTCTACTCCACTTCCTACATGACTTCCTGGATGAAAACAAATATACTCTACACCTATTGAATCCATTCTTTTAATATCTTCTTTTATTATTTTTTTTGCAAAATCATATGTATCATCATTTGCTGCTGCTAAATTCATAGTATATGGTGCATGAGCTAATAACTTCCCAAAGTTATTTTCTTTTCTTATATCTTGGAATGCCTTTAAATCCTTTTCGTTAAATTCTTTTGCATTTCCTCCTCTTGGGTTTCTACTGAAAAACTGAAATGTATTAGCTCCCATATCTACTGTAATTTGAGCTGCTTTTTTAAATCCCTTTGCAATCGAAACATGAGCTCCTATTGTAAACATAAATAACCTCCATTTTATATTGTTTTGCATAAAAAAAGAGGATTTAATATATCCTCTTTTTTATATCTATTATTTTTCTGGTATTGAAACAAATGCTACTTCGTAACATTCTCTATCAGATGATCTATTTTCTCTTGTTGATATTTCGTTTAATTTTTTATAAAGAGTTTCTCTAAGTTCTATAGCCTCTTCTTTTGTTAGCTCGACATTGTGGAAATCTTCTATATTTGAATTGTTTAACTTACCAGCTTCAGCTGCATTGAAAAACGCTTCACTTACATCTTCAAATTTTGTAACATAAAAATCATCATCTTTGTCTTCATTTTCTCTTTCTAAAGAAAAATTAAACACATTTTTACCTATCTCTATACATTTTGCTGTTGGATAGTAATATTTTTCAACTATTCCAGACTTTATTTTTTCCTCTACTAAATCTAATATACCTACTTTATAAAGCATTTTTATATGATAGTTTATTTTAGCATGAGGTTCTTCCAAAATTTCTGATAGCTGTTTTGCAGATAGCGGAGAATTTTTAAATTGGTTTAATATTTCTATTCTCTTTGGATGTGCTACTGCTTTTATGCATTCTAAATCTCTTAAAACCATTACCTCTTTCATTATTCTCTCTCCTAAAATTATAATATAAATCATTTAACTTAATTATAGCTTAACAAGAGTTAGCTTGTCAAAAAAATTATTATGTTATTAAATTTTTTGATAATTTAATTTTTCTTTATTTATATTCTTTTTTATATAACATTTCATATTAAAATTATTTAACTATAAATCCATTAATATAATTATTGTATTTGATTCTAACTATGAATTATTTAAAATATTTTTTATTAATAGTTTAAATTATAATTTTAATAGATTAAACTATTTTACTTCCACCTATAAATTCTCTAATAATTGATGTCGATGGAATATCAGAAGTATCTTCAATATTTGCAAAATACTGCATAAAACTTAAAATTCTAGCAGCTTCTAAGTACTCCTTACTTTCAATGTTCACTTCTTTTAATAGTGGATCCACAAATTTTTTTAGTACTGATAATTCATATACACAAGCTGAATTAAACATTACATCTGCTTCTTCTTGATAAGGGAAAATATTCTCTCTTTCTCCTTCTCTTACATTTTTCCAACTTTTTATTGTTTCCTCAGCACTATAACCTCTAAAATTAAAATCTCTGACTATTCTTCTAACCAATCTTAAATCAGTTGTCGGTATTCTATTATGTGAATCAAGATTTATTTGAGTAAGTGCACTTATATATATTCTAAATTTTTTTTCATTATCTATATGCTTTGTCAGCTCTGGATTAAGCCCATGTATTCCCTCAATTATTATTGATTCATTTTCTTTTATAGATAATTTTTCACCTGTGAAAATTCTTTTTCCTGTTTTAAAATCGTATTTTATTTTTTCTATTTCTCCACCATTTAATAAAATATTCATATCTTCATTAAATTTCTCAACATCTATAGCTTTTATCGACTCATAATCATATGATCCATCTTCTTTTTTAGGAGTATGCTCTCTTTCAATAAAATAATCATCTAGTGAAATAGCTCTTGATTTTACTCCACTTACCTTCATTTGAATTGAAAGTCTATGTGCAAAACTAGTTTTACCAGATGAGGATGGAGCAGCTATTAATATAACCTTACTTCCTCTTTCTTTTATCATATCTGCTATTTGTGAAATCTTTTTTTCATGAAGTGCTTCTACAATTCTTATAACTTCACCATAATTTCCCTGTTCTATAATCCTATTCAAATCTATAACATTCATTACACCTAGTTTAGTAGCCCACTCTTCTGATTCATCATATATATTGGATAATTTAGGTTGGTCTACAAATTTTTCAGGAACCGAAGCATCTTCAGAAGATGGCCCCATCAATACTACACCTTTCTTATATTTTACAATATCAAATACATCTGTATATTTAGTTGAAGGAGGCATCATTCCATAAAAATGATCTATATATCCTTCACATTCATATATTTTTGCTTTATCTTCATCTTTTTTTTCAATTAATTCTGCTTTATCAATTCTTCCAAGTATTCTAAAGATTTGACCTATTTCCATTTTATTTATTTCTACTTTTTTTATAGGACAATCTGCAGATATTATATTTCTCATTTTAGACTTTATATTTTCGATATCTTTATCTGTTAATTCTCTTCCTATATCTATTGTATAGTACATTCCATTTGACAAAGAATGTTCTACAGTAACTTTAGCTTTTTCAAATAATTTTCTACAAGCTGTTATAAAAACAAAAGAAAGTCCTCTAAAATATACTCTTGCACCATCTTCATTGTAAAAGTCTAAAAGTTCTATTTCTTCTCCGTTGTAAACCTTTTCATACAAATCGCAAAGTTTATTTCCTTTTAATGCAGCTGTTACAACACCATCGTGATTTTTACTTAATCTATCTGCAATATCAGATAAAAAAATAAAATCTTCATTTTTATTTTCAAATACTTCAATTTTATTATCAACTTTAATCTCTATTACTCCCATTTTAAAACCTCCAACAAAGCTTATTTAGGTTTAAAAAAATCTTTTACATTTTTTATACTTTCTTCAATATAATCATACTTAACTTCTATTACTGCATAATCTGGATTCATATCAATAGCTTTTTTTAAATCTACCTTTTTTAAACGTCCACAAAATATACCTAGATGATTATCTTCCTCACCATTACAGTCGCTTATATGTACAACTTTTGTCAAATCTTTTAATGAAAAATAATCATCTTTATTTAATATATAATGTCCTGTATCAAAACAAAAATATGGACTTTTATTTTTCAATCTAATTTCTTTTGTATTTTCAAAAATATATTTAAATTCTTCTTTTGTAGTTCCTGTGTTTATAACATCTCCTTTTGTTAAGTTATAAGAATTTTCTACAGTTACAATTGGTTTTATAGATAACTTTTCTAAATAATCATTTAATTTCAAAAAGAAATCTACACTATTTTTCATATATTTACAATTATTTTTTAGAAATCTATTCTTTATAGCATATCCCATATGAATATTAAAATATGATGGATTAAATTTTTCTAAGCTCTTACACATTTCAAAACAAAATTTAGCCCAATTTTCTCTTATAAACTCTATATTTTCAGATGTATTTATTTCCATTGCTAAATGAATCCCTATAGACAAGCCAAGCTCCTTTATCTTATCGATAAAAGGAGCTATTTCATCTATTTGATTAGCTGTATCTATACCTATTTCTATATGATTTATAAAATCTTTATTTTTTTCTATTATATTAAGTACTTTATCAATTTCATAATATAAACAAGCAACACCTATTCTCATATTTACTTTTCCTCTTTAGTCTACAGAACCGAAATCAGAAACTGGTAATAATCTTAACATTACATGTCCCATAACATCTTTTTTGTCAACAAGACCAACTTCTTGACTTCTACTATCAAGACTATTTACTCTATTATCACCCATTACAAATAATTTATTTTTAGGTACAGTTATATCAATATTTCCTTCTGTAACAATTCCTTCATCTAAATAAGGTTCATAAATTTCTTTTCCATTTATTTTTACTGTTCCATTTTCTATTTGAATATGGTCTCCTTCTACACCAATAACTCTTTTTACAAGATCTTTTCCTCTACTATCATCATGAAGAATAAAATCTACAGCTCTTCTTATTATTCCTCTTGTTTCTATTGATAAATCTGAAAATCCATCTATTGGCATATCAGTATCAAATATTATTATTTCGCCTCTCTTAGGATTTGATACTTTATATTTCATTGTATTTATTATTAAATAATCTCTATCATTAAGTGTAGAATACATTGATAGTCCATCTACTCTTGTAGGTCTAATAAATTGTACTGCTATGGCAGCTATTATTATAGCTGTTACCATTATACTTACCCATTCCTTTATTATCATACAATTTGTCTTTTTCTGTTCTTCTTTTTTTTGCTTATTTTTATCTATTCTTCCCAAACATTTCATCTCCTATCTTAATCATCTTTCTTTTTGAAATATAACTATACTATATCACTTTTTCTTAAATTAGTCTTATATTTTTCTAAAGTTGAACTTTTCTTCTAAGTCCTTTAGGATATCTGTTTTTTATAACTCCTCCAGATTCTTTTCCCCATCCTAAAGAAATACCTTCAACTCCTACTATTATCCATCCTCTACTTTCACCAGTATTTATAATATCACCACTCATATATGATTTTATTTCATTTGAATCAAATTTGAAATCAGCAAAGTTTTTAACATCATTTTTATTTAAATAATGTGCTAATGCATGAGATGGCTCAAACCTATTTTTCTTTAATTCTCCTAAATGTAGTCCTTGTCTTAATAATTTTAATTTTTTAGTATCTGGAGCATCTTTTGGCATAAGATATATATTTTCACCTCTTACAAAAAATTCTCCATCTAATTTTATATTCATAAATTTATTTTCAAATTCTCTATAAAGTTTTAATTCTTTATCTATCTTCTTAAATTTAGCTACTTTTGTAGAACATTCTTCATCATCATGCTTTATAATTTTTGCAACAAAATGACCTTCTCCTTTTATTTTATGAGGCCACAATCTTTCTTTTAGTACAATTTCAGCATTTTCATATTCTTTTTTTAGGCCATCTATTATCTCTTCATTTTCTTCTATAGAAAAAGTACATGTAGAATATACTAATGTCCCTCCATTTTTTAACATTTTATATCCATCTCTTATAATTTCATATTGAATATCTCTACACTCTATAACTTTAGAATAATTCCAATCTAATATAGCATTTTCATCTTTTCTAAACATTCCTTCTCCTGAACAAGGTGCATCTATTATCACCTTATCAAAATATCCTCTAAATACTTTTAAAAGTCCTTTTGAATCTGTATTTGTTATTATACTATTTGCTGAACCAAATCTTTCAATATTTTCTCCAAGTGCCTTTATTCTAGTATTATTTATTTCATTTGATACTAAAATTCCTGTATTGTTTAATTTTGATAATATATATGTGGATTTTCCCCCTGGTGCAGCACACATATCCAAAACTTTTTCTCCTTCTCTTATATCAGCCTTTGGTACAACACTCATAGCTGATGGTTCTTGCATATAATAAGCCCCTGCATCATGTAATGGATTTTTGCCTGGTTTATACAAATCTTCATCATAGTAAAATCCTTCTTCTGACCATGGTATATCTTCCATATTATAATTTAATATATTTTTTAATTTATCTTTTTCTATTTTCATAGTATTTACTCTAATTGCAGTAGTCTTTTTCTGATTATAACTTTTTATAAAATCATCAAATTCTTCTCCTAAAATTTCTTTAACATCTTTTAAAAATCTTTCTGGTAAATTCATATTATCTGCTACTCAAAATATAGACAAATGAATATTTTGTCGAGTAACTTCCTCCTCTTTTTTATTTATTCATTTTTTTTAATTTTACTTATTATATAATAAAATATTATCTTTTTTCTATCAACAAAATAAGATATATTTTGTCAATTTAATTATATAAAATACATCTTATCTTTCTATTTTTATCATAATTTTTGTAATATATTCATTCATATCTGAAATTGCAAAATCATTCATTCCAATTTCATAAGAATTTCCTACAAGATTTAATTTTTCTTTTTTTGCATATTCTATTATTTCTGAATATATATCTGGTAGATTATTCCAATTTCCAATTTGATATGCGCAAATATATTCTCCTTTAGGTTTTATCGTTACTCTATTTGAATTTATATTTGGGGGTATCTGTATAAAAAGTCCATCATAATCTTCCGTTTCCCCATTTAATATTTTATCTACTGAGATAAAACTTCCTATACCTCTACAATAATCTTCTATGCTCCATATACTATTTATATGCTCTGCTATTCTTTTTATATTTTCCTCTTCACTATAATCTTTAAATTCAAATGGTGTTAATAATAATTTTTCTTCTTCACAATTTATAATTTCTATATTATTATTTCTTCTAATTTCTTTACATTTTTCCAATTTTTTTATTTTGTCATAAATTATATCTTTTTTCTTTTTTAATATTTCTATACTTTTTTCTATATCTTTTAATTTTTTATTTGCTAAAAGACAGAAGTAATTTTCATTTGGATTATCTAAATATTTTTTTATATCTTCTAAACCTATATTTAATTCTCTAAGCATCTTTATATATTCAAAATCTACACCTTGTCTATAATCATAATATCTGTATCCATTTTCGCCTTTATATTTTGGTTTAAAAATTCCTATTTCATCATAATAATGCAGCGTCCTTTTATTTATTTTATGTAGTCTAGCAAATTCTGATACTGTCAATTTTATACTTTTATCTTTTTTTAAATTATTCATAATTCCCTCTTTACTTTACAGTTACTGTATACTTTATATTAATTATATAATAAAATTTTTAAATTTTTAATATAGGAGAAAATTATGAAAAAAAATATAACTTTTGAGGATTATAATGATAAGTATTTTAGAGAAATATCTAAGATAATAAATGATAATTGGCATTACAATGAATTAGCATCTCCAAAAACAGCAGAAATACTGTCATTTAGCTATTTGTATAGTTGTCTTTCAAAACAGACTTTTACAAAAGTAGCTTTAATAGATGATCTTCCTATAGGGATAATTGTTGCTAACAATAAAAATAAATTTAATTTTAATCTTTTGTATAAATTAAAATTGATAAAAAATATATTTCTTTTAGCAATAAGTTCTGAAGGTCGAAAAGTTTCAAAAATTTTTGGAAATGTAGATAATATCGACAATAATCTTTTAACTAATTTAGATAAAGATTATCCAGCAGAATTAGTTTTTTTTGCTGTTGATCCAAAATTTAAAGGTTTAGGAATAGGGCAAAGTTTATTTTTTAAAGCTATAGAATACTTTAAATTTAATAGTATCAATAGTTTCTATTTATTTACTGATACTACCTGTAATTTTGGATTTTATGAGCATTATGGTATGATACGAAAAGGAAGTTTTGATGAAACTTTAATTACTGATAAAGGAAAAAGAAAAATCTCTTTCTATATATATGATATTGATTTATAAGTATTCTAAAAAAAGTCAAGAATACTTTATATTACAAATAGTATCCTTGACTTTTATAAATATCTTTACTTATTTTTCTATTCCCAGTTAGTACCTATATTTTTTTCTACTGCTCTATCATATATCATTTTAGCTGTAACAACATCTTGTACACCTATTCCAACACTTTTAAATATTATTATTTCATCATCCGATTCTCTTCCTGGAATTTTACCACTAACAACATCACCTAACTCTTTATTTAAACTTTCTTTAGTAATAATTCCTTTTTTTAATGGTGTTATTATACAACCTGCTTCTTCTAAAACAGCATCGACAGAATCGCAGAATATTTTTGATGATCTTTTTATACTAATTTCATCTATTTCATGCATATTAGGCATATATGAACCTACTCCACTTATTAAAGCTCCATTTTTTACTAAATTTCCATCAATTACTGGTACTTGTGATGTCGTAGCGAGTACTATAACATCAGCATCACTTATCGCTTCTTCTGATGATTGTGATGCAATTATTTTAGTTCCATATGATTTTAATTCTGCATTCATATCTTCTGCAAATTTTTCTCTTTTTTCTTTATTTCTACTATATACTCTAACTTCTTCAAAATCTCTAGCAGCAAGCATTGCTTCTAGTTGAGCTGGTGCTTGACCACCTGTACCTATTAATGCTCCTATTTTAGAATCTTTTTTAGCTAGTAAGTCAATAGCTGCTCCAGATGCTGCTCCTGTTCTAACCCGAGTTATATAAGTTCCATCTAATATAGAAATAACTTCTCCTGTTGTAGCATCCATTAATATAACTGTAGCTGGTACAACAGGTTTTCCTTTTTTAGCATTTTCAGGAAATACAGATACAATCTTTACCCCAGCACTTTCTAATGATTTTACATACCCTGGCATAAATAGCATACTTTCTCCCGCTCTTTCTGTACCAATATTGGTTCTTATTGGTACTATTGCATCATTTTCACAGAATGATTGATAAGCTTTTTTATCCGCTTCAATTGCATCTTTCATTGTAAATACTTTTTTTATATCTTCTTTATTTAGTAATAGCATAATATACATCCTTTCTTGAATAATAATTTATTTACTAATCTTCATCAGATAATTTATTAACTGTACTATTATCATATAAAAAATCATCTAAAGTAGCATAATTACTTCCTGTTATTCTATTTATTTTTTGAACTAATTTTTCTCCTTCACCCTCTATAATAGCTCTATGTCTTCTTGTATATATATTTTCTCTTTCAAGTGCTATTGCTGTTTGTTCAGCTACTATTTTTATTATCTTCTTTTCTTCATCTGAAAGTATTTCTCTTTTATAACAAGCTACACCTATTACTCCAAGTGTTAAATAGTTTCCTTTTATCGGAACATAATATGCATTACTTTCAGATTTTAATAATTTATTTTCACAATCAGAAGATTTTAGTTTGACCCCTATACCTTTTGGCTTTGCTGTTCTAAAACATTCTTTTATAACTTCTCTTTCTTTTACAAGTCTAAATAAATTTTCACTTCCATTACTATTACAGATATACACATGTGGTTCCATAAGATTTCTTCTCTCATCAGCAATTGTTATTAATACAGTTTTACCAAGAATATTCACTAGATTTTCACCACAATTTTCAATAACCTGTTCTATATCTCGAGCTTTTAGAAAAGAACCATCTGTATTATATAGCATTTCCATTTTTTTCGCCTGTATTTTTTCTTGTTCTACTCTCTTTTTTAATTTTGATGTTATTCCTGATGCCAGCAAAGATACTGTTACCATTACTATAAAAGAAAGAGTATACATTTTTTGTTCAACTGAAAATGTGTATCTAGGAGCTATAAATAAAAAATTATATATAAATATTGATACTACAGATGCTATTGTTCCAAATATATATCCTTCAGTAAATCTAGCTGTTAATATAGCTGCCATAACATATAATACAATAATACTTGTATTATCCATTCCACTTTTTTCAAAAAATAATGCTATTGCAGTCATTGTTCCCAACGATATAAGAAGTCTTATTCCATTGCCAAATACATAAGATTTTAAATGTATCTCTTCTTCATTTTGATGATATAATTTCGCTTTTTTATCTTTATAAAAATTTCTTTCTATCAAAGTTCTCCCTCCTTTCAAATAATTGATAGACTCTTGTTTTTATTATACCTACATTATACATTAATATATATATTTGTAGGATAGAATTTATTCTATTTAATAGTTTTTAACATTTAAAATAAATTTAATTTATATATCTTTCTTTTTTAAATTTATATTGAAAGTTTTCTTTAAAAACTTTGATAAGTTAAAATTCCTAAAAATAGATGTTATAAATACTAAGGATAATGCTAATGCACCTGCTGAAGCTAGTGTTTCTGTAAGTAGATTTCCTGCTATTACATAATGTTCTAGTATAAATTCATATATTGTACGATAAACACCGAATCCTGGTACTAAAACTATAAGTGCACAAGCACTTAAAATAGTAGATGGTATCATATATATCCTTGCACAAATTTCACAATAAATATTAAACGCTATTCCAGCACTAAAAAATGCTGCTCCTGGAGCAAAATTCATATATACTACTGTAATTTTATATACAAACCATCCAATAGCACCCCCTATTCCTGCAATAATAAGTGATTTTCCTTTTATATTAAAAAGTATTCCGAATCCTACAGCTACTCCAAATGCTGCTATTGTTTCAATTAATATTCTTAACATTTAAAAAAACCTCCTTTAAGATACCAATTCAGTACTAGTGACATACCAATAGCTATTGATGTTCCTATAAATAAAACTTCTGATAACTTAGCTGTTCCTGCTACTAACTGACCATCTAATATATCTCTTATTGCATTTGTAAGTGCAAATCCTGGTACTAAAAGCATTATAACTCCTGCTATTATGTAATCCATGTTTGAAAGTATTCCAACTTCTACAAATATAACTGACATTATTGCTATAAATGCTGCCGAAATTATATTTACAAAAAATTCATTAAGTCTCATTTTTACTAAATAATCATTTAAAATTTTTGTCATTATCCCAGCTAAAAATGATACTATAAAGTCTTTTATTCCTCCTCCAAATAATATAGAAAAAGAAGATGTAACTAATCCTGCTGATAAAATAGTTATTATATTTGAATAATCATCTTTTTGAGATATTTTTTCTAATTTTTTTTCACATTCTTCTATGCTCATTTTTTTATATGATATACCTCTAGATAAAGCATTTACTTTCTTCATCATATTTAAATCTGTAGATCTTTCATTAATTCTTTTTACCACAGAATAAACTTTATTATTTTTATACACCGATAATAATAGTGTTGTTGGTGTTGCAAAAACTTCTGCTTCATTTATATCAAATGCCATACATAATCTTTGTATAGTTTCTTCTACTCTATATATCTCTCCACCACATTTTAGCATCACTCTTCCAGCTTCTGCTGCAAAATTTAAAATTCTATCGATGTCTTCAAAATCTCTCTCCATTTTAACCTCCTTTTATATTCATAAACTACTAATATTTAAATAATACTCAACTATTATACAACATTTGTCAATATTTTTTTCTATGTAATTTTTTACTTATCTATAGTAATTTTTCATTATTATTAATTTTTCTCTACTTTAATAATATATTTTTTAGAAATCATTATTTGGAAATCATTTTCTATGATATAATACATATAATACAAATATTTTAAAAATTAAAAAAATATTTTTTATTTTACTTAGGAGGATTTTTTATATGAAAATAGCTATTTGTCAAATGAAAGTTTGTAATGATAAAGATAAAAACATATCTCATGCCTTAGAAATGATAGATGAAGCCTCTAAGAATAATGCTGATATTGTAATTTTGCCAGAGATGTTCAATTGTCCTTATCAAAATAAATATTTTCCAATATTTGCTGAAACATATCCTGATAAAACAACTAATGCATTAAAAAATTCTGCTAAAAAAAATTCTATTTATCTTGTTGGTGGTAGTATTCCTGAGTTAGAAAATGGAAAAATATATAATACTTCATTTGTATTTAATCGAAATGGAGATTTAATTGGAAAACATCAAAAAATGCATTTATTTGATATTGATATAAAAAATGGTGTTTCATTTAAAGAATCTGATACACTTTCTGCTGGTAAAAATTTTACCATTGTAGATACTGAGTTTGGAAAAATAGGTATTGCAATTTGTTATGATATTCGTTTTCCCGAACTTTCTCGTATAATGTCTCTGGAAGGTGCCGAACTAATTATACTTCCAGCCGCATTTAATATGACTACTGGTCCTGCACATTGGGAACTTTCTATTAGGATGAGAGCTCTTGATAATCAAGTTTATTTTGTTGGTGCAGCACCTGCTAGAGATAATTCTGCTTCTTATGTAGCTTTTGGAAATTCAATGGTTTCAGACCCTTGGGGGAATATAATAGCCGCTGCAGATGAAAAAGAATGTATCCTATATGCTGATATAGACAAATCTATTATTGATAAGACTAGAAACGAACTTCCTTTATTGAAACATAGAAGAACAGATTTATATTCTCTGAACTTTTTTTAATTTTTTTAAAAAATAGTTCAACTTTTTGTCCATTTTGTGTTATAATATATTTGCAAAAGGGAAACAAAATAATAAAACCCGAATTTTTCGGTTTTTATAAAAAAGACTATATTTAATTTTTATATATCATTGGAGGAAAAGGCATGAAAAAAGTATACACAGGAAAAACTAAAGACGTTTTTGAATTAGAAAATGGTAATTTTGAATTATTATTCAAAGATGATTGTACTGGTAAAGACGGAGTATTCGATCCAGGTGAAAACTCAATAGGTTTAACAATAGAAGGTATAGGTAGAGAAAACTTAAAAACTTCTGTTCACTACTTCGAATTATTAAAAGAAGCAGGAATAAAAACTCATTACGTTAGTGCTAATATAGAAAATTCTACTATGGAAGTATTACCAGCTAAAGTTTTCGGTAAAGGTGTAGAAGTTATATGCCGTTACAGAGCAGTAGGAAGTTTCATAAGAAGATATGGTGACTATATAGAAAATGGAACTAAATTAGATGCTTACGTTGAAGTTACATTAAAAGATGATGAAAGATGTGACCCATTAGTAACTTCTGAAGGTTTAGAAGCTTTAGGTATAATGACTCAGGCTCAGTTCGATCAGATGAAAGAAAGAACTAGAAAAATAACTGCTGTTGTTGCTAAAGACTTAGAAGAAAAAGGATTAGAATTATATGATATAAAATTTGAATTCGGATTCTACAATGATGAAGTTATATTAATAGATGAAATAGCATCTGGTAACATGAGAGTTTACAAAGATGGAGAAATAGTTAATCCTATGGACTTAACTAAAATGATATTAGCTTAATTTCAAAAAAAATAATACTTTAAATAAAAAGGACACTGAATATTCAGTGTCCTTTTATTTAATTATTTTCCATTCATCAATCAATTTTTCCATAGAGTATGCTGCATTTGCTGGGCTAGTTGAAGGTAATTTTTCTATTTCTATACCTATATCATTTTTACAGTATTTATTATATAATTTAAAAGCTTTGTCACCATTTGCATATATTTTTTCTATTTTACTCTTTTTTATAATGGTATTTATATCATTTACTTCTACATCTTTTATACTGCTATCACTAGAGCCTTTTATTATACATGATTTTATAACATCCCAAATTGCTATATTATTTTTTAATAACATAGATTTTTTTTCATCTATATTATGAGGAAGTTCTGTTTTTGTAATCTTTGAAACTACTTCCCAGAATCTATTTCTCGGATGTCCATAATAAAAACTCTCTTCTCTAGATTTTACAGATGGAAAACTTCCAAGAATCAAGATTCTTGAATTTTCATCATATATTGGTTCAAATGTATGATTTGCTCTTTCATACTTTTCATATTTTTTTATAAATTTTATAACTTTTTCTTCTATATTAAAAATTATCTCTTTCAATTCATCTTCATTCTTTCCATCAATGTCTTTTAATTTAAATTTCTCATCAAATTTTCTACTATTATCCAAAAAAGTTTCACCTCCTGTGGATACAATTATATCTACTTTAGGTATTTCGGATATTAGCTTTGTATATTGATTTTTATCCATATCTATATCATAAATCTCTTTCATGATTTTTTTTATATTTTTATCTATACTTTTTAATTCTTTTCCCACTGAATATACTTCAAAAATATCTGGTGCTAATTTTTTACAAATTGCTGCTGCTATTTGACTTCTAGCTAAATTACTTATATCTACAAAAGCTACTTTTAACATATTCTCACCCCATTATTTATTGAAACTCTACAAATAATTTTTATAATTATATAATTTATTAAATATTCTCTTTTATCAACTTTATAATTTCTTCTGTATTTAATATTCTTCCAATAGATACTACTTTTTCATTTATTACAATTCCTGGTGTAGACATAACACCATAGGTAACAATTTCTATTAAATCTTCAATTTTTTCAATATCAGCATCAATATTTAGTATTTTAATAGCTTCTTTTACACTATCATTTACCTTATCGCACTTTTCACAACCTTCACCAAGTACTTTTATACTAATTTTTTTACCTTGTAAATCTATATTTTCTTTTTCATCTACAATTTTATCTAATTCTTCTTCTGTTTCTTTTGTATACGATTTTTTATTTTTCCCAAATCCTAAAATTCCCATATTTATTATCCACCTTTGTTATAAATTTTATATATCTTTATAATATTTATCTATTTTTATCAACATTCTCAACATTATATTAACATATATCCAAATATATTAAATATATATCCTATAAATAATATACCCATTGTTACAATTACAAAAAATAATGTTAATAACTTTGGTTTAACTGCCTTTCTTAGCATTATCATTGAAGGAAAAGATATTGCTGTTACGCCCATCATAAATGATAGTACTGTTCCAAGTCCTGCCCCTTTATTAAATAAACTTTCGGCTATTGGTACTGTTCCAAAGATATCTGCATATATTGGTACTCCAACAATTGTAGCTATAGGTACTGAATACCATTTTTCCGATCCAAGTATTTTTTCTATAAAAACAGACGGTATTACATTGTGTATTATAGCTCCTATAAATACACCTATAAATATATATGGTGCTACATTTTTTACTGTATCAACAACTTTTTCTCTAGCAAATAATAATCGTTCTTTTATTGATGGATTTTTTATTTCTATATCCACATTTGGAGCTTTTCGAATAAATTCTTCTATTTGATTTTCCATATTAGATTTTTCTATAATAATTCCTCCTATTACAGCTAAAATCAAACCAACCACAACATATGCAATTGCTATTTTTATTCCAAAGATACTTGTTAAAAGTACTAATGAACCTAAATCGACAAGTGGTGATGATATTAAAAATGAAAATGTTGCTCCAATAGGTATTCCCGCACTTGTAAATCCTATAAATAATGGTATTGATGAACATGAACAAAATGGTGTTAATGTTCCCAAAAGTGCTGCTAAAATATTTATTTTTATTCCTTTAAATTTTTCTAGAATTTTTTTCGTTTTTTCTGGTGGAAAATAGCTCTGAATGTATGATATAAAAAATATTAATACTGATAATAATATAAATATTTTTATAGTGTCATATATGAAAAACTTTAAAATACCATAAATTATTGATTTATCATTTAATCCTATTAACATTAATAATTTTCCAACTAATGTATTAATCCATTTCATACCTAGTATTTGATTTTGAAAAAACATATATAATCTCCTTTCATTTATATCTATATATTTATATATATCGATGTATATATTTTTTTAAAAGTCACCTTATATGATGACTTTTTATAACTTTTTATTTTCACATTCACAAAAATTATTATCTGAATTTAATCTAGCAGATGCCATAATATCACTTAACAAATCAAAAACTGAATCAAATGAGTTTTCAGCTATACTATAATGCATCCACTTTCCCTCTTTTCTTCCAATTACTATTTCAGATTCACACAAAATTTTCATATGGTGAGAAAGTGTAGACTGACTTATTTTTAATTCTTCAAGTAATTTACATGCACATTTTTCTCCGTTTTTTAAGAGTTCTAAAATCTTTATTCTATTTTCATCGCTTAAAGCCTTAAATATCTTTATTTCTTTTTTATATAACGAATTCATGTATATTCCCCCTATTGATTTCTATTATATTTAATGTATCGATATTTGTCAATGTATTGTCTAGGTATCTCTTTTTCATAAAAAAACTCTGAAGTCGATATTTAATCAACTTCAGAGAACTTCTAGATTCTTTTAAAATTTTATTATATATATCTTACTCCATCTGAATATACTACTTTACCATTTAAATAAACTTCTTTTACATTTTTTATACATTCTATATTGCTACTTAAATCTCCGTCAACAACTGTAATATCTGCTATAAATCCTTCTTTTATAAGTCCAAGTTCATCACCTCTACCAAGAACCTTTGCTGGATTTGATGTAGCAGTTTGTACTGCTTGTACTGGAGTTATTCCATATTTTACCATATAAGTCATTTCTTCTGCTATTGGAAGAACTGGTGCTCCATACATTACCATATCACTACCTGTGCATACTGTTACACCTGTATCATATAATTTTTTGAAATTATCTCTATATGCTTCATATGCTGGTTCATAATATGCATAATCTCTCTGTTCTTTTGCAGCTACTGGATCACTAAATACATCTGCATTTCCTTCTTCTATATTTTTTTTACAAACTTCATATAAATATGTATATGCAAATATAGTTGGAGTCCATGATATTCCTTTATCTCTCATTTGTTCTGCTTGTTCAACAGTTAAAAATGTTCCATGTTCTATTGTATCAAATCCAGCATCTATACACATTTGTATAGATGGATGTGTACCTGCATGAACTACGCATTTTATACCTCTTCTATGACATTCATCTACTGCAGCTTCTAGTTCTTCTTTAGTATATTCTGGTATATGAGATCTATGGCTTGTTAATATTTTTATCCATTCTGCACCATCTCTTACCTGTTTTCTTATTTCTTTTCTTATTTCCCAAGGTCCATCTACTTGTACTACTTCATCCCAACAATGTCCCCCAGTCATACACATACCTGCATCGACATGAGTTATACGTGGAATTGTTATAAATCCTTTTGTTTCAGCTAATTTTAAAGTTTTACATACTCCATGAGGAGAATAACAATCTCTTATACTTGTTATTCCTTTTGTGAAAGCTGACTGTGCATGCTGAAGAGCATACATCATTATCATTTGATCATTGTAATTAAAAGAATCTGGTTGACTATACCAATATCCTAAATGTGCATGCATATCAAACATTCCTGGCATTATGGTAGCATCTCCAAAGTCTTTTATTTCTTCATTTGGATATTTTATTTTAGCTTCTTCTTTTGTCATAATAGATTCTATAATACCTCTATTATTTATAAGTATTGCTGAATCATTTAAAACAGTCTGTCCATCTCCTGTAATAATTTTACTAGCAGAAATTATCATTTTTCTTCCTCCTAATTACCCTTTTCCCCTATATTAGTTTGAAAAAATTTTATCAAACCTACTTTAATTATATATTTTTTATATATTTACTTCTATATTATTAATTTATTTTTACATACAAAAAAAGCCTTAAAACTTTTATTTCAAGACTTTTTATTTTTTCAATTTATTAATTTTAATACAACTTTTCAAAAATATTTTATACTATCACTTCTTCTTTATTTGATGATATTTTTGCTGAAAAATCTACTTTCTTTAAAAGAATTGCACCTAATAATATTATTACTAAATTGCTTATATTCATAGCATACCATATACCATTGCTTCCAAAGTTTGTTAAATTCTTAAATAAAATTATCATAGGAAGTCTTATAATCCAAAGTCTAGCTGTCTCCATTATAAATGAAAATCTTGTATTTCCAGAACCATTAAAAACTCCTATATAATTTTGGAACATTGCCATTAATGGCATTGTTATAAGTACCCATATTATATAATTAACTGCTTCTCTTTGAGTATTCATATCATTTGTAAGAAGAGATATTACTTGTTCTCTAAATGGAAATATTATAATACTACCTATTACAGCTATACTAAGACTTAAATTTCTACTGACATTATATGCTTTTTTAGCCCTTTTTATATTTCCTGCACCTATATTTTGACCGACATATGCAGCTAATACAGACCCTATTGCTAATACAGGCATAAGTAGCATATTTGAGATTTTATTTCCCACACTAAAAGCTGCTGTTACAACAGCACCATAATCTAGTATTAAACTGTTTAATATCAAAAATCCAAACGAACTCAATGCTTGACTAGCAGCTGATGGAGTTGCTATAAATGTAAGTTTTTTTATTTTATTCCAATTTTTAAGTCTCAAGTATTTTTTTCTAAGTTTTAGATTTCCTTTTTTTATAAATAGATAATATAAGCAAGCAGGACAAATAACTATCTGTCCTATAACTGTTGCAAGCCCCGCTCCAAATACTCCCATATTCATAATATATACAAATACACCTGTAAGAACTATATTTATTATAACAGCTGTTACCTGTAAAATAACTGGTGTAACCGTATCTCCTTGAGATTGCCTTATAGCTTGGAAACACGCAAATATAAATGCAAAAATCATTTCCATAGACCTAATCCTTATATATTGAACTGTGTACTCATGTACCATTTCTTTTGCACCCATTAAGCTTACAACTTTAGGACATATTAAAAATAAAATTATATTTATTAATAATCCTAAAAATATAGATAGTACAAATAATATACCCGCATATTCTCTAGCTTCTTCATCTTTCTTCGCCCCTAAAAATTGACTTACTACTGCTACACCTGCGATAGAAAGCCCTATTTGGAATGATACGAATATATTTATTACAGGCCAAGCAAGAGAAATACTAGCTTGTGCTGCAACTGAATTTTGCATTTGACCTATAAAAAATGTATCTACTAAATCATTAAAGGCTTTCATAAAATTAGCTCCAAATACTGGTAATGCTAAGATTATAAATGATTTATATACATTTGGTTCATATAATAGTAGCTGTGTATTATCCTTTTTATTCAAATTTTTCCCCCCTCTTTTTTCTCTTTAATATGATATCATATTAATCTTATTTTATGTTAGTTTAAAATGATTTTTGTATATTTAATTTATTAAATTATAAAAAGTGCTATCATAAATATTAAACTACTATTATGACAGCACTTTTATATTTTTAATAACTATTCTATTAAATATTCTGTATCCTTATCTATCAAACTCCACGCATCATCGTAATATTGTTCTGCTTCATAATATTCACTAAAATCATCTTTATGGTCATAATAAAATTCATCTGCATCAGAATATTCATATACATCATATTCTGATATATAGTCTTTTATTATATCTTCTACACTTTCTTTTTTATTATCAGAATAATTATTTTCTTTTTTATTATTGTTTTTTTTTAATTTCCCAATATATTTATATACTTTAAAATCATTATATCCAAATAATGATTCGATTTTCCAATCATTTCCTTTATAATTTACACGTTTGACAGTAGGTTCTGATTCATCTATATATTCTCCAACAACAACATCACATATAGTTTCATACTCTTCATTTTTCCAACTATAGTGTGCTTCATACAAAAAATCTTCATCTGAATTGTATCCATCTTCTGACACATATTTAAAATTTTCTTCTCCTAAACATGTTTTTCTTATTAAATCTTCACTCATTCCTTCAAATGGTGCTATTTCTGAAATATGATTTATTCTCCATTTTTTAAATTCATCATATTTTTTTGTTTTTTTGTCATATTCTAATGTTTCATTTTCTAAGTCTATTAAAGCTTTCTTATACTTAGAACTTTTCATAACTGAATCCTTAAATAATTTTGCTTCTTTTTTAAACTTCCAACAAAGTTCTGGTTTTAAGTGTTTTAAAGTACTTGCTATATAATTAAAATCTTCTTCTAAATATGAAGATTTTAAACTGAAATAGAAAGATATTTCTTCTGCTTCTTTTTTGCTTATTTTCAATATTTTATAAATTTCTTTATCATCTGAAAACATTAGCTGTAAAGTGGTATAATCTTCTTTTTTTATAAGTTCTTCTATATTGGAATATATTTTGCTTCTTGTGTAATCATTTGCTTTTTTTATCATAAAAGCAACTATAATTGATGCAATTATAATAAATAAAAAAATAAATTTCTTATTTTTATTCATTTTAAATCTCCTTATATTATTATAAATACATCTTATATAATACTACTAATTTACAACATTTTAAATGTTTTCTCTTTTTTTTACAAAAATAAAAACTGTTACACTAGTAACAGTTTTTATAAATACTCTTATATTTAAAATTTATTATGCGTTCTGTAAGAATGCTTTATATGCTCTTACAGCTTCGTATATATCAGCTTTACTTCCTACTTCATATGGTGCATGCATATTTAATACTGCTACTCCACAGTCTATTACCTGCATT
>NZ_JARIBH010000002.1 GCF_029264495.1 Peptacetobacter sp.
TCTTAGACCAGAAGATTTTAAAGAAATGATGTCTGATTATATTGTATATGACGGTAGAAATTGCTATCTTCCTGAAGAAATGAAAAATGCTGGAATAGAATACCATTCTATAGGAAGAAATTAAATTTATATGGAGAGAAAAATGAAGATTTTACACTTAAATTCATATTATATAAGTTCTACTATATACAAACATTTTTTATATCATATTGATAGAGAATCTATTTTTAATGAAGTGTATATACCTGTAAATTCAGAAAATATGATAAATAAAAATAGAGGAATAGAATCTGATAGAATAAATTATATATATTCTAGATGCTTTGGTAAATTAGACAGAATAATATTTCATCTAAAAAATTATAGAATTGAAAAAGATTTATATAAAAAGGTTGATTTTAAAGATGTAGGAATAGTTCACGCACATTCACTTTTTGTTAATGGATATCTTGCATTAAAGTTAAAACGAAAACTAGGATTAGATTATATGGTAGCAGTAAGAGCAACTGATGTAAAAGTTTTCTTTAAAAAAATGATAATGTTAAGAAAATTAGGTGTTGATATAATGAAAAATGCTAAATATATTATATTTATATCACCATATTATAAAGATAATGTAATAAAAGAATATATTCCTTTAGAATATAGACAAGAAATAAAAGAGAAGTCAATTGTTATTCCAAATGGTATAGATAAATATTGGTTTGAAAATATCAATATGAAAACAAGAGAATTTAAAGATAAGAAAATTAATTTAATCTATGCAGGAAGGCTAGAAAAAGTCAAAAACATAGATATGATAGTAAATGTTGTAGAAGAATTAATAAAAAGAGGCTATGATATTAAATTGGATATGATAGGAAAAGGAAAGGAAGAAAATAAAATAAAAAAACTTTCTGAAGGAAAATTTAAAAACATAATAAATTTATATGATTATATGCCAAAAGAAGAACTTATAAAATTTTATAGAAAAAATGATATATTTATAATGCCATCTAAAAGAGAAACTTTTGGATTGGTTTATATAGAAGCAATAACACAAGGTCTTCCTGTTATATATACTAAAAATGAAGGAATATATGGCTATTTTGAAGAAGGTCAAGTTGGATATGGTGTTGATTGTAAAAATGTACATGATATAGCAGATAAAGTGGAAGAAATATATAATAGAAAAATATGGGATATGAAAAAATTTGAAGAAAAAATAAAAATTGAATTCAATTGGGATAATATTGTAGAAGAATATATAAAATATTATAAAAGTTTTTAAAGAAATAAAATAAAAAGGGTTTTTAATGGATTTGTTAAAAACTCTTTTTATTTTAATTTTTTAAATTTACAGATACAAAAATTTTGATATAATATATAATTAGTTATTTAAAAAGGAGATTTTACATATGAATATATTGTATATAGTTAATATGGATGAAAATAATAAAAAAGGTCTTTTTATGGCAACACATGAAAAGATAAAGGCAATAATGAAACTTCACCCAGAAAATGAATATAAAATAATATCAGTTCAATTTGAAGATACTGGCATTTTTAGGTTATTAAAAAAAATTACAGGAAAAAAGACTTATGATAAGACAAGTAATGAATTTATTTTTGATGGAATTGTCTATAAAAAGATATATTTAAATACAAATATAAAAAGTAAAAAAATTGAAAAAAAAGAAAATGATAGAAAAAGATATGATGAATTTTTCAATCAATGTAAAAAAGAAATAGAAGAATGTGATATTGTTAGTTGTCACTGGGGATATCCTCATGGAAGAATAGCATATTGGATAAATAAAGAATATAAAAAACCATATATAGTTACATATCATGGTAGTGATGTTCATACAATGCCGTTTAATAATAGTTGTATAAAAGAAAAAGTATTGCAAATAATGGAAAATGCAGAAAAAAATATTTTTGTCAGTAAAAAACTTATGGATACAGCTAGAAGTTTAGGCTATAAAGGAAATAATTGTAAAGCGTCCAGAAATGGAGTTAATACAGCAAAATTTTACCCAATATCAGAAGAAGAAAAAAAAGAAGTGAGAGAAAAGTATAATATAGAAGGTAAGATTGTAGGGTTTGTTGGAGCTTTAAACAAAATAAAGAGAGCTGATAAATTTGCAAATATTTTTGAAGAAGTAATTAAATTGGATTCTGAAAATAAATATACATTTGTAGTAGTAGGCGATGGGCCATTAAAAGCAGAAGTTGAAAAAAAATGTAAGGATAAGGGTTTAAATATAGTATTTACAGGAAATTTAGAATTTGATGAAGTTAAAAATATCATGAATATTATGGATGTTATGATATTACCGAGTAGAAAAGAAGGTTTTGGATGCGTAATTACTGAAGCAAACGCATGTGGAACTTGTGTTGTAGGCAGCGATGCTGGAGGTATTCCAGAAGCTATAGGTATAGAAAGTAATATAATAATAGATGGAGAAAATTTTGAAGCAAGAATGGCAAAAAGGGTTGTAGAAATTGTAAATTCAGAATATGATAAAAATAATATATCAAAAAATACTATGGATAATTATTCTTGGACAAAAATAGCTGAAGATGAGGCAGGTTTATATGAAGGGAGGATTTAATATATGGGAAAAGTAGCTAAAGCGACAGTTGCACTTATGATTGTTACAATGTTTTCTAAAGTTATAGGATTTGTAAGAGAGCTTGTTTTAGGAGCATTGTATGGAGCAACAACATATAGTGATATATTTATAGCATCATCAAATATTCCAAAAGTTTTATTTACATTAGTTGCAACAGCATTAGCGACTACATTTATTCCTTTGTACTACGAAAATTTAAGAGAGGGTGGAGAAGAAAAAGCACTTAAATTTTCAAATAATATATTAAATATAACTATTATATTGGGAATAATACTTTCAACAATATCCTTTATTTTTGCTGAACCAATAGTGAAAATCTTTGCTATGGGATTTAAAGGAGAAACTTTTAGGCAAACAGTATTATTTACAAGGATTATAATTTTTGGAGCTATATTCACTGGTTTAAGTAATATAATGAAATCTTACTTACAGTCTAAAGATAGCTTTGCAATACCTGGACTTATAGGATTGCCATATAATATTATTTTGATAACATCTATGTTATTAAGCGTCAAGTTAAAAAATGTATATATACTCCCAATAGGTATGTTTTTTGCTATGGCTAGTCAATTCTTTTTCCAAGTACCTTTTGCGTATAAAAAAGGATATAAGTACAAATTATTTGTCGATTTTAAAGATGAATATGTAAAAAAAATGCTTATTTTAGTAGCACCGATAGTTATAGGTGTTGCTGTAGATCAAATAAATATAATGGTGGATAAAACACTTGCATCTACACTTGTAGAAGGAAGTATTTCTGCTTTAAATTATGCAGATAGATTAAAAGGATTTGTCACAGGTATGTTTATTGCATCGATATCTTCTGTTGTATATCCACAATTTTCAAAACTATCATCTATGGTAGATAAAACAGAATTTTATTCATTTATTAGAAAGAGTATAAATTCAGTAATAATAATAATAATGCCAATGACAATAGGAGCAATGGTATTATCAGAACCAATAGTTAGGATTCTTTTCCAAAGGGGTGCATTTGATGCTAGAGCTACAGAAATGACATCAGTAGCACTTATTTTTTATTCTATTGGTCTTATTGGAGTAGGGTTAAGAGATATACTTACTAAGATTTTTTATTCTATTCAAGATACAAAGACGCCTATGATAAATGCAACAATAGCAGTTTTAATGAACATATTAATGAATATAATGTTTATTAAATATCTAAAACATGCAGGTTTAGCACTTGCAACAAGTTTATCATCTATAATATGTATATTATTATTATTTAGAAGCTTGAAAAATAAAATAGGAGAATTTGAGCAAAATAAAATTATAGCTGTATTCTTAAAATCTACAATAGCATCTATTGTTATGGGAATAATATCAAAATCAACTTATAAATTGTTAATTTCTATTTTAGGAACTAATTTTTTTATGGATGTAATATCTCTTGGAATAGCAATAATAGTAGGGGCTATTATATACGCATTATTAATAATTATTTTTAAAGTAGATGAAATTTCAATAATAACTGATTTATTAAAGAAAAAGATTAAAAGATAGTTATTGATTATAAAAAAGAAACAACTTGTTACAAATATGTAACTGTTACTTTTAATATATGTAACTGTTACAAAATATAGTAATTTCTGGGAAAAATAAATAAATTAATCAAAAAAGGCTTAAATTTGTATAAAATTAAGTCTTTTTTATTTTTTATGAGTATAAAACAAGTTAAAAGTTGACATAATTAATAAAAAATGATATAGTAACAAAATATGATACAAAATAAATTTCAAATTGTTACTTTTATAGTGGCTAAATTTCAACAATAATATCAAAAAGTATCAAAAAATAACAGAAAAAGTTACAGAAATGTTAC
>NZ_JARIBH010000064.1 GCF_029264495.1 Peptacetobacter sp.
TATTTCTAATTCATATGCAGAAAATAATTTTGATAACAGTGATTATTCTAAACGTATTGAATCATATAGATATTCAGATGATAATAGAATAAATTCAAGAAATTGTTTCAGAAGAAGTTCTAATAGTACTTTATGCTGTGGTAGATTTAGATAATAAGTTTTTCTTACTTAACAAAATAAATAATAATTAATTTTTAATAAAAGCCTAATAAACTATTATTTAATTTATTAGGCTTTTTTAATTTAATATATATTAATTTTTCTTATTTATCATTTTGAAGAAGTAAATTTAATTTTTTAGTAAATTCTTCAGCTGCATCATATCCCATTCCACGTTGTCTATAATTCATAGCTGCAACTTCTAATATCATAGATGTATTTCTTCCTGGTTTTACAGGCACTGTCATTTTTTCTATTTGTACACCCATTATATTTTCATATTCTCTATCTAGTCCCAGTCTGTCATAATATTTATTTTTATCCCAAGATTCAAGATGTATTACAAGCCCTATATCATGACTTACTTTTACAGCTCTAACTCCATAAAGTGTTTTTATATCTAATATTCCAATTCCCCTTATTTCCATAAAATGTCTAATCAATTCCGGAGCTTGTCCTATTAAAGTTTTTTCATCAATTTTTCTTATTTCTACAGCGTCATCTGCAACTAATCTATGTCCTCTTTGAACCAGTTCAAGTGCTGTTTCTGATTTACCAACACTACTTTCTCCTTTTATCAAAACTCCAACTCCATATATATCTACTAATACTCCATGTATTGTTTCATATTTTGCCATTCTGTTCTCTAAATAATTTGATAATTTATTTATAAGTCTAGTAGTATTTCTTTCTGACTTAAGAACTATTATATTATGTTTTTTTGCAATTTCTAAAAAATCTGGTTTTATCTCCATATCTCTAGATATTATAACGGCAGGAATATCGTATGAGAAGAATTTTTCTAATCTTTCTCTTCTAGACTCTGAATCTATTGTTGCAAAATATGCGTATTCTGTCTTTCCTATTATCTGTATTCTTTCATAAGAAAAATACTCAAAAAATCCTGCATATTGAAGTCCTGGTCTATTTAATTCTGGTGTTGTAACAAAATGTTCTCTATCATCATCAGGATAATTTATTATTTCTAAATCTAATGCATTTATTATATCTATTATTTTTACCTTATTTGTATTATTTTCCATAATTTAATTTCCTTCTCCTTAAAATTTTATATTCCCTGTTCTTTTTCTCTAAAGAAATCATAAACACTTTCTGCTGCTTTAGAATTCATTGTTTCTGTATCTTCTAATTCTTCTAAAGTCGCGTTTTTTATACCTTCTATAGTTTTAAATTTTGCAAGTAGAGCTTTTTTTCTTTTTTCACCAATTCCAGGGATATTATCTATTTCAGATTTTGTAAGTTTTTTATTTCTAAGACTTCTATGATATGTTATAGCATAGTTATGTACTTCTTCCTGTATTCCCGCTACAAATCTATATAAATTAGATGTTCTATTCAATTCTATTTCTCTAGTTTCATTTATAAGACCTTTGGTTCTATGTCTATCATCTTTATACATTCCCCAAAGAGGGATATCTATACCATATAAATCAAATACTTTCTTAACAGCATTTACTTGACCTTTTCCTCCATCTAAAAGTATAAGATCCGGTAAATTACCATGTTTTATTCTTCTCTCAAGGATTTCTGCCATAGAACTATAATCATCCGGTCCTATTACAGTTTTTATTTTATATCTTCTATATTCCTTTTTATCTTTTTTACCATTAGTATATACTACCATCGATCCAATTGAATCTACACCTTGTATATTTGATATATCAAAAGATTCTATTCTTATCGGTAATGTTTCTAGTTCTAATATATTTTTTAATTCTTCCAATGCTCCTATACTTTTTTCATATTTTCTTTTATTCATATCAGAAAATTTTTCTAAATATTCAATTGCATTTTTTCTGACCATTTCAACTAGGTTTTTCTTTTCTCCTTTTTGAGGTACTCTTATTGAAACTTTTTGTCCTTTTTTAGATGTAAGTATTCCTTCCAACACTTCTTGATCTTCTATTTCCTCTTCTATTATTATTTCTTTTGGAATATATTCTTGCTCCATATAGAATTGTTTTGCAAAAGATCCAAGTATTGATTCTCTACTGCTGTCCATTACTCCTTCTAATATAAAATGCTCTCTTCCTACTATTTTACCATTTCTCACAAAGAATATTTGTACACAAGCTTCATTATGTGCTCTAGCCATAGCAATTACATCTTGATTTAAGTCTAAAGTATTTGTATCTATCTTTTGTTTTTTTACCATTTCTTCTAAACTTTTTATTTTATCTCTGTAAATCGCTGCTTCTTCAAATCTAAATTCTGCTGCACACTTTTTCATTTTTTCAGTTAAAATATCGACTAATTTTTCTTCTTTACCTGATAAACACATTATAACTTCATCTATCATTTCTCTATATTCTTCTTTAGAAACTTTTCCAGTACAAGGTCCCATACATTTTTTAATATGGTAATTTAAGCAAGGTCTTACTTTATTTTTTATTGCTCTGTCTATATCTAGTTTACATTGTCTTATAGGATAAGTATCTCTTATTACCTCTAATGTATCATTTACTGCTGTTATATTTGTATATGGTCCAAAATACTTTGCCTTATCTTTTGAAACTTTTCTAACTTTTAAAATTCTTGGATAATCTTCATTTGTGGTTACTTTTATATACGGATAAGTCTTGTCATCTCGAAGTAATACATTATATTTAGGTCTATATCTTTTTATTAAATTACATTCTAAAATAAGTGCCTCTGTTTCAGAGTCTGTTATTATATATTCAAAACTTCTAATATTTTTTACCATAGATTTTACTTTTGATGTATGGTTTTTAGAAGATTGGAAATACTGTCTAACTCTATTTTTTAGCACTACAGCCTTTCCTACATATATAACATTTCCAAATTCATCTTTCATTATATAAACTCCCGGTTTTTCTGGGAGTTTTTTTAAGTGTTCTTGTATATCAAACAATCTTTTCCTCCATAATATTAATTATTTTTATTCTCTAATTTTATTACCCATTTTAGAATATTTATAATTATTTATTTAATTTTTTATGATATCTATATTTATAAGAAATCCAATAATCAACTATTCTAGATAAACTTTCTACTAATATCTGTCTATCTAAATCGTTTTCTGGTATTGAATTTTCTACATCTATTTCATCGTTATGCACTTCAGAATTTCCAAAAGTTCTTATTGTATGCATGTATGCTGTGATTCTTTGTGATGCTAAACTTGATTTTCTCATATATTCTATCTTTTGAAATAGATTCCTATTTCCTGCTTTTTCTCCGCCAATATCATATATTATAAATTCTAATAATTTTCTAGCAAGTACACATAATTCAAATTGTCTTAGTTCTCTACTTTCTATTCTTGCTTCAAATTCTATTAATACATCACTTCTATCTCTTCTTTTAAACTTACCAGAACTTACCTGTTCTCTATAATATTTTAATTTACTCCACATATCACATAAAATTTCATCACATTGTTCATCGCTAAATACATTTTCTTGGTCTATATCACTTCTGTTTAATATCTCATTCATTTTCCGGTCAAACTTCATAACTCTTTCTCTATCATTATCTACTATATAAAGACCATCTAATTTGCATGTATTTTCCATTGCTTTTCTGCTTTGTTCAATTAGTACTCCTAAAATTTCATCACTTGATATTTTTTTTAAACAAGAGCCCATAACTGGCATAGCTATATTTTCTATATCTATGTCTATACCATCTGCTAGATTTACCATTGCAAATAAATTCCTTATTCTTTCTCTAAAACAATCTGTAGTTATCGTTCTATCATCTAATTCTATACAAGCCATTCTTTTAAATCCAACTTTTTCAACATCAAATTCCTTAGACATCCAAACACCTAATGATTTTGTTAAATCTATTTCTGCATTATTTTTTATATTATCTATAGATATTCCATATTTTTCTAAAAAGCTTTCTTCAAATGCCTTTATTGTAGATCCTTCGTGATATTTATATGATGCTAAAACTAAAAGATCTATTGGGTAATAAAATTCTGTCAAATCTGCATAGTGTAGTTCTATGAATTTTATTCCAGATACAGTTCCAAATTCATTTCTATTTAAATATACCTTTGTGTGTTTATTCATATATAAATCACCTCTTTCTGAACTTTATATAACTAAAATTATAATTTATTTGTCATTTGAATAAAAAAACCTGAAAAACAATTTTCAGGTTTTTAGTTCTTTATTTAATTATACTTTACTTCAAATTTATTTTCAGTTCAATTCATAAATATTTATAATTAATTTTAATTTTACTATCCAAAAATAAACTATATTATTCGAAATATCTTTTTAAAAATTGTCCTGTATAGCTTTTTTCAACCTTAGATACTTCTTTTGGTGTTCCTGTGGCTACTATTGTTCCACCGCCATCTCCACCTTCTGGTCCTAAATCTATTATATAGTCACAAGTTTTTATGACATCTAAATTATGTTCTATTACTACTATAGTATTTCCTGTATCTGCTAATTTTTGTAATACATCTATTAACTTATCTACATCAGCCATATGTAATCCAGTAGTAGGTTCGTCTAATATGTATAATGTTTTTCCTGTTGGACGTTTACTAAGTTCAGCTGCTAATTTTATTCTCTGTGCTTCTCCACCAGATAATTGAGTAGATGGTTGACCAAGTTTTATATATGATAATCCTACATCCATAAGTGTTTCTAATTTTCTTTTTATACTAGGTATATTTTCAAAGAATTTTAAAGCTTCTTCTACATTCATATCTAATACATCTGATATTGTTTTGTCTTTATATTTTACTTGTAATGTTTCTCTATTGTATCTTTCACCCTTACAAACTTCACATGGTACATATACATCTGGTAAAAAATGCATTTCGATTTTTATTATCCCATCACCTTTGCAAGCTTCACATCTTCCGCCTTTTACATTAAAGCTAAATCTACCTTTTTGGTACCCTCTTGCTTTTGCTTCATTAGTAGATGCAAAAAGATCTCTTATATGGTCGAAAACTCCTGTATATGTTGCTGGATTTGATCGTGGAGTTCTACCTATTGGACTTTGATCTATATTTATTATCTTATCTATATTTTCTATTCCTGTTATATCTTTATGTTTCCCTGGTCTTATTCTAGCTCTATTTACTCGATTTGCAACGCCTTTATAAAGTATCTCATTGACTAATGTACTTTTACCTGAACCAGAAACTCCTGTTACACAAATAAATTTACCAAGAGGGAATTTTACATTTATATTTTTAAGATTATTATGAGATGCTTTTTTTATTTCTATAAAGTTTCCATTTCCTTCTCTTAATTTTTCTGGTACTTTTATTTTCTTTTCTCCACTTAAATATTTTCCTGTTATAGAATTTGGATTTTCTATTATTTCTTCGGCAGTACCTTTAGCTACTATTTCTCCTCCATGAACCCCAGCACCAGGACCTATATCTACTATATAATCCGCTGCTTTCATAGTGTCTTCATCATGTTCTACTACTATTAAAGTATTTCCTAAATCTGTTAGATTTCTAAGTGTTGCTATTAACTTATCATTATCTCTTTGATGTAATCCTATACTAGGCTCATCTAATACATAAAGAACTCCAACAAGTGCAGAACCTATTTGTGTTGCAAGTCTGATACGCTGTGCCTCTCCTCCTGATAAAGTTCCTGCTTTTCTCGATAAATTTAAATAATCCAATCCTACATCTCTTAAAAATGTAGCTCTTGCTTTTATTTCTTTTAAAATTTCTTCTGCTATTATTTTTTGTTTTTCACTAAATGTATCATTTAAACTATCTATGAACTCTATCAATTCATTAATAGATAAATCTGTAACCTCTATTATATTTTTCCCACCAACAAGAACTGATAATACATCATTTTTTAGCCTTCTACCTTTACATACAGGACAAGGGCTTTCTGACATAAATTCTTCTAATTTATCTCTCATATATTCAGATTTTGTTTCTTTATATCTTCTATCTATATTTGTTACAACACCTTCAAAATGAGCTCTATATTTTTTTCTTCCGCCGAATTTTGAATCAAATTCAAACTCTACTATAGTACTATCTACTCCATTTCCATATAATAATTCTTCAACAAAATCATCAGGTAATTCTTTAAATGGAACATCTATGTCTATATTATATTTTTCAGCTAAACTTTTCATCATCATGCTATAATATGTTTCATCATTTGTAGCTGCTGCTCCCCACGCTGCAATAGCTCCTTGTTTTATTGTTATATCTTTATTTGGAACTACTAGTTCAGGATCAACTTCTTTACTTTCGCCAAGACCTTTACACTGCTCACATGCACCAAAAGGAGCGTTGAATGAAAACATTCTTGGTGATAGCTCTTCTATTCCTATTCCATGTTCTGGACAAGCAAATTTTGTTGAAAACATAATTTCTTCTCCATTAATTATCTGTGCAACTACTAATCCATCTGATAATTTTACAGCTGTTTCTATAGAATCTGCTAATCTACTTTCTAATCCTTCTTTTATTATAATTCTATCTACTACAACTTCTATATTATGTTTTTTATTTTTTTCGATTTCTATATCATCATTTATATCATAATTTTCTCCATCTACTCTTATTCTCACAAAACCTTCTTTTCTTATGTTCTCTATAAGTTTTTTATGTGTTCCTTTTTTGCCTCTTACTACAGGTGATAATATTTGAATTTTTGTTCTTTCTTCAAACTCAAGTATTTTATCTGTAATTTCTTGTATTGTCATCCGACTTATTTTTTTACCACATACAGAGCAATGTGCTTCACCTGCATTAGCAAATAAAAGTCTTAAATAATCATATATTTCTGTAACTGTACCTACTGTAGAACGTGGGTTTTTTGATGTTGTTTTCTGGTCAATAGATATAGCTGGAGATAATCCTTCTATGTATTCAACATTTGGTTTTTCCATTTGGCCTAAGAATTGTCTTGCATAAGATGAAAGACTTTCAACATATCTTCTTTGTCCTTCTGCATATATAGTATCAAATGCTAAAGAAGATTTTCCAGAACCTGAAAGACCTGTAAATACTATAAATTTATTTCTAGGTAATGTTAAATCTACTGCTTTTAAATTATTTTCCCTAGCCCCTCTTATGACAATATTTTTTTCTTGCATACTTATTCCTTTCTGCATAATATTTTTAATTTATATTATATAAAAATCCTTTTTTACTTACATTATGCTATTTTTCTTTTCTTTTTATTTTTTCTTCTAATTCTTTTATTTTATCTCTTAATTCAGCTGCTCTTTCAAATTGTAAATTAGTAGCTGCTTCATTCATTTCTTCAAATAATTTAGCTATATTCGCTTTTAATTCATCTATATTTTCAGTTTCTTTAATTCCATAAATAACTTCTTCTTCAGCTACTTGTGTAGCCTCAATAACATCTCTAATATCTTTTTTAACAGTCTTAGGAATGATACCATGTTCTTTATTATACATGTCCTGTATTTCTCGTCTTCTTTTTGTTTCTTCTATCGCATTTTTCATTGAATCAGTTATTTTATCAGCATACATTATTACCCTACCATTTTCATTTCTAGCAGCACGACCTATTGTCTGAATCAATGAAGTTTCAGAACGCAAGAATCCTTCTTTATCAGCATCTAATATAGCTATTAATGAGACTTCTGGAATATCTAATCCTTCTCTAAGTAGATTTATTCCAACTAGTACATCGAATTTTCCCATTCTTAAATCTCTTATAATTTCTGTTCTTTCAAGAGTTGCAATATCAGAGTGTAGATATTTTACTTTTATACCTATTTCTTTTAAGTAATCAGTTAAGTCTTCACTCATTTTTTTTGTAAGAGTTGTTATAAGTACCCTTTCTTTATTTTCTATTACAGTATGTATTTCTTGTACTAAATTATCAATTTGATTTTCTATTGGTCTTACATCTATTTTAGGATCTAAAAGTCCCGTTGGACGTATAATCTGCTCTGCAAATGTAGTACTGTGTTGTATTTCATATGGGCCTGGTGTGGCAGTTGTAAATACTATCTGATTTATATTTTCTTCAAATTCTTCAAAATTTAATGGTCTATTGTCATATGCAGACGGTAATCTAAATCCATTATCTATCAATGAACCTTTTCTTGACCTATCCCCTGCATACATTCCTCTTACCTGTGGAATAGTAACATGTGATTCATCTACTATCATTAAAAAATCATCGGGGAAAAAATCCATAAGAGTATAAGGTTTTTCTCCTTCAGCTCTTCCAGTTAAATGCCTAGAATAGTTTTCTATACCTTGACAAAATCCAATTTCTTTAAGCATTTCTATATCATAATTTGTTCTTTGTTCTATTCTTTGTGCTTCAAGTAACATATCCTTTTCTTTAAAGTATTTAATTCTATCTTTTAATTCTTCCTCTATCCTTTTTATAGCTTCTTCTATTTTTTCAGGAGTTGTTACATAATGAGATGCCGGAAAAATTGCAACATGACTCCTTGTTCCTACGATTTTACCGGTTATATAATCTATTTCAGTTATTCTATCTATCTCGTCGCCAAAAAATTCTACTCTTATTGCTCTTTCATCATCTCCAGCAGGGAATATTTCAAGTACATCACCTCTAACCCTAAATGTTCCTCTTGTAAAATTAATATCATTTCTTTCATATTGTATTTCTATCAGTCTTTTTATAACATCATCTCTATCTTTTTCATCTCCAGGTCTTAATGAAAGCATCATTTCTTTATAGTCTTTTGGGTCACCTAATCCATAAATACATGATACAGATGATATTATTATTACATCTCTTCTTTCTAAAAGTGCCGCAGTTGCAGAGTGTCTAAGCTTATCTATTTCATCATTTATGCTGGCATCTTTTTCTATATATGTATCGCTACTGGCCACATAAGCTTCTGGTTGATAGTAATCATAATATGATACAAAATATTCTACTGCATTTTCAGGAAAGAATTCTTTAAATTCCCCATATAGTTGTGCCGCTAATGTTTTATTATGTGCTAAAATAAGTGTTGGTTTATTTACATTTTCTATTATATTTGCCATAGTAAATGTTTTTCCAGAACCTGTAACACCTAATAATGTAGAAAATTTTTCATTTCTTTTTATTGCATCTGTTATTGTTTTTATAGCTTCTGGCTGATCTCCTGTTGGTTTAAACTTTGAGTGTATTTTAAATTCATTCATATCTTTACCACCTAGAATTATTATTTTATATCATTGTTTTATTCTTTATAATTATATTGCTTTTTTAACATATTTTTTATTATTTTAATTTTATATATTTGTAATAGTTATATTTTTATTTTGTTTTTATTAAAATAAACCATTCTCCAATTACATTATATTTTAAATATAATAAATCCTTATAATTTTTAATTCATTTTCATAAATTTTAATTCATTTTCGAAATCTAGTATATCATACCTAAAAAATATTGTATAGATTTTTTGCGAATGTATGTTTGGTTTATATCTCTATACACTATTAATAAGCAATTTAATTTTATACATTACTTTTTTTATTACCCATTTTTACTGAGAATATATCAATTTTCATAATTAAACTTGTATTATCCTTTATCCTATGTTTACAACAAATCGTATCATTTAATAAAAATATTTTTTTTGTTTTCTTTATTCTTCTTATAAATAAAAAACCTCTTTTCAATTTTTATAAAATAAAATAGAAAAGAGGTTTTTTATTTTGATTTTTTAAATCCACAAAACTAAAAAAAGATTACGTGGCTACGTCCTACTCTCCCAGGGGCCTTCGCCCCAAGTACCATCAGCGCTAGAGAGCTTAACTTCTGTGTTCGGAATGGGAACAGGTGTATCCTCTCTGCTATAATAACCAC
>NZ_JARIBH010000054.1 GCF_029264495.1 Peptacetobacter sp.
TAGATAAATTTATATTTAGGAGGATTTGTTATGAATAAAAATAGAAACAGAATAGCAGCAATGATGATGGTTGCAGCTATAACAGTAAGTTCTGTTGCTATACCTGTAGAGGCAGCAGTAGTAAATAGTAATGTTTCATCAAAAGTAGTAGAAAATACTAGAGGAACTGAAAAAGATGTAACAGATGGGGTTGTACTTAATGAAGAAAATTTCCCTGATGCAGAGTTTAGAAAAATTTTATCAGAAGAACTTAGTATACAAGAAGGTGATACTATAACTTTGAATATTCTAGAAAATACAAAAATTTTAAATTTATCAAAACGAGAAGAAGGTGGAATAATAAGAAATTTAACAGGAATATCAAATTTTGTAAATTTAGAAAGTTTATATTGTAATAAACATAATATAGAAAAAATAGATTTATCAAAAAATACTAAATTAGAAGAATTTAGGTGTGAAAGTTGTAATATAAAAGAGTTAAAGTTAGATGGAAATATAAATCTTAAAGATTTAGATTGTACGGATAATAAGATAGAAAATCTTGATATTTCAAAATTTAAAGAATTAGAAAGATTAAGTTGTTCAGCAAACAATATATCAGAATTAGATTTAAGTAAAAATTTAGAATTAATAACTCTAGAATGTAATAATAATAATATATCAAGTATAGATTTATCAAAAAATACAAAACTATCAACATTAAATTTAAGAAAAAACAATATTATTGAAATAAATTTAAATAATAATAATAACTTAGAAGAAATAGATTTATCAGAAAATAAATTAAAAGAAATAGATTTGAAAGGGAAAGTAAATTTAAATAATTTAAAATTAGACGATAATGAATTAAAAGAAATAGATTTATCAGAAAATAAAAAATTGGAACGAATAAGCTTAAATAACAATAAATTGAGAAATTTAGATTTATCTAAAGTAGATAATTTGAAACAAGGTTTAAAAGATATAGGAATATATGGAAATGAAATAGGAAAATTTGAAGTGAATAATTATCAAACTGAATACAGTAATCTACAGGAGGTTAATTTAGAAAATAATAAATTAGATGAATATATTGACTTAAATAAAGAATTTGGTATAACTGCAGAAGATATAAAAAATAATAAAGTAGATTTAAAGACAGAAGGAATAATAATAGATGGAACAAAGTTGAAATGGATTGAAAGTGAGCCTTTTGAAATAAAATATATATACAATTGTGGTGGGAAAGATAATGAAGTAAAACTTGAAGTTATAATATATTTAGATGGAGAATATACTCCAGATTTAGATTCAAATGGTAACAAACCAATAACACCATCAACTCCAAGTGTAAAACCAGATACAAATCATTCAAAAATAGCTGGTGGAGATAGATATGAAACTGCTGCAAAAATAGCAGATCAAATGGGTTCATATGACACAGTAATATTAGTAAATTCTGATAAATCTATGGCAGATGGATTATCAGCTGCTTCATTATCAGGAAAGAAAAATGCACCAATATTATTAGTTAAAAAAGATAATATTCCAAAATCTACAATGGATAGAATAAATAGAGCTAAAAATGTATATATAATTGGTGGAGAAAACACAATTTCTAAAAAAGTAGAAAATCAATTAGAAAACAAAAATATTACTAGAATAGCTGGAAAAGATAGATATGATACATCTAAAAAAATAGCAGCTATGTTAGGAGGATATGAAAAAGCATTTATAGTAAATGGAGTAAAAGGAGAAGCAGATGCAATGTCTGTATCAGCAGCGGCTGCAAAATATGGTGCACCAATATTATTAACAAATGGAAAAACTTCTATACATGAAAATAAAGATGGAGTTCAATATTTTGCTATAGGAGGAAGAGCAGTTGTATCAAATGAATTAGCAGATAAATATTCAGCAGATAGAATTGCTGGTGTAGATAGATATGCTACAAACAAAAAAATAATGGACGAATTCTATTATGAATCTAAAAAAGTATACTTTGCAAAAGGAGATACATTAGTAGATGCACTTACTGCTTCAACACTTGCCAAAGATAATGGGATAGTATTAGTGTCTAAAAAATCAAATCATACTCTACTTAACGGAAAAGAAACTGTTCAGGTTGGAGGAATGGATTTCACTATAAACTTTAAATAAATTTAAAATAAAATTAAGATAATTAAAAAATCGTCTTCTATTTTTAACTTATAGAAGACGATTTTTATATCTTTATACAAAATAACGAATAAATTTATACAAAATAATTAATAAATTTATACATAAATATATAAAAATTTATAAAATATTAGATATTTATACACAAATAAAAATTATTCTATTCCTGTTTTAACTTCATTTTCATCATAACTAATCCAATCAGAAAAACCACCTGGATAAAGTTTATGTGGTATATCAAACTGTCTAAGGGCTAAGCTGTTTACACAAGCAGCAATACCAGAACCTCAAGTAAATATTACTTCTTTATTAGAATTTATTAATTCTTTAAAGTGTTCTCTTAAAAAGTCCATATCTTTAAAAGATCCATTTTCAAAATTATCATTTAAAATATCTTTAAAGAAATAGCATTTAGAACTTGGTATATGTCCTGCTTTATGATAAGCAGGTTCTACTAAACCTTGATATCTTTCGTTTGAACGAGAATCTATAATTATTGTATCAGGGTCATAAAGTTTAGATTTTATGTAATCTATATCAACTATCATATCTTTATTTAAATCAATAGATATTTTTTTATTAGTACAATTAGCTTCTGGAACTTTAGATACTAATTTTCCACCAGCTTTTACAAATGCAGGAAGTCCTCCATCTAAAACATCTACATTTTTGATTCCAATATACATAAGTTGATACATTAATTTTGAAGCACCATTTAAATCACCTTCATCGTATGTTACGACATGAGTACTATTATCAATTCCCATTTTTTCTAATTTAGCAGCAAGTTCATGTGGGTCTGCAAGAGGATTGAATCCACCATGTTTTGAAAGTGGTGCAGATAAATCTTTATCGACATCTATTAAATACGCCCCTTCTATATGTGCTCTTAGATATGCCATAGCTCCGTAACCTCTATCAAGTAGGTTGAATCGACAATCTAAAAGAACAATATCTTCATTATTTTCTAATTTCTTAATCAAATCAGCTGCTGAGATTAAATTTTTCAAAAAAATCGCCTCCAAATATTTTAATAATGAGCTTAGATGATAAAACACTAATTCATAATTTAATATTAGTACAATATTGTAATAGAGTAAATACAATAAAATAAAAAATAATATTAAAATTTGAATAGAAAAATTAAAAAATAAGATTAAATTTTGAATAGAATAAATAAAAATTTAAAAAATTTCTATAAACTACTATAAAAATATTGACAAACTATTATGGGTATAATATATTATAGATAAATAGTTAGTTACTCAACTAACTAACCAACTAGATAAAATTAAATATGAAACAAATTAAAAATAGAAAAAATTAGTTGGGAAAGGAGGATATTATGGCTTTTATATTAAATAGTGAAGAACCTATATTTATTCAAATTGCTAAAGCTATAGAAGATGAGATTCTTTCAGAGGGAATAAAAGAAAATGAACAAGTTCCTTCTACAACAGAAATATCAAAAACTTATGAAATAAATCCAGCTACAGTACTAAAAGGAATGAATATATTAGTTGATCAAGATATACTATATAAGAAAAGAGGAAGAGGAATGTTTGTATCAGAGGGTGCAAAAGAAATAATATCAAAAGTTAGAAAAGAAAAATTTATAAATGAATCAGTAGTGCTATTTTTAGAAGAAGCGAAAAAATTGGGAATAAATAAAAAAGAGCTTGTAGAAATAATAAATGAAAAAATAGAATAATTTAATTAGAAAAATATTAAAGATGTAAAAATTGTGTATTATAAAAGTCTAAATTTAAAGTATAAAATCAAAAGAAAAGGAGGAATCAAAATGAGTGATAAATTAGAAATTAGAGGAATTAATAAAAAGTTTGGCAAGCAA
>NZ_JARIBH010000034.1 GCF_029264495.1 Peptacetobacter sp.
TTTTTTGAGTATAATATAACAATAGGAATTAATGTAATGGAGGTAATTATGTCTGAAGATAGAAATTGCGAAGAGAAGGATATTCACGAAAATGAATATTCTATAGATTATGACATAGTTAAAGGTGGAGTTATTTTTGATATATATCAGAGAATTTTAAATATATTATTATCTATTATAGGATTGATAATAGGTATACCACTGGTTATAATATTTGGTATTTTAATAAAGATAGAAGATAACGGCCCTATAACTTATAAACAAGAAAGACTAGGAAAAGGTGGTAAAAAGTTTTATATATATAAACTGAGATCTATGAGAACTGATGCAGAAAAATTTGGTGCTCAGTGGGCAGAAAAAGATGATCCAAGAATTACTAAAGTAGGTAAGTTTATAAGAAAAACTAGAATAGACGAAATTCCTCAGTTGTTTAATATTTTAAAAGGAGATATGAGTCTTATTGGTCCAAGACCAGAAAGACCTCAATTTACAGAGCAGTTTAATAAAGAAATTCCAGGTTTTGTAAATAGGCTTGCTGTTAAACCAGGACTTACTGGTTGGGCTCAAGTAAATGGTGGATATGATATGACTCCGTCAGAAAAGCTTGTTGAGGATATGTATTATATAAGAAATAGAAGTGTTTTACTTGATTTCAAAATAATATTCAAGACAATTGCTGTTGTTTTGACAGGTGATGGAGCTAGATAATTTTAAATAGTATTTTGAAAAGGCTCTATTTTAGAGTCTTTTTATATTATTAAAAGAAATAAATTTTAAAAATTTTATTAATAAACATATTTTAAAGATTTTAACTAACAAAGGAGAGAAAAAATGTCAAAAACAGCTAAAGCAGCAGTTTGGATTATGATAGCGACAATGCTATCAAAAATGCTTGGTTTTTTTAGAGAAGTAGTATTAGCAAGTTTTTATGGAACAGGTGCGTATGCAGATATTTTTGTATTAACACTTAATATACCAGGACTAATTATAGCTATTGTCGGTTCGGCGATTGCTACTATTTATGTGCCTTTGTATTTTGAAACTAAAGAAAAAGATGGAAATGAAGCAGCTCTTAAATTTACAAATAATATGATAAATATTGTTTTTGTATTAGCTCTTATTGTAGCTATTTTAGGGCTTGTATTTACCGAAGAATTTGTAAAGATATTTGCAGTTGGATTTGAGGGGGAAAAATTTACTGCTGCAGTAATGTTTACAAAAATAATGATAAGTGGAGTAATTTTCTTAGCTTTGAGTAAAATATTAAGTTCTTATTTACAAGTTAATGATAGTTTTACTATACCTGGATTGATAGGAATACCATATAATATACTTATAATAGGAGCAATAGCGATAAGTACAAAAACAAATGTAAATATTATGGCTATTGGAGCACTCTTAGGAATGGCAAGTCAAATGTTATTCCAACTTCCTTTTGCACTGAAAAAAGGATATAAATACAAACCATATATAAATTTAAAAGAAGAAAATATAAGAAATATGATTATTCTTATGTTGCCTATGCTTATAGGTGTAGCTATAGGTCAGATAAATACAGCTGTTGATAAAGCTTTAGCAACTACATTGGGTGACGGGCCTTTATCTGCACTAAACTATGCAAATAAACTTAATGATTTTGTTATGGCACTTTTTGTAACATCAATAGTTACTGTTATTTATCCTAAATTAGCAAAAATGATAAATGCAGATAAAAAAGAAGATTTCATAGATACAATAGTTAAATCATCAAATTGTATTTTACTCTTAGTTCTTCCAATAACAGTTGGAGCAATAGTATTAGCAGAACCAATAGTTAAAATATTATTCCAAAGAGGAGCATTTGATGCAGAATCTACAAATATGACTTATAATGCTTTAAGATTATATTCTCTAGGATTAGCAGCTATGGGAGTTAGAGATGTTATAACAAGAGTATTCTATTCTCTATCGGATACAAAAACACCTATGATAAATGCAAGTATAGCATTAATAATGAACATAATTCTAAATCTTATATTAATAAAACCATTGGGTTATAAAGGCTTAGCAATATCAACAAGTATAGCATCTATTGTTACAGTTTTATTGCTTTTTAAATCTTTAAAGAAAAGAACAGGATATTTTGGTGGAGATAAAATTCTAAAAACAGGAATTAAAAGTTTGGTTTCATCATTAATTATGGGAATATGTACAATTTTTGTTTATAAAAATATGTATCTTATACTTGGAACAGGAATGATAAATGAGCTAATATCTTTAGCTTGTTCTGTTATAATAAGTGTTATAGTATATTTCATATTAATAACAATATTAAAAGTAGAAGAAATGGAATTAGTATTAGATTTAGTAAATCAAGCAAAGAAAAAAATCTTAAAAAAATAAAAATTTATCTTGATTTTA
>NZ_JARIBH010000047.1 GCF_029264495.1 Peptacetobacter sp.
TTGTATATGAACGTATTATTCTTTTTAACTCCAAAAACAGATGTGGCATATGTATACGAAGATGATTCAATAAGACAAGTTATGGAAAAAATGGATTATTACAAATATTCAGCAGTTCCTATACTAAGTCAAGATGGAAAATACAAAGGAACAATAACAGAAGGTGATATCCTTTGGAAAATAAAAAAAGATGGTAAATTTGATATAAAAGCTATGGAAGAAATTTCTGTAATGAGCATAGATAGAAGAGTTGAAAATTTAACAGTAAATATTAATAAAAATATAGAAGACCTTATATTAAAACTTTTAAATCAAAACTTTATACCAGTTGTAGATGACGATGATGTATTTATAGGGATTGTCAAAAGAAGAGATATAATAGAATATTATTTTAAAAATTCTAAAATAGATTATGAAGATGAATTATCTTAAATTAAATAATTAAATAAGTTAAAATTATTAGATAGAGCTTCAAGCTCTATTTTTTTATTACAAAAATATATCATACATATAATAAATAAAAAATAAAAATCTAAAAATAAATAAATAAAGTTTATAATATGAATCTGTTAAAGACTATACATTCTCAATTAAATACGCTAATGAAAAATAATGATATACTATATATAGAATAAAAGTTTAAAAGTATGATATAATAATGTAAAATAAAGTTTTAAATGGAGGGTAAAATGAAAAAAATAGACAACATATCTGATAATGAGTTATATGAAAAAATGGATTACTTAAAGCTACTTTCAAAGCTTTATCCTAATATATCAAAGGCTAGTACAGAAATAATTAATTTAGAAGCGATTCTAAACCTTCCTAAAGGAACAGAACACTTTATCACAGATATACATGGAGAATATGAACCTTTTGTCCATGTTCTGAAAAACGGTTCTGGTGTAATAAAGAGAAAAATAGATGAATTATTTGATGGAGATTTAATGGAGTCTGAAAAGAAAAAATTAGCGACATTAGTATATTATCCAGAGCAAAAACTAGAATATATAGAAAAAAATGTAGAAAATATAGATGATTTCTATAGAATAAATATGTATAGACTTATAAAATTATGTAAATATGCTTCTAGCAAATATACAAGATCAAAAGTAAGAAAACTACTTCCAGATGATTTCAAATATATAATAGAAGAATTATTGCATGAACATATGAACAGTGAACATAAAGAAAAATATTATAAAAGTATAATAGAAACAATAATAGAAACAGATAGAGCAAAAGATTTTATAATAGCTATATCAGAATTAATACAAAAATTAGTTGTTGATAGATTGCATATAATAGGTGATATATATGATAGAGGTCCAAGACCAGATATTATAGTAGATAAATTGATGCAACATCATTGTGTGGATATTCAATGGGGAAATCATGATATTTTATGGATGGGAGCAGCTTCAGGAGAAAAAACTTGTGTTGCAAATGCTCTTAGAATATCAGCGAGATATGCAAATTTAGATGTAGTTGAAGATATATACGGAATAAATTTACTACCTTTAGCAACTTTTGCAATAGAAACATATGGAGATGATCCATGTCTTGAATTTATGCCAAAAATAAATGATAGTGAAGTGTCTACAACAGAAAAAACATTAATGGCAAAAATGCATAAAGCTATAAGTATTATACAATTTAAGTTAGAGGGAGAAGTAATTAAAAGAAGACCTGAATTTGAAATGAATCACAGACTATTATTAAATATGATAGATTATGAAAAAGGAACAATAAATTTAAAAGGAAAAGAATATAAATTAAAAGATACAAACTTTCCTACAATAGACCCTAAAAATCCATATAAATTAACTGATAAAGAAAAAGATGTTATAGAAAAGGTTACAAGATCATTTAGGACTAGTGATAAACTGCAAAGACATGTAGAATTTTTATTCTCTAAAGGGAGTATTTTCCTAAAAGTAAACTCAAATCTTCTTATACATGCTTGTATCCCAATAGATAAAAATGGTAATTTTATGTCTATGAAATTAAAAGGAAAAGAATATTCTGGAAAAGAACTTATGATACAAATGGAAAATATAGCTAGGGAAGGATTTATATCTAAAGATTCAGATAAGGATAAACAATATGGTCAAGATATAATGTGGTATATGTGGACTGGAAAATGCTCATCTTTATTTGGAAAATACGATATGACAACATTTGAAAGATATTTTATAGCAGAGAAAGAAACTCATGTTGAAGAAAAAAATATGTACTATACATTGAGAGAAGATGAAGAAATTTGCAAAAAGATTTTTGATGAATTTGATTTAGATATAAAGGATTCACATATAATAAATGGTCATGTACCTGTCAAATCAAAAAGTGGAGAAAGTCCAATAAAAGCAAATGGGAAAATACTTGTAATAGATGGAGGTTTTTCAAAAGCTTATCAAAATAAAACAGGTATTGCAGGATATACTTTAATCTATAATTCAAAGACAATGCAACTTGTATCGCATCAACCATTTAGTTCTATGGAAGAAGCAATTTGTGATGAAAATGATATAATATCAACTACTGTTGTAGTAGAGCATAAAACAGAAAGAAAGTTAGTAAAAGATACTGATGAAGGTAAAAGAATGCAAAATGAAATATATGAGCTAAAAATGTTACTTAAAGCGTATCAAAAAGGTTTAATAAAACAAAAATATAATGTATAATAAATAAAGTAGACGTATAGAAAAATTATTATACATTAAATGAAGAAATACAATTTTCAAAAGCTAACTTAGTAGAATAAAAAATATTTATATAGTTAATTTCTATTTTTATATAGTTTTAAACTATGATAAAAGTATAGATTATATGTTAAAATTTTAATGTAATAAAATAACAAGTAAATATTAAATATTTCAGGAGGATTCTATTAATGAGAAAAAAATTATTAGCTCTAACATTGGCTCTATGTTTAGCAATAGGAGTTGTTGGATGTTCGAATAATAATTCAGCATCTAGTAATGATGATTTTAAAGTAGGAATAGTAACACCAACACTTTCAGTAAGTGAAGATGAATATCGTGGTGCAGAAGAAATGGTTAAAAAGTACAAAGGTCGTGTAGAACATGTTACATTACCAGAAAACTTTAATACAGAAATGGAAACAGCTATAAGTCAGATAGTAAGTTTAGCTGATGACGAACAAATAAAAGCAATTGTTGTGGTTTCAGGTCAATCAGGACTTTTACCAGCTCTACAGCAAGTTAAAGAAAAAAGACCAGATATAATAACAATAACAGCTCCAATATGGGATGACCCAGACATGATGAGCAAATATGTAGATGTAAATCTTGATGCAAACTGGGCAAAAAGAGGAGAAACAATTGTAACTTTAGCTAAAAAAATGGGATGTAAAACATTTATACATTATTCTTTCCCAACACATCTTTCAAAAGAATCAGTAGCTGTAAGAAGAGATAAAATGAGAGAAACTTGTAAAAGAGAAGGGTTAAAATTTGTGGAAGTTATAACTCCAGACCCTCAAACAGGTCAAGGACCAGCAGCAATGCAACAATTTTTAAGTGAAGATATTCCAAGACAGATAGAAAAATATGGACCTAATACAAATATATTTGGCTCTAATTGTGGAATGTATGAAGTTATATTAGGTAAAGCTTTAGAACTTAAATATTGTGTAGCTGAACAATGTTGTCCAACTCCAACACAAGCATATCCAACAGTATTAAATCTTGAAATAGCAGATAAAGATTCTCAAAACTATGATAAAATGAATAAAATGATATCTGAAAAAGTAGATGCAAAAGGTATGAAGGGTAGATTAGGTGGATGGCCTATGCCTATGACTGTATTTTTACCTGAGTATGCAACAGAATTAGCTATGGAAATGGTATCAAAAGGATTAACAAAAGAAGATGTTGCAAATTCAGAATATCTTAAAAAATTTGCTAAAGATAAATTTGGTATAGATACTCAATTTGAAAAATTAAAAGATAATACAGATAACTACCAAGTAATGGTAATGGATCAGATAGTATATTAATAAAATAAAAATAGGAAAAGCCCAAGAAGTATTTTTCTTGGGTTTTTTAAATTATAAAACTAAATTTTAATAAATATAAGAATAATAAAAGGAGCATTTATGATAAAGACAGTTAATCTTAGTAAGCAATTTTCTGGTATTTATGCATTTAAAAATGTAAATTTTCATTTAAAAAAAGGCGAAATACATGGAATTGTAGGAGCAAATGGATCTGGAAAAAGTACTTTTCTAAATGTATTATTCCAAGATAAAAATATATACAAAACAGGAGGATATGAAGGAAAAATAATATTTGATGGAAAAGAAATAGATATTAATACTACAAAAGAAGCAATAGAACTCGGTATGGGAAAAGTTTATCAAGAATTTGCCCTTGTAAATAATTTAGATATTGCATCAAATATAAAGATAAATAGTAATAATTTTTTAGGTGTAAAAGATAAAAATACAAAAAAAGATTTTTTGTATATAGATAAAGAAAAGAATGAGAAAGAAGCTAGAGAAGTATTAAAAGAAATGGGAATAGATATAGATGTAAATATGTCTATAAAAAATTTAAATGTAAGTTTAAAACAATTTATAGAAATAGCTAGAGAAGTTAGTAATAGAAATTTAAAAGTATTATTCTTAGATGAACCTACTGCATCTTTAAATAAAGAAGACACTGAAATGTTTATGAAAATAATAAAATCTTTAAAAGACAAAGGAATTTCTATAATATTTATATCTCATAGACTTGATGAAGTTGTAGAACTTTGCGATGAGGTAACAATTTTTAGAGATGGTGAAGTTGTTGCTAATTATCAAAAAAAAGATTTTGATGTAGAAAAAATAGCTATAGATATGATTGGTAAAAAAGTAAATAAAACAGTAAATAAAGATAGACAGACTAATTTAAAATCTGAAAATATTTTAGAACTTAAAAATATATCTGTTCTAGGTAAAAATAATGGTATTTCAAATGTTGATATGGAAATCAAAAAAGGTGAAATCCTAGGGATAACAAGTCTTGCAGGTCATGGACATACAGACATTTCATATGCTGTTATGGGAATTTATAAAACTAGTGGAGAGATAATTTATAAAGGGGAAAATATAACTAACACAAAAACAGATAAAATAATAGAAAATGGAATTATAATGGTTCCTGATGAAAGGAAAGAAAGAGGACTTTTACTTGAAAGTGATGTTACTGATAATATAATTTTTACATCTTGTTACAGTAAAGGTAAATTTTTAAAATATCCAAAATTAAAAGGTCTTTCAATATTAGATAAAAAAGCGATAAAATCTACAGTAAAAGAGTCTATAAAAGAATATAATATAAAATGCAGTTCTTCAAGTCAAAAGGTAAGAGAACTTAGTGGAGGAAACCAACAAAAAATTTGTATAGCAAGGTCTGTAATAACAGAACCACAGGTATTATTTGTAAGTGAGCCTACTAGAGGGATTGATATATTTTCAAAAGAAATAATACTAGATACTTTAGTAAAGATAAATAAACAAAAAAATACAACTATAGTAATGGCATCTAGTGAGATAGAAGAATTAAAAAGAATTTGTGACAGAGTAATAGTAATGTATGAAGGTAAGATATTTGATATACTATCTCCAGAAGAAGATGATGAAGTATATAGTCTTGCAATATCAGGGAAAAGGAGAAAAAAATATGAATAAATTTAAAAATATAAAACTTCCCAAAATGAAAGCTCCTCAAATAATAATAACTGTATATCTTTTATTTATGCTTTTATTTATATCAAAAATAAATATATCAGTTCCATCAATTTTTAATGATTCTCTTATAAAGTTTGGAATGAATTTTATATTAGTCCTTTCATTAATTCCTATGCTTAAATGCGGAATTGGAATGAATTTTGGTATGGCTATAGGTATAATAGCAGGACTTATAGGAATGTGTATATCTATTGAATTTAAAGTTGCAGGAGTAGCAGGTTTTATGCTTGCGATTATAGTTACTATATTTATAGGAATAATATTTGGATTTTTGTATTCTAAAATATTAAATAGACTAAAAGGAAAAGAAGATGTAATAGGAATGTTTTGTGGATATTCATTTGTATTTATAATGAATATATTCTGGACAATAGCTCCTTTTAAAAATAGAATGATGCTTTATCCTATAGGAGGACAAGGTCTTAGACCTAAAATTTCTCTGGAATTATTTTATGATAAAATCTTAGATAATTTCCTAAAAATAAAAATTGGAGATATCGTAATACCTCTAGGATTACTTATTTTTGTTGCTGTAATAACAGCTTTTGTAATGTTCTATTTCAAGACTAAATCTGGAAAAACTATGGAAGTTATATCAGAAAATGAAAAATTTGCTGAATTATCTGGTGTAAATATAAATAAATATAGAACTATAGCAATTATACTTTCAACAGTAATTGCAGGAATAGGTATATGTGTCTATACTCAAAGTTATGGGTTTGTACAATTATATGATTCTCCACTTAGTTTTTCATTCTCTGCAATATCAGCAATTTTAATAGGTGGTGCATCTAGAAAAGAAACAAAAGTAATACATGCTATAATAGGTACATATTTATTCCAAACAACTTATTTACTATCTATACCGATAGCAAATTCTTTACTTATGCCAGAACTTGCAGAAACATTAAGAATGATTGTTAGTAATGGAATAATACTTTATGCATTTATATGTGAAGGAGGAGAAAAGGGATTATGGAAAAAGAAAAAATAAAATCATTTATAAAAACAAACATAGTGCCTATAATATTTATAATAATGTGTATTTCTATGATTATGATTTCTGGAGTAGGCCTTAATTTTTTAGCAAATGAACTTTATAGAAGAATAATTAGAAATACTATTATGATAATAGCTCTTTTAATACCTATAATGGCAGGAATGGGAATAAATTTTTCTATAATAATCGGTGCTCTTTGCACACATTTTGCAGCAATAATAATAATTGATAGACAGATAGATGGAGCGATTGGAGTTATTTCTGTATTTGTACTAGCTCAGATTATAGCTTTTATATGTGGAAATATAATTGGATATATACTTAATAAAGCAAAAGGAAGGGAAATGATAACTAGTATAGTAATAGGACTATTAGGAACTAGTATATATACACTAGTGTTTTTAGCAGGATATGGGACTATAATAAAACCACATAATCCAAGCATAATGTTATCAACAGGTATAGGCGTTCAAACTATGATAGACCTTATGCCATTAAAAGAAGTTATAGTAGAAAATCCATATATACCGATAGTATTTATAGTAGTTGCGACATTTATAACTAAATATCTTATGGGAACACAATTTGGAGTTAAGTTAAAAGCAATTGGCGATAATATGAATAATGCTTATTCTTTGGGTATAGACGTCGATAAAATGAGAAGATATGCAATAGTGGTATCTACAATGTTAGCATCTGCTAGTCAAATGATGTTCATTTTAAATATAGGAAGTATAAATGTTTATACAGGCCACCTAAATGTAGATGTATTTGCTTGTGCATCTATACTTGCTGGTGGTGCAACTTTAAACAAAGCTAGTTTAAAAAATGTATTTTTAGGAGTAATTTTATTCCATACTATGTTTATAGTATCTCCAATGGCAGGAAAGGTATTGTTTAGCAATGTAGCTATAGGAGAATATTTTAGAAGTTTTGTTGCATATTCTACTATAATAATATCTTTAATGATAAATATTTATAACGAAAAAGAAGAGGAACTCTCTTAATATATACTAAAAGTCATAGGAAAATTTCTTAAAGTTATATTGAATTTATATTCAACTACGATTTTCTATGACTTTATTTTTTTATAAAAGTAATATAAAATATAAAAATAAAATAAAAATAAACTAAATACATTTTTAAATTATAGTTAAAAAGAGTTATTTAATAGAGATTAATATATACTCTTATGAAAATGTAAGATTAGTGATATAATTATATATATTAATGATAAATTGGAGGGACTATGAAAAAATATACACTTATATCGCCATGTTTTTTTGGAATGGAAAAAATGTTGGCAACAGAAATTAAAAATTTAGGGTTTGAAATAGAAAAAACTGAAGACGGTAGAGTTACATATAAAACTGATGAATACGGAATTGCAAAAGCTAATATGTGGCTTAGATGTGCAGAAAGAGTAAATTTAAAAGTAGCAGAATTTGAAGCAAGAACATTTGATGAGCTTTATGAAAATACAAAAAGAATAAATTGGGCAAAATATATACCATATGGAGCACAATTCCCTGTATCAAGAGCATCATCTATAAAATCAAAACTACACAGTACACCAGATGTACAGTCGATAGTAAAAAAAGCAATAGTTGATAAATTAAAAAGATCTTATCTTGAAGATGGAAGATTAAAAGAAGATAAAGAAAAATATCCTATTTATGTTTTCATACACAAAGATAAAGTTACTTTATCAATAGACACTACAGGAGATGCACTTCATAAAAGGGGATATAGAGAAAAAGCAAATAAAGCTCCAATAAGAGAAACACTTGCAGCAGGAATAATGTATTTAACTCCTTGGAGACCGGGAAGAACTTTAGTAGATCCTATGTGTGGTTCAGGAACAATACTTATTGAAGCTGCAATGATGGGATTAAATATGGCTCCAGGACTTAATAGAGAATTTATATCTGAAAAATGGAGATCTATAGATAAAAAAATATGGTGGGATACTAGAAGAGAAGCATTTGATCTAATGAATGAAGATTTAGATTTTAAAATATACGGATATGATATAGATCCTGAAAGTATAGAAATAGCAAAGGAAAATGCAGAAATAGCAGGAGTAGCTGATTATATAGAATTTAATGTTGCAGATGCTACTGAATTCAAAAGCGAAGAAGAATACGGATTTATAGTAACAAATCCACCTTATGGAGAAAGACTTGAAAGTCAAGATACAGTAAAACTTCTTTACAAAGAATTAGGCTATGCATTTAGAAGATTAAAAAATTGGTCTTATTATTTAATTACTTCTTTTGAAGAATTTGAATATGAATTTGGTCAGCAAGCTACTAAAAAAAGAAAACTTTATAATGGGATGTTAAAAACATATCTTTATCAGTATCCAGGTCCAAAACCACCTAGAAAAGAGAAAATTGACGAAAAATAAGGGGGTATTAGATGAAGAAAATAATTAAACTTATACTACCATTATTATTTATATTGATAATGACAACTGGATGTAGTACAAGTACAAAATCTCCAGAAAAATTACTTACAAAACCAAATTATAATGAAGAAAAAGCCCTTTTAAATACAGGAATATCAAAAATTCTTTATCAAAATGTTAATCTTGTATTTCCAGAAAATGTAAAAGAAACTGGAAAAATAAATTATGTAGATTTAGATGAAGATGGAAAAAATGAAATAGTTGCTTTCCAAAAGAAAGAAAAAATAAACTCTGATAGCAAAGTTGGTTTTTTAGTTCTTAAAGAAGAAAATGACAGTTATTCTTTTTTAGAAGATGGTATGATTCTTGAAAAAGGCGATAAAATAGAATATGCAGATTTTTATGATTTAGATATAGATGGACATAAAGAAATAATAATGCAGTATAAAAATCCAGAAGGAATATCTAAAATAAAGGTATATTCATTTAAAAATAATAAAGTAGAACTTAAATATCGGCTTAATGATGTATTTAATAAAAATACCGTAATTGAAAAAGGTGAAGATAATACAAATACAGTACAAGGTATTGAAAATAAAAAAATAAAAATAAGCTATATAGATGAAGATAATAGTCTAGATATGGTTATTTTAGGATACAATCCGAATAATAGAGATTTAAAAGTAAGTTTACTTAAGTTTAATAAAGAAAATGTTGTAGTTAAAGATGTAAAAACTATAACAGATGTAAATGGAATTTCGGAGGCGTATTTATCTGTTGGAAATATATCTAGTCAAGAAAAAGGTCTAATTTTAGATTTACCAATAGGAAAAGAAGGTATTGTCGGTACAGAAGTATTGATGATAAAGGATAGTAAATTTATAACTGTAGCAAGTTGTAAATCTCCAAATATGCAAAAAGCATACTATGTTCCTATATCAGATATAAATAATGACAATATAATAGATATACCATCTATATCAGCTAACAGTTCTTCATTTATAGATAAAGCATATGCATATATAACTTACTATCAATGGGATGGAAAACTTAATAATGATTCTAATATGTATGTAATTGCACAAAGATATTACAACTATCAATATAATTTTAAATTCTGTATTCCTAAAAATTTATATACTGTACTTAGTACAGAACAAAGATATGAAAGTGATAAAGTAATTATCAAATTTAAAATAACTGATAAAAATACAGGAAAATCAAACGTTATGTTTACTATAGTAGTTAAACCCAAAGTTGGAAATATAGATGATAAACAAGGATTAAATAAAGCAAAAACACCAATACAAATATTAGATAATGAAGATTATATATATTATATGCTAGTAAATGATAAAAAACTAATGAAAAAATATAATGTAAACGAATCAGACTTAAAAAAATGTTTTTCAAGTGCATATGAAAAATAAATATAAAGAAAGGAGTATAAATTGATGAAAGAAAAGATACTAGTTCTTGAAGATGAAATAGGTATAAGAAGTTTTGTTAGCATAAATTTAAAAAGAGAAGGTTATGAAATAATAGAGGCAGGAACGGGACAAGAAGCAATAGAAAAAATAGATTCTGAAGATGATATAACAATAGCTTTATTAGATGTGATGTTACCCGATATGAGTGGAATAGAAGTTTGCAAATATATAAGAGCAAAATACGATAAAGTTGGGATAATAATGCTTACAGCAAAATCACAGGAAGAAGATAAAATAGAAGGATTTATGGCAGGTGCAGATGATTATATAGTAAAACCATTTAGTATAAAAGAATTAATGGTGAGGGTATCAGCACTTATAAGAAGAGTTAAAAAAGAAAGTAATGCATTTAAAAATGCTGCAATAGATTTAGATCCATTTTTATTAGATGTAGATAAAAGAAAACTATACAAAAATGGAGAAGAAATAGAATTAACTCCTACTGAATTTTCTATTGTAAAATATTTAATGTCAAATGCAAAACAGTCTTTAAGTAGAGAAAAAATACTTGAAGAAGTATGGGGAACAAACTATTTATACGATTTTAAAATAGTCGATGTAAATATAAGAAGAATAAGAAATAAGATAGAAGATGATCCTTCAAAACCTAAGTATATACAAACTATTTGGGGATATGGTTATTGTTTTAGAAAGGAAGACTAAATGTTACACTTTGAAGGTTTAAGAAAAAAAATAATTAAAAATTATTTTGTAATAATTATAATAGTAGTAGCACTTTTTGAAGGTCTATTCATGTCTTATGTACAAAATTATTATTATAATTCTGTAAGACAAACTTTAGAATCTAGAGTAGAATATATAAATGGCTCATATAATACTGTTTCGATGGAATCTGTATCTTTCGAAGATAAAGTAAATAGTATTTATGAAAAGCAGATGAATGATAAAAATACAAAATATGGAATATCGATAATAGACAACGATAAAAATATGATTTTAGATCAATACGGATTTAAAACTTGTAAAAAAATGAATTTTGTCGATGTCAATAGAGCTTTAGAAAATGGTAAAAATTTAACTCCATATACATATAAAATTTCTTCTACAGATGAGCATGTAATGAGTATTTCTGTTCCTATAAAAGTAAATAACATTGTTGAAGGTGCTGTTAGATATACTGTATCATTAGATGCTGTGGATAGAGAAATAATAAAACTTATGGCATGGCTTGTTGTTATGGGTGTAATAATATTAATTATAGCAATAGCAATTAGTTTAAAATTTGCAGAAAGTTTAATAACACCTCTTACAGAATTAAAGAAATTTGCAAATGAATTATCTTGTGGAAATTACAATGTTAAAATAGAAAGCAATAAAATTGTAGATGATGAAATTGGAGAGTTGGCGGAAACATTTGAAAAAATGGCTATAGAAATAGATAAAAATGAAAAATTAAAAAATGAGTTTATATCGTCTGTTTCTCATGAACTTAGAACACCACTTACATCTATAAAAGGTTGGAGTGAGACTTTAGGTTATGAGGGAATAAGCAAGGATGAGTTAGATATGGGACTTGGAATAATTCAAGATGAAACAGAAAGACTTATAAACTTAGTTGAAGAATTATTAGATTTCTCAAGACTGTCATCTCAAAGAATAAAACTTGTAATAAACTCTGTGGATATAGAAAATTTAGTTATAGGAGTTGTAAATCAATTAAAAGTAAAAGCAGCAGAAAAAAATATTAGACTTTTATTCGAATTTGAGTCAGATAATATTAAAAATATTCAAGGTGATAAAAATAGATTAAGACAAGTTTTAATAAACTTAGTACAAAATTCACTGAAATTCACTGATTTTGAAGGGTTTGTAAAAATAACAGTAAGTCAAGATAGTGAAATGACAGTAATATCTGTTACTGATAATGGTTCGGGAATAGATAGTGAAAACTTAGAAAGAGTATTTGATAAATTCTTCCAAGAAGATTACAATAAGGCAGGAAGTGGTTTAGGTCTTGCTATAAGTAATGAAATAGTAAAATTACATGGAGGAAGTATGAGTATAGAAAGTAAAAAGAACGTAGGAACTTCTATAACATTTACTCTAAAAAATAAATTAACAAAAAGTTAGTATATAAAATGAAAAGAAAAGACTATTTTTAAGATAAGTCTTTTCTTTTTTTATTGATAAATAAAGTGGTTGGATTGTAAAATTTGTGTTATTATAAAAGGTACTGAGGGTGTATGCAGATAAAATTTATAAAATAAAAAATATTAACGGAATTGTAAACAATCTTATTTATTAAAATATGGAATGTAAAAATAAATTGAGTTATAATAAGAGTGTGAATTTATTTTGATTTAAATTTTACCTAGTATGTCAGAATGTGATAAAAATTTTATGAGAGGAAGTGTATATGGTGCAAGATAAAGAAATAAAAAATATTTCAAAACAAAAAATAGCCATAATAATAGCTGCAATAGTAGCTATAATATACATAGGTTTATCAGTATTCTTTACCAATCATTTTTATTTTGGAACTAAAATAAATGGAGAAAGTTGCTCAGGAAAAACGGTACAAGAAGTGGAAGATATATTCGGAAAAGTTTCTAGTGATTACAAACTTACAATGACAGATAAAAGAAATAATAAGTTTAGTATATCAGCAAAAGATATAGATTTTACTTTCCATGATAATGGGCAGATACAAAAAATAAAAGATAGCCAAAGTTCTTTTGGTTGGATAGTTGGAATATTTAAAGATAAAAATTACAATATAGATATTGTTAAATACAATGAAGCAAAATTAAAAGATAAATATAATTCATTTAAATTATTTGATAAAAACTATGTTATAGAACCAAAAAGTGCATACCCTGAATACAGTAGAAAAACAAATTCTTATGAAATAAGACCAGAAGTATACGGTAATAAAGTAAAAAAAGAAGAATTATATAAAGAAATAAAAAAATCTATATCAACAGGAAATCAAGCTATAAATGTTGCTGATTTTTATGAACAGCCAAAAAATAAAGAAGATAATTCAGATTTAGCTAAAGCTGTAGAAAAATTAAATAAAAAAGTAAAAATGAAAGTTACTTATGATTTTGAAGATAGAAAAGAAGTATTTTCAGGATATGAAATAGCACAGCTTTTAAAATGTGATACAGAAGGAAAATATGATATAAGCATAGATAGAGATAGAATGATAGAGCTTTTAAGAGGATTAAGTAGACAATATAGTACTTATGGAGATCCAAGAAAATTCAAAGCATCTTCAGGAAAAGAAATAACTATCTATGGTGGTTCTTATGGATGGTTAATAGATAAAGAAAAAGAAGCAGATGAACTTACAAAAGTATTAGAAGCAGGTAAAAGTGTAACAAGAGAACCTGTGTATTCTCAAAAAGCACTTTATCGTACAAAAGATGATATAGGAAAAACTTATGTTGAAATAAGCTTAGGTGGACAGTATTTATGGTACTATAGAGATGGAAAATTAGTGACTAGTTTCCCTGTTGTAACAGGTAATGTTAGTAAAGGACATGGTACTCCTGGAGGAATATATCCTTTAAATTATAAAACTAGAAATACTTATTTAACAGGACGGAATTATAGATCACATGTAAATTACTGGATGCCGTTTAATGGAAATATAGGATTACATGATGCTACATGGAGAGGATCTTTCGGTGGTGGAATATATAGAAGTAGTGGATCACATGGATGTGTAAACTGCCCTTATGGAGGAGCTGCTACTGTATATCAAACTATTGAACCTGGAACACCAATAATTTTATATTAGATTATAAAAATAATGAAAAGAGCAGAAATCTGCTCTTTTTTTTATTAAATTCATTACAAAGAACATAAATATTGATTAAAAACTATTTGATAGCTTATAATAAAAATACAAATTACAAGATTATTTTAAAAAATCAAAAAATTTCAAAATTGTTACTATCATATACATAGAATAGTATGTTAAAATAAATTAATAAAAAGTATTATATGGAGGTGACCTATATGAAAAAGAACTATAGAGAAGAAATTAACTTTGTAGATTATGAGTCTAAACAAGATAGAAAAAAAGATCCAGCTATAGATTATAGCTATGAGAATAAAGGAAGTATTTTTTCAAAATATATGAAATCGATGAGTGAAAAAAAGATTAAAGAAAAAGGTCACTTAGAAAAAAGAAAAAATTACAATAAAAATACACAATATAATATAAAAGAAAACTACGATAAAAACTATAAAGAAACAATAGATGAAAATGAAGTACATAGAAACAATACTAATAACACAAATATTGATAATAATCTTGATAAACTCAATCCTATTAGAGATTGGGTTGTTAAAAATACAGGATTGAATCCAGATGAAGCTATAGATGCTATAAAAAAGGAATACGATAACATAAAAGAAAGTATTAATGAATCTAATCAAAATAATAAAAATATGAATAAAAAACTATTACAAAATATGAATGAAAAATATTCTAATAGTAAAAATAGTAGAAATAATAATTATAAAAATTATAAAAAAGATAAAAAAGAAAATAAATCAGTATTTTCAAAAATATTTAAAGTAATAGCAATAATAATATCTATTAATATAGTCATCAATATTGTTGCAGCAATAACATCACTAATATTTTTTGATAGACAAGATGAAGATAGTAATAATGTAAGTGAAAAAGTAGAGTATGAAGAACCTTATATAGATTACTCTGAATATAAAAAAGTAGTTCCATTAAAATATTTAGTTCCAAAGGAAAAAGTAAGTAAAATAGAAAAAGAAGATATTGTTGTTGGAAAAGATATACCTGCGGGAGAGTACATTTTTGTCAAAAATGAAGGTAATTTTTCATCTAGTATAGATATAATAAGAAAAGAAGATAAAGAAAAGATATTTGAGCCAGTGAATAGAAATTATTATGTTACATTATATAATGGAGATAATGTAAAAATTAAAAATGGAATATTGTACAAATCAAATGAAGTTGAATTGGATATGGAAAATGATGATAATAAAAAATCTGGTACATATAGATTAGGTAAAGATTTAAGTGAAACTTTTGTTATAGAAGGAAATAATAGAACATACTATTCAATATTAGATGAAAAAGGAAAGATAATAAAAAATGGATTTTTAAAAAATAAAAAAGTTAGAATAGATAAACAAGTTATAAATGAAGAGTTAGATGAAGGAGAAGTTGAAAAATACATCTATATAAATAATGGTATAGTCTTAACTGAATAAAATTTAGAATATAATGTCATAGAAAAGAGGTAATATTTTATTACCTCTTTTTTTACAATTAATTATAAAGAAAGATAATTTTTATTTGAAAATGCACTTATTAATTTCCAAGCATATTCTGAATTTCTTTGGAATGTATCAGAGTCCATTCCAAAATTTTTAGGCATATTTGAAAGATAAGGTTTAAATCCGAATTGCGAATAAATATTTAAAGCTTTATAGCTAGAAATTTGAGATGTCAAATATATGTAATTTGACGAATATAAACTATTGAATAAATCAAGAGCAGTTGATACAAGGGATTTTCCAAGTCCAATATTTTGATATTTTTTAGAAACAGCAACCCAATGTATTCTCTGCATCGTTTTTCCAAAATGATTACCGTCCCAAATAGAAGCAGTCGCTACGTTTTTACCATTTCCATCTTGAATAAAGAAACATTTTTTATATACATCTTCACTACCATTTAAAAAAGTATTAGAAAAACAGATTAAAGCATCTTCTATTGTATTAAATTGTTTTAACTCTGTTTGTATTCTCGCCCAATCATATTCATAACCATTTTTGTACATAACAATAGAAAAACCTTTAGGAAGAGGATACTTTTTGTAATCTTTAGGATTGCTATTTTCCATAATTACCTTAATATCCTTTAAATTATTAAAATCTATATAAGGATAGTCATAAGGAAATAAATTATAAAAATTGTTTTTAAAAACGTCTATTTTCTCTAAATCATTTTTATCTAATTTATCAAATAAATTTGCTCCAATCAATATATCACTCCTTATTAAAAAATAAAATTTATTTTAAATTATATCATATTAAAAATTTATTGTTAATATTTAAAATATTATGGAGATAAAATGAAATTTTCACTAGAAAAAATGTATATATTAATGTTATACTATCTACTATGTTTAAAATTTAAATATGATAATTAATTAGAGTTTAAGGGGGGAACATAGATTGAATAAAACAAAAGAACTTACACAGGCATCATTATTAACAGCAATATTTATTGTTGTAACTATAATATCTGTTGGAAGTGGAATAGGATATGGAGTTTACTTAGATTATATTGTTCCATTATTTTATTTTATAATATATTTAAAATGTGGTTCAAAATATACTTTACTATCTGCTATATCAGGATTAACTATAGTATTTGCAATACTTGGAAATCCTGGAACAGCGATATGGGCAAGCCAAGGTATTATACTTGGAATAATGTGTGGAATACTTTCTGAGAAAAAAACAACTATAATTGATGATTTACTTTTAGGTACTGTTATAGGGACAATAATAATTATATTTGTAGATATATATGCTTCTAAATTGATAGGATATAGTTTTATAACTGATTTTAAAGAAACTACTTCATATATGGCAAAAATGATTATGAAAAATGTTCCTGAATTTAACAAATATCCAGCAGAATTTATAAAAAGTTATTTTGAAACAGTATTTTATCTTTCAATAACATTGATACCTCTTGGAACAGTTGTTGGAGTATATATAGTTGGCTTATTTGTAGGAAATAGAATAAATGTATTAAAAGGTGAATCTAAGAAAAAATACGATATGATTAGACATTTTAGAACTTATTCTAGATTAGTTTATTGTTCTAGAAATCTATTTTATATAATGACAATATATGCTATGACATTTATGCTATTAAATAAATATAAAATAAGTACAAATATTGCATATATAGACACTATAATGCACTGTTTCTTCTACACAAGTATGTATTTTTTAATAAGAGATTCTATAGCAGGAATACAAGGATATATGCTTATGAGAGGTAAAAGTATGTCTAACGTACGATTATTTACTATAGTATACTTATTTATACTATTATCTTATTTCTGGATAGCTTCTGCAATTTCCATATTATTCTTTATGACATTGGATTCTAAATATGGACTTAGGGAAGAGTATATTAAAAAAATTGATATGCTATTGACAAAATAGTTAAAAACAAATATATTATAGATGTATATGTAAAAAGTGATATAAAATATTTAAACTAATTTATAAAAACTATGAAGAAAAGAGTAGGATTTATATAAATTTACAGAGAGCCTCAGGTTGCTGAAATGAGGTAATTTATTTTATCTGAAGTACATTTTGGAGTTGCATATCTGAAGATAGTAGGATATGACGTTTTGCATACGTTATAATGCAGTGTATTTAATTGACACAATGAGTCGAATTACTGTGAAGTATTCGTAAAATTAAGGTGGTAACACGAGAGATATCTCCCGTCCTTTTTATTAGGGCGGGAGTTTTTTTATTAAAATTTAGGAGGTAAAATTATGAGCATATCTAAATTATCTGTAGATGAACAGATGAAAATAGTAATGAAGGGTGTAGATAGTCTAATAGATGAAAAAGACCTTAAAGAAAAATTATCAAAAGCACAGAAAGAGAACAAACCACTTACAATAAAACTTGGTCTTGATCCAAGTGCACCAGATATACATCTAGGTCATACTGTTGTTCTTAGAAAAATGAAACAACTTCAGGACTTAGGTCATCAGATAGTAATAATAATAGGAGATTTTACTGGTAAAATAGGAGATCCAACTGGTAAATCAAAAACTAGAAAAGCATTAACAACTGAACAAGTATTAGAAAATGCAAAAACTTATCAAGAACAGATATTTAAAGTTTTAGATAAAGAAAAAACTATAGTTAGATATAATAGTGAATGGTTAGGAAAATTAAACTTTGAAGAAGTAATAAAATTAGCAGCTACAATAACAGTTGCAAGAATGTTAGAAAGAGAAGATTTCAAAAAAAGATATGAAGGTCAAATGCCAATATCAGTACATGAATTCTTCTACCCATTAATGCAGGCTTATGACTCTATAGCAATAGATTCTGATATAGAACTTGGTGGTACAGATCAAAGATTTAATCTTTTAATGGGAAGATCTTTACAAAGAGAATTTGGAAAAGAATCACAGGTAGTAATAATGATGCCTCTATTAGAAGGTCTTGATGGAGTAAACAAAATGTCTAAATCATTAGGAAACTACATAGGTATAGATGAAGAAGCTGGACTTATGTACCAAAAAGCTATGGAAATTCCTGATGAATTAATAATAAAATACTATAATTTAGTTACAGATGTACATCCTGATGTAGTAGCTGAAATAGAAGAAAAAATGGAAAATGGAGCAAATCCTAGAGATATAAAAATGGGATTAGCTAAAGAAATAGTAACTTTATATCATGGAGAAGAAAAAGCACAGGAAGCAGAAAATAGATTCAAAAGTGTATTCCAAAAAGGTAATATACCAGATGATATATTAACTGTTGAAGTAGATGCAGAAAACCTTGATATTGCAGGAATAGCTGTTGAAAATAAATTAGTTCCAAGTAAAAGTGAAATAAGAAGACTTGCTAAACAGGGTGGAGTGAAAGTTAACGGAGAAAAAATTAATGACTTAAATTCTGTTGAAGCAGCTGAAGAACTAGTAATACAGATAGGTAAAAAGAAATTTATAAAAATAGTAGTAAAATAATTTAAAACTATCTATATAATATAGGAAAGATTATTATAAGTAGTCTTATAATTCTATAGTAAATAATAAAAAGGGCTAAACTAAATTCTATTAGTTTAACCCTTTTTAGTTATATATTGTTATTTATTTGTTGGAGTAAGTAAATAAATTCCATTATTTTTTATTTTTTCTAATAAATCACTATTTTTTAAGAATTTTTCGTTTATATTAATATTTTCAAATTTATATATTCTAGAAATTATTTCAGCTAAATTAGCAGAAAAATCAAGTGGTGATTCAAATAACTCTTCATTTTCTACAAAGTATTTTGTAAGTTCTTTTCTAGTACCTAAATCAGAAAGATAAAGAAGTTTTAATTCTCTTCTACTTATATTCTCATTTATATTTCCATAAGCAAGTTTTATCTCTTCACTAGGAATACTAAGGAATATATCATTATAAAGAGAATCATTTTTTATTATACTGTAATTGAAGTTAGAAATATTTTTGTCTGCAAATAAATTATTATTAAAAATAATACATGATAATAAATATTTATCAAATAAATTTGGATATTCTTCTGAATTTTCTATAACAAAATTCTCTATCTCTTTTAAATAATCTAAGTAGACTCTTTTTAATAAGTCTTGTTTAGTTTTAAAATAATATGTAAAATTACCTAAAGTTATATTAGTATTATCACAAATTTCCTGTATAGTCGTTTTTGAATATCCTTTAAGGTAGAATAATTTTTTAGATTCTTCTACTATATAGTTGCAAGTGTTAAGTCCTTTTTTATATCTGTTCATAAAAATCCTCCTAAAGATTTAATAATATCGCTTATTAAATTATTAATTTTTTAACTGTTCTCATTATAACAGAGGGATATGAAATTAAATAGAAAAAACTATAAAAAAACAGTGACTTCAAATATCTAAAAATTTAAATTAAATTCTTTTATAAAAAGCATAAAAGTAAAATAAAATTACAAAATATATTTACAAAAAATTTTTTTTATATTAAATTAGATATTAAGACTGTTATGAATTTGAGAAAATGGAGGGATATTTTTGAAAAAACACATTGGTGAAATAGGTCTTTTTATAGTCGCAATTATATGGGGAGGCGGTTTTGTTGCAACACAAGCTGCGTTAGATGGTGGTCTTACAACTTCACAAATAATGACTTTAAGATTTTTTATATCAGCAGTATTGTTAAATATGATATTTTTCAAACAAATAAAAAACAATATTACAAGAGGAACTATTAAAGTAGGAATTATATTAGGAGTATGTTTATTTTTAGGATTCTTTTTACAAACACTAGGTCTAAATTATACTACGCCATCTAAAAATGCTTTTATAACATCAGTAAATGTAGTTATAGTTCCTTTTATAGGGTTAGCTCTTTATAAAAGAAAACTGGATAAGTTTGGAGTGGCAAGTAGTTTTTTAGCTATAATAGGAATCGCAGTTTTATCTCTTAGTGCAGATTTTACTATCAATTTTGGTGATGTTCTTACATTATTATGTGCATTTGGATTTGCATTTCAGATTTTCTTTACGAGCGAATTTGTAAAAAATCATAATCCTATTGTTCTTACTGCTATTCAGTTTGATGTAGCATTTATTTTATCTTTTATAGTTCAAATCATTATAGGAGAGGCTAGATTAAATGCAGAATTATCAGGTTATATGGGAATAATATATTTATCTTTATTTAGTACAACAATTTGTTTCTTATTACAGACAATCTGTTCAAAAATGGTCGATGGAACAAGAGTTGCAATAATACTTTCTACAGAAGCAGTGTTTGGTACTATTTTATCTATAATAATATTAGGAGAACCTGTAACAGTAAGAATGATTGTAGGGAGTATAATAATATTTATGTCGGTAATAACAGCTGAAACAAAATTATCATTTATACCTTTTTTTAAAAATATAGAAAAAAAATAAATTTCTTTGTTTAAAGGTATATTTCGAGGGTATATATAAGAACATAGTAATAAAAAAATAAAAAAAGATTGATTTAATTAAAGTCTATTACAACATATTTTAAACATCTTAATTGAGAAAAAATAAAAAAAATAAAAAAAGATGTTTAGAAAAGATAAAGCAGGGTATATATATAATATACGAGATGTAATTTTCAAGTAAAAATCAATTAAATAAGAATAAAATAAAAAATTAAAATTTATGGAGGATTAAGATTATGAAAAAATGGGTTTGTACAGTATGTGGATATATACATGAAGGAGAAACTGCACCAGAAGAATGTCCAGTATGTAAAGTTGGAGCAGATAAATTTGAAGAAATGGCTGGAGATAGAGTTTGGGCTGACGAACATAGAATAGGTGTTGCTAAAGGTGTAGATGAAGAAGTAGTAGAAGGATTAAGAGCAAACTTCACTGGAGAATGTACAGAAGTAGGAATGTACTTAGCAATGTCAAGACAGGCAGATAGAGAAGGATATCCAGAAGTAGCAGAAGCTTACAAAAGAATAGCATT